>CABQQR010000004.1:0-149212 GCA_902466395.1 uncultured Collinsella sp.
CATGATTGGTTGTTGAGCGTTGGTCAAAATGGTTGTTTTTACAGTAGCGCTAACAGAGGGTCGACTCCCTCCGCTGCCTCAAGGGCGTAGACACCGCGTCCGCCGCCGACCTCGTGTTCGAGGCCGGCGAGTTCTCGAGGTTCAGGAACGCCCGCTCGTTCGCGGCGTGGGTCGGCCTGACGCCCTCCGAGCACTCCAGCGGGGAGAGCGACCACAGGGGCGCGATCACCAAGGCCGGCAACAAGCACCTGAGGAAGACGCTGGTCGAGGCCGCGTGGCACTACCTGACGTGCTCGGGGCGGCCGAAGGACCTCGCCAAGGGCCAGGCCCCGGACCGGGGCGCCCGGAGGCATGCCGCCAAGGGCGTGCGGAGGCTGGTCGAGAGGCGGGAGGCGCTGCTCGCGCGCGGGGTCCACGGCAACAAGGCGAACGTCGCCACGGCGCGCGAGCTCGCCTGCTGGGTGTGGGCGGTCGGCCTCATGGCCGAGGAGGCGTAGGGGGCGGTCCCCCGCACATAAGCCAGTCACCCCGGAAGCGGTTCGATCCGAAGCCGTTGAGGCGAACCTCAGGTCCCTTTTCTGCGAGCGCCCAGGGCGCCACACGCGTGCACAGACTGTCGGTTCGACGTAGAAGCCTCAGCCGTAGCAACGGATTGCCCAGCGAGAGATCGCCACGGGCGGATATTAAACTGCAAAGACGAGCGTCGGTAAGACACGCCGAGGTCGCCGCGGACGGGTTGATATAGGGAGAGGGCCTGACCCCATATCGTTGGGGCCAGGCCCGATTTTGCCTCTTGACAATGTCCTGCTCATATTAAAAGGAACGTCCCTAAGTGCCGCCTAAGTGCCGGCAGTTAGGGACGTTCCTTTTCTGTCGGCACTCGGGGACACTCCTTGCGGATTTGCGAGCAGTTTGCTCGTTTGCCGACGTACGGGTGTTCATTTGTCGACTTCTTTGGCTGTGGCCACCTGTTGTTTCTGTGGTGGCTGCGGGCATCTGGCTCAAAAGGGCGGGTTGGCTGTCTATGTCTACCTGCTGTTTTGTTGTGGTGCGCATTTTCGGTCAAGCTTTTCGTCAAGTGTTTGGTCAGCATCTGGTTTGCAGCCGGAGGCCTATTTTGCCCGCGCTGGTCGTGGCTGCCCACCCTCCTCGTAAGCTCAAATTGAGGTCTATCAGTTTGAGGAGGATGCCATGACTGACCACGCTTTTGACCGAGCAGAGCTGGCTGAAGCCGTCGGCAACGATATTGCCGACATGGCCCATTTTTGGATGCTGCGGAAGTTCCAGTTTTTGGAGCCGGCGCGCGAACAGTTCGAGATCATTGTCGACCCGTGGCTCAGCTATTGCACCGAGCCTTCGCAAAACGAAATCATGGCCTACAACATGGCATTTACCGATTGGCTGCTCTTCGAGCGCCCCTATCGCCATGGCAAGACGCTGCTCGAGCTGTATGTTGAAGAGCCGCCGACATCGCTTTCGCCTGCCTCGCTCAAGCGGCTCGAGCAGGTACGCGACACGCAGTATTTCTCGCGCTTTGGCATTTTGGACAAGGATCCTGCGACTGGTATGGTCGCGCTGAAGGACACGCGCGCCGACCGTCGCTTTGATGTCTACGACCCGCATATCGTGCAAAAGGAGCATTGGAGCGACGGAGCGATTGCGGTGCGCCTCGCCTGCGTCGACGATGTCTGGCTGACGGCGGGACAACTCTATCTGTATGACATCGCACGCCTGAGTGACACGGCGGTCGATGGGCCTGGTGCGGTGCATCCGGAGGACCTGCAGGATGGCTTTGACACCTCGTGCATCAGCTTCTTCTTGCGTCTGGTCCGCGACATCATGGGCGCCCAGGGGCGGTACGTGAAGTCACTCAACATCTACGAGCAGGAGTGGGAGTAGGGGATGGACCTGGCGTTGTCCTGCCTTGCCTTCTGTCTTTATGTCTCGATCTGTAACGTTTAGGGACAAAAAACCGGTCTACCTGGTACAGATCGAGACGTTTGTCGGCGGCAGCAGCGGCGGCGATGGCCCATTTGTCCGATATGGTGGTGATGGAAGTGTCTAATACCGTTCTCAAACACAAGCATACGGCTCGCAACACGTTGGCGCGGAATAGGATGCTTGCCAGGCTCACGGAGGCGGCTGAACTAGGCGTGCTGCTTGTGACGCACGACAATGCCGAGCTCATGTGGCTGCGGCGTCATGTGGGGACCGATGACATTGCGGAGCCCGAGCCGTATTTGTTCTGCTTTCAACATGATTGGGATACGTTGACACCGGCGGAGCGAGCACTGCGGACCATCAAAGGGCTTGCGGAATTTCATCCCGATTGGGCGTTTTGGGGCTATGACGCGGCGCTTTTGTGGGGTCTGGAGGTGCCGAATGATCTGCTTGGGTCACGATATCTTGTTAAGACAGGTTGCTCGGTGCCGCTGAGCGCAGGATGTCGGCTGTTGCGTCCGCAAGCGGCGGGCGCACTTGAACAAGTTGACGGCGTGCAGGTGACGTCGTTTTGGCGTACGGTGGAGGATTGCCTGCTGCGCGCGCCGTTTTCGTACGGGTTGGCGATTGCCGATTCTGCATTGAGGGCAAGAGGCGTATCGCACGATGGTCTGTGCGAGCGCCTCCGCTCCGATTGCGAGGGCAGACGAGGGTATCGCAGAGCGCAGGTGATCGCGTCGTATGCGGACGGGCTGTCCGAAAACGGCGGCGAGTCTCGTTTTCGGGCGTTCTTTATTGCATACGGTTTTCCGGTGCCAGAGTTGCAGGTGGAGTTTCGCGACCCGCTCGATCCGAGCCAAGTGTTTCGTGTCGACTATTTTTGGCGGCTCGAGGACGGAACATGTGTCATCGGCGAGCTCGACGGAAAGGGGAAGTATACCTTGCAGAACGGCGAGGGTCGGGAGTCGGTCGACCCATTCGTGACAGAGCGTCAGCGGGAATCTCCTCTGACAATGCTCGGGCATAAGGTGCTTCGGTTTACGTTTAACGAACTCAAAGACCCGGGGAAGCTGGTCGAGAAAATGAGGCTGGCTGGTATTCCTCGGCAGGCTGAATTGGCTGAGGAGTGGAGATGCCAGTGGTATGGGCGCTGAGAGGTTTTGTCTCGATCTGTAACGTTTAGAGGCTGTTTGAGCTCGTAATTGTTACAGATCGAGACAAGCCGGTGAAACGTCGACCGAATGTCTCGATCTGTAACATCAAGGGGCCCAATAACCCTGTACCTGTTATAGATCGAGAGATTTCCCTAGTGCCGCTGGGATGGGACTGCAACGTATTCCGTCCCCCACATCCTCTCTTCCTTCCGTTAACCGATGCGTCTGCAGCAATCCAGCGGGACTAGGTAATAATGGACAAATGTTCAAGTTAATCGTGAGGGAGGAGCTCGATATGGCGACTGCCGATCGTTCCACGTTGTTTATCAATGCGACCATTCTGGATGGTTCGGAACATATGGAGCCGCAACCCGATATGGCCGTGACTGTTGAGCGCGGCGTCATCACTTGGATGGGGCCGAGTGCTGTGGCACAGGCGCCTGCAGGTGCCGAGGTTATCGACCTGGGTGGTGCGTATCTCATGCCCGGTCTCATCAATATGCACGTGCACCTGTGCGGCTCGGGCAAGCCTGTCTCGGCCGGCGATGCGGGAGCGCTGATGAAGAAACTCGATAATCCCGTGGGCCGTGCCATCGTCCGCCGCATCCTCAAGGGCAGTGCCCAGCAGCAGCTGGCAAGCGGCGTGACCACAGTGCGCGGCGCGGGCGACCCGCTGTTTGCCGACATTGCCGTGCGCGACGCTATCGACGCCGGCAAGTATCAGGGTCCGCGCCTGGTAGCGCCGGGAACGGGCGTCACGGTGCCGGGCGGCCATGGCGCGGGCTTGTTCGCCCAGGTGGCCAACAGCCCCGTCGAGGCAGCCGAGCAGGTGCGAGACCTGTATGCGCGCGGCGCCGACGTCATTAAGCTGTTCGTAACGGGCGGTGTGTTCGATGCGACCGAGGTGGGCGAGCCGGGCGTGCTGCGTATGCCGGTGGAGGTTGCCGCGGCGGCGTGCAAGGCGGCGCACGAGGTGGGCCTGCCGGTTATGGCCCATGTCGAGAGTACCGAGGGCGTGAAGGCCGCGCTTGAGGCCGGCGTCGATACGATCGAGCACGGTGCCCCGATGACGCCCGAGATCCTGGAGCTGTACCGTGGCGCCGCGGGCACGCAGCTCGAGGGACGTGCGCCCAGCGTTACCTGCACGATCAGCCCGGCGCTACCGTTTGTATTGCTCGACCCGGAAAAGACCCATTCGACCGATACGCAAAAGAAGAACGGCGACATCGTGTGCTCGGGCATTATCGAGAGTGCTCGTGCGGCGCTGAATGCCGGCGTTAAGGTGGGCTTGGGCACGGACTCAAGCTGCCCGTTCGTGACGCAGTACGACATGTGGCGCGAGGTGGCCTATTTTGCCAAGTACGTGGGCGTGAGCAACGCCTTTGCGCTGCATACGGCCACGCAGGTCAATGCCGAGCTCCTGGGGCTGGGTAGCGAGACCGGCACGATCGAGTGCGGTAAGTCGGCCGATATCTTGGTGACGCGCGAGAACCCGCTGAATAACCTGTGCGTTCTGCGCGAACCGATGCACGTGATGTGCCGCGGCGATCTGGTACGCAAGCTGAAGGTGAAGCGCATCCCCGAGGTCGATGCCGAGCTCGACGCGATTGTGGCCATGCCTGCCGCAGCGCTGGCTGAGGAGCTTGCCCGCGACGGCGTGGCGTAGACGAGACAAAGGGACAGCTCCGTTGCCGCATGCAAAAAGCCGAGGTCTCAACACGAGGCCTCGGCTTTTTTATCGAACAAATACTTAAGATTTGGGACAAACAAACCTGATTAATTTGTCCCGCGTGCGGGCGCTAGGAGCGGGTTTCCATCTTGGCGTGGCACTTGGGGCAGGTGACGCGGATCTTGCCTTTGCCCTTGGGAACAGAGAGCATCTGGCCGCAGTTGGGGCACTTGAGGTATGCCGTGGTTTTGCGGCCCTTCCACATCTTCTTGGCCGTGCGCTTGGCGCGCTCAAAGTCTTCCTTGCTCGTTCCGGCTGTGCGCGAAGCGTTGGCCGCCGCAGCGCCGCCGCCCAAGCTGGCGACGAATTTGCCCAAGCCAGGGACGTTCGCGGTCGCGGCGACAAAGGCGTCGTTCTCCTTGCGACGTGCATCGATGTTTTTGGACAGGCCGCGCAGCACGCCAATCACGATGACGGCGATGGCGATCCAGCTGAGCCACTGGATGCGGGCCATCGATCCGATCATCGCGATGACGATGCCGGCAAAACCCATCACGATGGTGAGCTCGTCAGCACCATTGCGACCCTTCATAAAGTCATTCATGCAAATTGCCTTTCGTTCGATATGCTGCACGCCTTTATACCCGATTTAGAGCAAGGGGGACAGGTTAATCTGCGCCAATGTGGTGCAAACATACCTGTCCCCGATACACCAAGATGGTGCAAAGAAGTCTGCCCCCAATGTCCCCAATTACTTGGAGAGCTTGTCGACGACGCGTTCGATCTCGGCGAGCTTGGCGGCTTTGAGGTCTTCGTCGCCCGATTCGATTGCCGAAGTCACGCAGCCCTCGATATGCGCCTTGAGCACGTCGGCGTTAATGCGCGCAAGGATCGCCTGTGTGGCCATGAGCTGCGTGGAGATATCGACGCAATAGCGGTCCTCATCGACCATCCGCAAGATGCCGTCGATCTGGCCGCGTGCCGTCTTGAGCATGCGGGTCACCGATTTGTGGTCTGCCATCATGGCGGGTCCTCGTTTCTGGTCGGGGGGGGGTACGTGCGGGTCGTTATGCGGCGGTCACCGAAAGGGCGTGGAACTTCTCACCCGCGGCCTCGACAGCAGCGGCGAGCTGCTCCGCGGTCACGGTGTCGGCGCACTCTACCTGGACGGTCTGGGTCTCGTGGTCGGCATCGGCGTCGGTTACGCCGGCCACGTTGAGCAGCGCCGTCTCGACGGTGGCGTCGCAGTGGCCGCACATAAGGCCAGACGTTTTAACGATGTAGTTCATGATTATCTCCTTTTCGTTGAGTACCTAAAGTTGCGGTGGAATACGGACTAAATAGCGGTTTAGCTAAGCATGTTACGCCTTATTTCACCGCAACTGATGGTGTAAAGGTTCGCAGGCGCAGCGCATTGGACACGACACATACGCTCGACAGGCTCATGGCGGCGGCGCCGAACATCGGTGAGAGCTGCCATCCGGTGAGCGGGAAGAACACGCCCGCTGCCAGCGGAATGCCGATGCCGTTGTAGAACAGCGCCCAGAACAGGTCCTGCTTGATGTTGCGGATCGTGGCGCGCGACAGCTCGATGGCGCGTGCGACGTCCATGAGGTCGCTGCGCATGAGCACCACATCCGCCCCTTCCTTGGCGATGTCGGCGCCGGTGCCGATAGCAAGGCCCACGTCGGCGCGCGCCAGGGCGGGGGAGTCATTGATGCCGTCGCCCACCATGGCGACCTTGCTGCCCACATCCTGCAGCTCGCGCACGTGGCGTTCCTTGTCGGCGGGAAGGACGTCGGCGATGACCTGCTCTCTGCTCAGCCCCACGCGGCGGGCGATGGCCTCGGCCGTCACGCGGTTGTCGCCGGTGAGCATGCGCACGTCGACGCCAAGCGAGCGCAGTGCGGCGATGGCCCCGGCGCTCGTCTCCTTGACCTCGTCAGCCACGGCAATGGTGCCGGCAAGCTCGCCGTTCTTGGCAAAGAACAGCGGCGTCTTGCCTTCGGCGGCAAATTGCTCGGCAAGACCCGTGGGCACGGTAACGCCCAGCTCGTCCATCAGGCGTACGTTGCCGGCTGCAATGGCGTTTTGCCCCTCGCGCGCCGTAACGCCACGACCGGGCACGGCGGCAAAGTCCTCGACCATGCGCGCGACAATTCCGCGCGACTCGCACTCGGCCATAATCGCCTCGGCCAGCGGGTGCTCGCTTGATCGCTCCAGCGCGGCAGCCAGCTTGAGCAGCGCCTTTTCGCTCATGGCGGACGAGCCGTCGGCGTGCGTGGCAACCACGATATCGGTCACGGCCGGCTTGCCGTGGGTGACCGTGCCCGTCTTGTCGAGCACCACGGTGCCCACGCTGCGCAGGTTCTCTAGCGCCTCGGCGCTCTTAAACAGAATGCCCATCTCGGCGCCCTTGCCGGTGCCTACCATAATGGCGACGGGCGTGGCCAGGCCGAGCGCGCACGGACAACTGATCACCAGCACGGCCACGGCGGAAGTGAGCGCCTCGTTCATGCTGCCGGTCAGTGCCATCCACACCGCAAAGGTCACGGCCGAGATCGCGAACACCACGGGCACGAACACGCCGGCGACCTTGTCGGCCATGCGGGCGATGGGCGCCTTGGTGGCGTTGGCGTCCTCGACGAGCTGGATAATCTTGGCGAGCGATGTCTCGGCACCCACACGCGTAGCGCGGAAGGTAAACGAGCCGGTGCGGTTGACCGTGGCCGCGTTGACGGTGTCGCCGGCGGTCTTTTCCACGGGGATGGACTCGCCGGTGAGCGCGCTCTCGTCCACGGCCGAGCTGCCTTCGAGCACCACGCCGTCAACGGGGATGGACTCGCCGGGGCGCACGCGCAGGATCTGGCCGGGAAGGATGCCATCGACGTCGATGGTGGTCTCGGCGCCGTCCTCTGCCACGACGGTCGCGGTCTTGGGCGCCAGGTCGATGAGCGCCTCGATAGCGCCGCCGGTCTTGGACTTGCTGCGCGTCTCGAGGTATTTGCCCACGGTGACGAGCGACAGGATGGTGCCTGCGCTCTCAAAATACAGATTGTCCATGCCTGTCATCATGGCCTCGTGGACCTGACCCGCGGCTAATTGGTCGGCCATGATGAACATGGCGTAGAGCGACCAGGCGATGGAAGCGGTGGCGCCCACGGCAATAAGGGCGTCCATGGTGGGCACGCCGTGCGCGAGCGATTTAAACCCGTTGATAAAGTACGTGTCGTTGACATAGACGATGGGGATGAGCAGGACGAGCTCGGTGAGCGCGAGCGTCATGCTGTGGGTGTGGTCGGTGAAAATGCCGGGCAGTGGCCAACCGAGCATGTGCCCCATGCCTATGTAGAACAGCGGGATGAGGAAGATGATCGAGATGATGAGGCGGGTGCGCATGGCGGAGGCGGCGGCCTCCAGCTTTTTGGTGGGCGACTCCATATGGGCGGCGCCGGAGCTGGCTTGCGCACTGCCGTTTGAGCCGGCGGCACCGGTGCCCGCATCGACGGGCGAGGCCGAGTAGCCCGCGCGGTCGACGGCGGTGCAGATATCGTCGGGGGTGACCTGCGCGGGGTCGTAGTCGACCATCATGGAACCGGCGAGCAGGTTGACCGCGACGCTTTGGACGCCGTCGAGCTTGCTCACGGCGCGGTCCACATGCGCTTGGCAGGCGGCGCATGTCATGCCGCCCACGTCGAACTTATCTTGAGCCATGGCTTCTCCTTTCTGTGGTTCGGTGTTGGAATTGTTAACCTGCCGATACTATACACCCATACCCCCTGGGGGTGTCTAGTTGGAGTTGAAATGTATGACATTTCGCTACGGTTGAGGATGGCTGTTCAGTCGTTGGCCATCCTTGCTAAATATCTCAATCTGTAACAGCAAGACCGGTTTTTGCCGAGTTACTGTTACAGATTGAGATAAACCGTTGGCTGGCAACTCAACGTCTCGATCTGTAACAGCAGGACCCGGTTTTACCCTGTAGATGTTACAGATTGAGACAATCAACCCGCGCACATCCCGGCCGCCCCGTCATCTGTGGTTTACGTGGGGGCATGCGGAGTACGGGTATACTAACCTGCGGCGAATCTGCTCCATCGCTTAGGGCCGCTGCGTCTGGACGGCGCGTGATAGGGCTGCCAAAGCGATCGCCAGCGTGCTGAGCAACGTCCTCTCTGTGCGCACCTGTTTTTGTATGTATTAGCGCACTACCAAGCACGCTCGCGCGGCCGCATGCCGTGCCCATAACGCGTGCAGATAAGGAACAACAACATATGCGTAATTCTGTATCCGACGTCACGGACGCCGAGATTCTGGACGAGACCCGCGAGGCCATGACCCAGGCTGCCTTCGATGCCGCCGATGAGGCCAATGCTGCCCAGGCCGTCGAGTCCGCTACCGAGAGCCTGCCCGCCTTTGACGAGCTGGGACTTTCGGACGAGATGCTCCGTGCTATCGAGAACCTGGGCTACACGGCGCCGACGCCCGTGCAGGCCGGTTCGATTCCTGTGGTGCTCGAAGGCCGCGACTTGCTTGCCGCCGCTCAGACCGGCACCGGCAAGACGGCCGCCTTCTTGCTGCCGACCATGAACAACCTGGAGCACATCGCTCCTCCCAAACCCGTACGCGAGCGCGGCGGCCGCAACCGCCATCGCGGTGCTAAAAAGCCCGAGGGCAACGGCCGCGGCCCCGTGATGCTCGTCATCACCCCCACGCGCGAGCTTGCCCAGCAAATCGACGAGGTCGCGAGCAAAATCGCCGACGTCACCGGCCATGTCGCCGTGACCGTCGTGGGCGGTGTGAGCTACAAGCCGCAGACCGCTGCCCTCAAGTACGGCTGCGATATCCTGGTCGCCACGCCGGGCCGTCTGGTCGACCTGATCGAGCAGGGTGCCTGCCACCTGGACGAGGTCAAGGTACTGGTGCTCGACGAGGCCGACCGCATGCTCGACATGGGCTTTTTGCCTGCCGTTCGCCGTATTGTGCGCGAGACGCCGGCCGAGCGTCAGACGCTGCTGTTCTCGGCGACCCTCGACGAGGAGGCCGTGGGCGAGATCACCGACCTGGTGAGCGACCCGGCCCGCGTGGAGATCGCGCCCGCCACGTCAACCGCCGACACCGTCGACCAGTTTGTGTTCCCGGTGTCCATCGAGGCCAAGAACAACCTGCTGCCCGAGTTCCTCAAAAAGGAAGGCCCGGAGCGCACTATCGTCTTTATGCGCACCAAGCACCGTGCCGACAGCTGCTGCCGTCGTCTGGAGCGCAAGGGCATCAAGGCCGCCGCAATTCACGGCAATCGCAGCCAGGCCCAGCGCGAGCGTGCTCTTTCGGCCTTCCGCGACGGTACCGTCGACGTGCTGGTGGCAACCGACGTGCTTGCCCGCGGCATCGACATCAGCGATGTGCGCTACGTCGTGAACTTTGACGTGCCGGCCGAGCCGACCGACTACATCCACCGTATTGGCCGTACGGGCCGCGCCGGCGAGCTGGGCTGGGCCATCACGTTTGTGACCGAGCAGGATGTCGATGAGTTCTACGAGATCGAGAAACTCATGGACAAGACCGCCGACATCTACGAGGCCGGCGACCTGCATGTGGGTCCCAATCCGCCCGCGGTTGATCCCGAGCGCAATCCTGCGGCCTTTAAGGTGAAGAAGAAGACCAAGCGCGGCAAGTCCAAGAGCAAGAAGAAGCTTGAGCAGGCACGTCGCGACGGCAAACGCAACGGCGATGACTACGGCGATGTGGCCGGTCGTTCCAACCGCGGTCGCGACGAGCGTCGCGGCGACGGCGAGCGTCCGAGCCGTCCCAAGCGCGGCGGCAAGACCCGTGTGCGCGAGGGCGTTCAGGCTCGCGTGGACGAGGCCGTGGAGAGCGTTGCCCGCGAGGTGGCTGCCGAGGAGCGTGCTGGCGCTGCCGAGCAGGCCCCGCGAGGTAACCGTGCCGAGCGCCGTGCCAAGCAGTTCCAGGGCGAGGCACATCGCCGTCGCCGCGAGGACGAGGACCGCGGTGGTCGTCGCCGTGTCGAGCGCGAGGACGAGGGCCGTGGCTCGCGTGGCGGCAAACGTGGCTCGGGCGATCGTCGTCGTTCCGGTCGCGATGGCGAGCGCGGTGGCCGTGACGAGCGTCGCGGCGGCGAGGGTCGTGGTGAGCGTGGCACCCGCAGCGGTGAGTCCCGTGGCGGCAAGCGCTTTGAAGAGTGCGGTGGCCGCGGTGGCGAGCGTCGCGAGGGTGCTCGCGGCAATGGCGGGCGCAGCGGTGCCGGTCGTTCTGGTGAGCCGCGCGATCGCCGTGATCCGCGTGCCAGCCGCGATCGTCGCGATGACTGGCGCAACTACGACGATACCCGCGAAGAGCGTCGCGGCGGCTACCGTGGTGGTCGCGGCGGCAACCAGGCCGGTTCCCGTGGCGGTCGTGCCGGCGGTCGCGATAACCGTGGCAGCTATGGTAACAATCGTGGCGGCAAGCGCGGCGGTAGCTCCCGTCGCCCCGGTGACGGCGGCGGCAAGCGCAAGTAACACACGCATCGCCCGCTAGAGCGAGGTGAACCAAGGGGCCCCGAGCAGACTATGCTCGGGGCCCTTTTTGGTGCAAAGAGGTCAGGTTAATCTGCACCAACGTCTTGAAGTTGCGGTGGAATACGGACTGTTTTGGCCTTTTGGGCGGCTTTTCAGTCCCTATTTCACCGCAACTCATGATTGGTGCAAAGTTACCTGTCCTCAATGCAGCAAACAAGGAGTGTCCCTAGGTGCTGCCTAAATACCGTTTATCGGAGAAAAAATACCGTTCGCCGGTCATAATGATTGTTCCGGCTTTGGGCTTGTCTACAATAACCCCCGTAAAAAGAAATGCGGAAGGTTACCGAGTCCCCTCGGACGTGGGCCCAACCAAAGTCTTTGATCGCGCGCGTCTCAATGGGCGCATTCGATTGATTTTGGTTGGGCTATATTTATGAAGGGACATGCCACCATGGGTTTCTTTTCTCGCCTGATGGGTGGCTCGGATAAGCAGACGACTGCGGCTTCCGAGTTCGAAATCCTCGCCCCTGTTTCCGGCGAGCTTGTTCATCTAGAAAATACCAAGGACCCCGCTTTTAGCAGCCGTGCAGTGGGCGATGGCGTTGCCGTGGTTCCCCAAGAGGGAACGGTGTGCGCTCCTGTCTCCGGTACCATCGCGGCGCTGTTCCCGACTGAGCACGCGCTGGGCATCATGCCCGACGACAGCTCTGCTCAGGTGATGCTGCATATCGGAATCGATACTGTTAAGCTTGAGGGCAAGGGCTTCCATGCGCTTGTTGCCCAGGGTGACCATGTCGACGCGGGCCAGCCCCTCGTCGAGGTCGATTTCGACGTGGTTCGCGCCGCCGGCTTCGATCCTACGGTCTTCGTTATCGTGTGCGAGCGCTCGGAGAACTCGACTCTTCGTGAGCATGCTTCCGGCCCTGTTGCTGTTAAAGAGCCTGTCGTCTGGCTTTCCGAGTAAATTCTTGTGGTGGGTACCGTGGTTATCAAGCGAGTTTTTAACAATAACGTCGCAATGGTCACTTCGGACGATGGCTCCGAGCTCATTGTCATCGGTCGAGGTCTCTGCTTTGGCCGTCATGCCGGCGACGCTATCGATGAAACATCGGTCGAAAAGACCTATGCGCTGCAGGAGGGCACTTCTCAGGATTCGCGTACGATTGACCGCTTGGCACATCTTTTGGAGTCCATTCCCACCGTCAACCTCGTGATTGCCGAGGACATTGTTCAGATGCTCCGTCGAGAGCTCAATGTTGATATCAACGACAAGATCCTCATTGCTCTCGCAGACCATATCGGCCTTGCTTTGGAGCGCGAGCGCAAGGGCGTCCCCTGTGAGAATCCGTTGCTGCTCGAGATCCAACAGTTCTATCGCAAGGAGTATGCGCTTGCGGGCCGTGCGCTGCAGATTGTCAAGGAGTATATGGGCATCCAGATGAGCGAAGAAGAGCAGGGTTTTATTACGCTGCATATCGTCAACGCCACCATGCCGCAACGCTCCGACCGTCTCATCATCTCGGTCCAGCTTGTTCGCGACGTACTCGCGATTGTTTCCGATCGTTACGCTGCGACCCTCGACGACACCTCGTTGCCCTATGAGCGTTTCGTCCGCCACCTGCAGTTTTTCGCACAGCGGGCGCTTGACCCCGCGGCCGGGCAGATCAATGACGATGCGCTGTTCCGAATCGATGAAACTAAGTATCCGTGCGCGTTCTCGTGCGCGGACGCCATAGCCGCCCACTTGTCGTCTGCCTATAACGTTGTCGTTACCGATGCCGAGAAGAGTTATCTCGCATATCACATTGTTAACCTGCTTGGAGAACCTGGTCTCTAGGCATAACGTGCCCACACATCGATTGATATAAGGCAGGGCTTATGGCCTTGTCCAGGGCACATCTGTCTTAATTTGCGGAAAAGGAAGGGGAGTACCGCTATGACCGCAAAAAAGAAGTTCAATTTCAAAGCGCCGTTGGAGGTGTTCGCGAAGTCGATCGTTCAGCCGATGATGTATCTCTCGGTTGCCGGCATTCTGCTCATCGTGGGCATCATTCTGACCAACAAGACCATCTGCGCCGTGATTCCCGTGCTGGGCTCCGGTCCGTTCCAGCTTGTGGGCGCCGTTGTCTATCAGTCGCTGATGTTTATCATCAACAACCTCTCGATTCTGTTCTGCGTGGGCATCGCCGGCGCCATGGCAAAGAAGAACAAGGGCCATGCTTCGCTGATCGCCCTGATGTCGTTCTTCCTGTTCCTGCAGGCCAATAACATCGTGCTCAACGCCACTGGCTCTCTTGCCGAAGCGAGCGGCATGCTCGGCCTTACCGGAACCGGCCAGAGCACCGTTATGGGCATTCAGGTGCTCGATACCGGCGTGTTTGGCGGCATCATTCTTGGTTGCATCACCGGTGCCGTGTTCAACAAGTACTCGAATAAGCAGTTCCCCATTGCCCTTTCGATGTTCTCGGGCGTTCGCTTTCCGTTCCTGATCATGATCATCATCTCCTGGATCATGGGCGCTGGCTTCTGCATCGTTTGGCCTCCGGTTCAGGGTGCCATCTCCTCCGTTGCCGGCATCATTAAGGAGTCGGGCAACATTGGTCTGTTTATCAACGGCATGCTCAACAAGCTGCTCGTTCCCACCGGTCTGCACCACCTCATCTACACCCCGTTCCAGTTCTCCGATGTGGGCGGCACCCTTACGCTGGGTGATCAGGTTATCGCCGGCGCCTATCCCATCCGTGTCGCCGAGATGGCAATGACGGGCCAGCCCTTCTCCGATAGCACCTACTTCAACAGCTACACCTTCAACAACCTGTGGCCCTACATCGGTATCGGTCTCGCCTTTATCTTCACCGCTTACAAGGGGAACAAGGATAAGACCAAGGCCGTTATCATCCCGCTGATCATCACCGCTGTGCTCTCCTGTGTCACCGAGCCCATGGACTTCCTCTTTGTCTTTGCCGCTCCCGTGCTCTTTGTCGTTCACTCGGTTCTTTCCGGCATCTTCCTGGTCCTGCTCAAGGTCCTCTCCGTGCCCGCTTCGACTGCAGGCGGCATCATCAACATCGTGGTTTCCAACCTGGTCCTCGGTGTCGATAAGACCAACTGGCCGATGATGCTCGTGCTCGGAGTCGTCAACGCCGCTCTGTACTTCTTCCTCTTTACCTTCCTCATTAAGAAGCTCAACCTCCACACGCCTGGTCGCGAGGAGGAGTCCGAGCTCGCCGAGTCCGTTGCCGAGGGCGAGGCCGCCGCGTCTGTCGCGGTGAAGCAGGGCGCTGTTGCCGCGGCTCCCGCAGAGGGCGTCGATGCGGGCATTGCCGACCTGGTCGCAGGTCTTGGCGGCAAGGACAACATCGAGGAGCTCGAGAACTGCTTTACGCGTCTCCGCGTGAACGTTAAGAACCCGGACCTCATCGATGAGAGCCTCATCAACCACGTGCCCAACAGCGGCATCAACCGCAACGGCAACAATATCCAGATCATCTTTGGCATGAAGGTTGCCGAGATGCGCGACAAGGTCGAAAACGCAATTGAGAAGGAGCAGTAAACAATGATCATTACTCTGTGTGGTGGCGGATCCACCTTTACCCCCGGCATCGTCAAGTCCATCGCCCTGCGCAAGGACGAGCTCGACGTTGACGAGATTCGTCTGTACGACATCAACGAGGAGCGCCAGCGCAAGATCGGCGTGCTCGTGGACTGGATTTTGCACGAGGACCTTGGCCTGGACATCAAGCTCACGGTGACCACCGACAAGGAGACGGCTTTTACCGACGCGAGCTTCGTGTTTGCCCAGATGCGCGTGGGCGGCTATGCCATGCGCGAGCAGGACGAGAAGATTCCGCTGCGTCACGGCTGCGTTGGTCAGGAGACCTGCGGCTGCGGCGGCCTTGCCTACGGCATGCGCACCATCTTCCCCATGGTCGAGCTGATCGATGACGTTGAGAAGTACGCCAAGAAGGACTACTGGATTCTCAACTACTCCAACCCCGCTGCCATCGTCTCCGAGGGCTGCCGCGTGCTGCGTCCCAACGCTCGCATCATCAACATCTGCGACATGCCGATCGCGATCATCGACGTGGTTTGCGCCGCACTCGATATCGACAAGAAGGATGTCGAGTACGATTACTTTGGCCTCAACCACTTTGGTTGGTTCACCTCGATTCGCCACAAGGGCGAGGAGGTGCTCCCGCAGCTGCGCGAGTACATCAAGGAGCATGAGATCCTGCTGCCCGATTCGTACCTCAAGGGCATGAGCTCGCTGATGTCCAAGAAGCCCGAGGAAGCCACCGACGAGCACCCCGAGCAGAACCGCCACACCAAGGGCAGCTGGTACTACGTCTGGAAGGGCGAGTACGAGATCATGGAGTGCTTCCCGGAGTACCTGCCCAACACGTACCTGAACTACTACCTGCAGCAGAAGGAGTTCGTCGAGCATTCCAACCCCGAGCGCACTCGTGCAAACGAGGTTGAGGAGACGCGCGAGAAGAACCTCTTTGACGGCATCGACCATTACGAGAAGACGGGCGAGATCGACGAGAGCACGTTCTATGCGGGCAGCCACGGCGACTGGATTGCCGACCTGGCCATCGCTCTGAAGAACGACACCAAGCAGCGCTTCCTGGTCATTTGCGAGAACAAGGGCGCTATCCCCAACATGCCCTACGACGCCATGGTCGAGCTGCCTGCCTACATTGGCAAGAACGGCCCCGAGGTCATCAGCCGCGACAACATTCCGCTGTTCCAGCAGGGTCTTATGATGCAGCAGCTGAACTCCGAGAAGCTCGTGGTCGAGGCCACGATCGAGGGTTCGTACGAGAAGGCGCTCAAGGCCTTTACGCTGAACAAGACCGTGCCGTCGATGAAGGTCGCCAAGGAGGTTCTCGACGACATGATCGAGGCCAACAAGGACTTCTGGCCCGAGCTTAAGTAAAAGCAACAGGGTCGCTGGCCGCATACCTAGAGCAATGCCCCGTCCACGTGATTGCGTGGACGGGGCATTGTCATTGGTAACGCGTTTTATCAAATATGGCATTTATCTGCGGAAATGTTCGTTTTCACCGCTAAGGACGACGTTTCATACCGCCTGCCGAACCGTGTCGCTGCCAAACAATTTTATAGGTCAGTGTTGTGCGTGTAGCAACTTCGCTCGGTCTCGCCTCCGGGCTGCCATGTGAGAGGGGATCTTATGGCTCGACTGCACGTAATGGAACGCAGCCACGCTCAGGCCGTCATGGACGACCTGCACGATGCGCTCGGACGCCGTCTGGCGGTGAGTTCGCTCGCCCCGTGTCCCGTTGAGTTTACGGCAGCGCTCGTTAACCTGTGCTCCACCCAGAGCTGCGGCAAGTGCACACCCTGCCGTGTGGGCCTGAGCGCGCTGAGCGACCTGCTCGCCGATGTGCTCGAAGGGCGCGCCGATGAGTCCACGCTCAACCTGATTGAGCGCACGGCCCGCACCATCTACCTTTCGAACGACTGCGCCATCGGCTACGAAGCCGGCGCCATGGCACTCACGGCCATTCGCGGCTTCCGTGACGATTTTGAGCATCACATCCGCGAGCACTCCTGCGGCTTTGACCGCGAGGCCCGCGTCCCGTGCGTCTCGGGCTGCCCGGCGCACGTCGACATTCCCGGGTACATTTCGCTGGTCGAGGCAGGCCGGTATGCCGACGCCGTCAAGGTCATCCGCAAGAACAACCCACTGCCGCTCGTCTGCGGCTTGGTGTGCGAGCATCCCTGCGAGATGCATTGCCGCCGCGGCATGGTCGACGATCCCATGAACATCCTCGCCCTCAAGCGTTTTGCCGTTGAGCACAGCGACCTCAACGACCACAAGCCGCATGTAGTGGACGACACCGGTAAGCGCGTCGCCGTGATCGGCGGCGGCCCGGCCGGCCTTTCCTGTGCCTACTACCTGGCCGTGATGGGTCATAAGGTGACTATCTTTGAGCAGCGTCACCACATGGGCGGCATGCTGCGCTACGGCATTCCCAGCTACCGTCTGCCGCGCGAGCGCCTGCAGGCCGAGATCGACTGGATCTTGAGCGCCGGCATCGACGTTGAGCTCGATCACTCCGTCAACGGCGAGGAACTTGCCCGCCTGCGCGACGAGTTCGATGCCGTCTACCTGGCCATTGGCGCCCACAGCGATAAGAAGCTCGGCCTTCCGGGCGAGGAAGCGCTCGGCGTGGAGTCGGCCGTCAAGATGCTGCGCGCCATCGGCGACGACGAGCTGCCCGACCTGAGCGGCCAGCGCGTGTGCGTCATCGGCGGCGGCAACGTGGCCATGGACGTGGCGCGCTCCGCCGTGCGCTGCGGTGCCGAAAAGGTGAGCATCGTCTACCGCCGTCGCATCTGCGACATGACGGCCCAGGACGCCGAGATCGCCGGCGCCCAGGCCGAGGGCTGCGAGGTACTGGAGTTGACCGCCCCGCTCGCTATCGAGACGGGCGAGGAAGGTCGCGTGAGTGGCCTGCGCGTGCAGCCTCAGATCATCGGCGAGCCCCGTCGTGGGCGTCCGGCCCCGCGTGCCGCCGCCACGCCCGAGCGCGTCATTCCCTGCGAGCGCGTGTTTGTGGCCATTGGCCAGGACATCGATTCCAAGCCGTTTGAGGACATGGGCATCGCCTGCAAGTGGGGTCGCGTCGTCACCGATTCGGATGGCGCCGTGCCTAACTTCGATGGCCTCTTTAGCGGCGGTGACTGCCAGACCGGCCCCGCCACCGTCATCCGTGCCATCAACGCCGGCCGCGTTGCTTCGGCAAATATCGACCGCTATCTGGGCTTTGACCACAAGATCAAGCTCGACGTTGAGCTGCCGACCGTGCAGTTTAAGGGCAAGCACGAGTGCGGCCGCTGCGAGCTGGGCGAGCGCGAAGCCGGCGAGCGCATCCACGATTGGAATCTGGTCGAGCAAGGTCTTACCGAGGAGGAGGCACGCCAGGAGGCAAGCCGCTGCCTGCGTTGCGACCACTTTGGCTTTGGCGCGTTCCGCGGAGGGAGGAACCTGGAATGGTAGAGCCCAACAAAACCACTGTCAGCGACAACACCGAAAGCGGAGCACTCAACATGGTCAAGCTCACGATCGATAATTGTGAGGTCGTGGTGCCCGAGCACACCACGATCCTGGATGCGGCCAAGTCCGTCGGCATCCAGATTCCCACCCTGTGCTACCTGCGCGATCTGAACGAGATCGGCGGTTGCCGCGTGTGCGTGGTCGAGGTCGAGGGCTGCGACCAGCTGGTTGCCGCCTGCAACAACTACGTGCTCGACGGCATGGTGGTCCATACCAACAGCCCCAAGGCCCGCGAGGCCCGTCGCACCAACGTGCAGCTGCTGCTGTCCCAGCACGACTCGCGCTGTACGAGCTGTGTGCGCAGCGGCAACTGCAACCTGCAGACCATCGCCAACGACCTTGGCATTTTCTATCTGCCGTACGAGCAGCACCTGGCGCGCGAGGGCTGGGACTTCGATTTCCCCATCATCCGCGATAACGACAAGTGCATCAAATGCATGCGCTGCATCAAGGTATGCGAGAGCGTGCAGGGCTTAGGGATTTGGGACCTGACCAACCGCGCCACGCATACCGCCGTGGGCACCCGCGGGCGTGCGCCGATCGGCAAGACCGATTGCGTCGCGTGCGGTCAGTGCATCACGCATTGCCCGACGGGCGCCCTGCGCGAGCGTGACGATACCGAGACCGTGTTCGATGCTCTCGCCGATCCTGACAAGATCGTACTGGTGCAGATTGCGCCGGCCGTGCGTAGCGCCTGGGGCGAGGAGCTCGGCATTCCGCGCGAGGAGGCTACCGTCGAACGCCTGGCTTGCGCGCTGCGCCGCGTGGGCTTTGAGTACGTGTTCGACACCGACTTCTCGGCCGACCTCACCATTATGGAGGAGGGCTCCGAGCTGCTCGAGCGCCTGGGCGCTGCCTCCAAGGGCGAGGGCGACAGCCGCGGCTGGCCCATGTTCACGAGTTGCTGCCCGGGCTGGGTGCGCTTTGTGAAGGCGCGCTATCCGGAGTTTGTCGACAGCCTGTCCACGTCCAAGTCGCCGCAGCAGATGTTCGGCGCCATTGCCAAGACGTACTACGCCAAGGTGTTGGGCGTGGAGCCCGAGCGCCTGTTCGTGGTGTCCGTGATGCCGTGTACGGCCAAGAAGGCCGAGTGTGCGCTGCCGAGCATGGTGGGCGAGGGCGGCGTGCCCGATGTGGACGTTGCGCTGACGGTGCGCGAGATGGTACGCATGATTCGCGCGAGCCACGTGAGCGTCGACACGCTTACCGAGGAGCCGCTCGATACGCCGCTGGGCTTTGGCACGGGCGCGGGTGTGATCTTTGGCGCCACGGGCGGCGTGATGGAGGCCGCCGTGCGCTCGGCATATTACCTGGTGACGGGCAAGAATCCCGACGCCGACTTCTTTACTGATGTGCGCGGCCTGGACGGCTGGAAAGAAGCCGTGGCCGATATCGATGGCACCAAGGTGCGCGTCGCCGTGGCACACGGGCTGGGCAACGCCGCGCGTCTGCTCGACGCGATTCGCGACGGCCGTGTGAGCTATGACTTCGTTGAGGTCATGGCATGCCCGGGCGGCTGCGTCGGCGGCGGCGGTCAGCCCATCCACGACGGCTGTGAACTGGCGGCCGAGCGTGGCCAGGTGCTCTGGGGGCTGGATGCCGCTGCGGACATTCGCTTCTCGCACGAGAACCCCGATGTTCAGGCGTGCTACCGCGAGTTTTTGGGCGCGCCGCTCTCGCCGCTGGCCGAGGAGTTGCTGCATACCGACCATCACGCCTGGTCGATGCCTAACGAGGGGAAGTGCTAACGATGCGCGCGTTTGATGTTGAGATGACGCGCCGGGGGTTGGCCTCGGCGCTCGCCGTGGGCGCGTTGTCGCTTGCGCTCGCGGGCTGTGGCGGCGGGGCTGTCGGTGCCGGGTCCGCCGCGGGCTCGGCTGCCACGGACGGCGCCGGTGCTGCTGCGGAGCCGGTTGAGGTGCACGTCGCCTCGCTCAAGGGCCCGACGTCGATCGGTCTGGTGAGGTTTATGGACCAGGCGGCGAGCGGCGAGACGGATAACGAGTTCGACTTTGCGATCAGCGCCGCAGCCGACGAGATCGTGCCCAAGGTCATTCAGGGCGATGTCGATATCGCCCTAGTGCCCGCCAACGTGGCGAGCGTGCTCTACAACAAGACCGAGGGCGCGGTGCAGGTCATCGACATCAACACGCTGGGCGTGCTGAGCGTTGTGACGGGCGATGCGAGTGTGGCCTCGTTTGGCGATCTGGCGGGCCGCACCGTCTATATGACGGGCAAGGGCATCACGCCGGAGTACGTCATGAACTACCTGCTGGAGCGCGCGGGCCTGACCGGCCAGGTGACGCTCGAGTTTAAGAGCGAGCCCACCGAGGTGCTGTCGGCCCTGCTTGCCGATCCGTCTGCTGTGGGCGTGCTGCCCGAGCCGTTCAAGACCGCCGCCATCGCCAAGAGCGAAGGCAAGCTGTCGGCTCCGGTAAGTCTGACCGATGTGTGGGATGAGCTGGCAGGTGACACGGGTTCGCGCCTGCTGACGGGCGTGACCGTGGTGCGCCGCACGTTTGCCGAGGAACATCCCGAGGCCGTGGCGGAATTCCTGAGCTGCCACGCGGCGAGCGTTGAGGCCGTGAACGCGTCGCCGGCGGACTGGGCCCAGGCCGTGGTCGATGCGGGCATCGTGGATAACGCCGCGATTGCCGAAAAGGCGATTCCCGGGTGCATGCTCGTGTGCCAGACGGGGAAGGACATGAAGGCGGCGCTCGGTGGGTACCTGCAGGTGCTGGCCGACGCGGACGCGAGTGCCGTGGGTGGTAAACTTCCGGCTGACGATTTCTACTACTTGGAGTAGCCCGTGCGTGCGTTTGCTCGACAAATGACAGAGCGTATGAAGGCGGTGGCGGCAGCAGGTGCCGTCGCCGCCTTTTGGCTTGCCGTGTGGATGCTGGTGGCGGCGCTGGTGGCGCAGCCGCTGATCTTGCCGGGGCCGGGTGCTGTCGTGGCGGCGTTGTTGCGGCTGGTATGCGCTGTCGGTACCTGGGCGATTTTGGCGGGCTCGGGCGTACGGATTCTGGGCGGGCTGGCTCTTGCCGCGGTATGCGGCGGTTTGTTGGCCGGGATTTCTGTACGGTCGCGGGCGTTTGCCCGCTTGGCGGCGCCGGCACTTTCGTTTGTGAAGGCGACGCCGGTTGCCTGCGTGGTGGTCCTGCTGCTCATTTGGCTGGGGTCGGCACGTGTGAGCATCGCGGCGGTCTTTTTGATGGCGCTGCCGGGCGTATATTTCTCACTGGTCGAAGGCTTGTCGCAGGTGGATAAGCCACTGGAGCAGATGTTTCGTCTGCATGGCGTGCGGGGCTGGCGACTGTTTTGCGCCCACACCTGGCGCGAAGTCCTGCCGTTTGTGCTTTCGTGTGCGCGTGCCGTGATCGGCATGAGCTGGAAGGCCGGTGTGGCAGCCGAGCTGATCGGCATGGCGGTGGGCACCGTGGGTGAGCGCATCTATCAGGCGAAGCTTTTGATTGAGACGGCCGACCTGCTGGCTTGGACCGTGCTGGTCGTTGCCGCCTCGTGGGCGTGTGAGCGCGTGCTAGTGTGGCTGCTGCGGGTTTCGGGGCCCGTGGCGTGGCATGTTGCCGTGCGGGCGCATGGGCATGGATTGCGTGGGCGTGCGGGGGCTGCGAGCGATGGCACTTCAGCGGAGCTTGCGCTTGCCGTGGGCGATCGCGCGCCCTGGGCGCCGGCGCTGGATGGTCTGGTGCTCAACGTGCCCGCGGGTGGGCGTATCTGTGTGATGGGCGCTTCGGGCATGGGCAAGTCGACGCTGCTTTCGTTGGCAGCGGGGGAGTGCGCGCCGTGCTCGATGGTGTTTCAGGATGCTCGCTTGGTCGAGTCCGCCGCGGCGCTGGATAACGTGCTAGTGTGCGCCGATGCACGCGTGGACGCCTCGAGTGCTGCGGCCCTGTTGCGCCTGCTGGTGCCGGGGGTCGATGTACATGCTCGCGTGGCCGAGCTTTCGGGCGGGCAGCGCCGTCGCGTCGAGATCGCTCGAGCCCTGCTGTGCCCGGGCGGCGCGGTGATTCTTGACGAGCCCTTTACCGGTTTAGATACCGCTGCGCGCGACGCATGCGCCGAGGTCGTGCTCGACTTGCTCGACGGCCGTATGCTGCTGCTTGCCTCGCACGATGTCGCCGACGCTCAGGCCCTCGATATCTCGGACATCATCACGCTCTAAATACTAACTCAGCAACAAAATGATTCGTTTTCCTCCGCTCCCATGGGGTCGGGTGTGCTATTCTATCTGCGGGGTAATACTTAGGAATACCAAGTAATACCAACGCAGCAGAAACAAACTCCGGATGCGGGCCAATCGGGTTGCCTTCACAGCCCGTCGCCCAGCCGCGTGGCCCGCATCTATCCGCACCACCGTCGTTTCAAAAAGGAAGCGCCATGGCAGAACACATGACCCCGGTTGTCGCGAAGGTCTTGCCCGAGGAAAAGGCGGCCTTCGCGGCGGCAACCCAGCTCGTGGGCACCACGCCGTCCAACGCCATCCGCATGTTTATCGCTGCGTTCAATCGCTGCGGCACCTTCCCGTTCGACATTTCACCCAACGGGGCTTTTGGCAAAGACTGTCCCCAACGGCTGGTCGTTGAAGAACGTCCCCAATGACTAGTCGTTGGGGACGTTCTTATATGACTACCCGTCGGGAGGAGGTTGGCATGCTCAATGCGCTGGTTTGGGCGCTTGCCTGTTTTGGCGTCGTCGCTGCCGATATCGCTCTGAGCGTGGTTTTGTTCTCCGCTCTGGGCGTCGCATCGGTTTTCATGGGCTTTTCGATTGACGACCTCGATATTCAATTGCTTCAGGCTGCCGCGCAGATGGCGTCGTTTTTGATGGCGCTGCTGTGGTGGCGTTATCTGTGGCCGCGCTCGTTTATGACGCGCTGGCAGGGCGAGCGCCCGCTTGGCGGGGGAGCAGGCAAAGCATGGAGGCGCATCGCCTGCGTTATCGTGATCGGCCTTGCCCTGCAGGTGGTCGTTGGCTACGTGACCGACGCCGTGCTGTCGCTGTTGCCCGAGGTCGCGGCCGACTACAGTGAACTTGTCGAGGAAACAGGCATGGGCGACACGAGCTACCTGGCCGTCCTGACCACGGTGCTCGGCGCCCCATTTTGTGAAGAGCTGCTGGTGCGCGGCATTATTTTTGAGTTTTCGCTCCGAGCGTTTAATCCGCAGTGCCGCCCACTTTGGAGGTGCCGGCGTCGTGTGAGCGCGCAGAGTGGCGCCATGGTGCCCTGGGCGGCCCCAAGCACGTGGGGTATCGCCGCGGCGATTGTGCCGCCGGCCTCATCTTTGGTTGGGTGCTCGTGACGACTGGAAAGCTCCGCTACACGATCCTGCTGCACTTTGCCTTTAATGCCGGGTCGTATTTCATGACGTTGCTCTGGTTTGTGAACACACCGTTCGACGTGATAATCACGGTCGCTATCGCCGGCGTCATCCTCGTTGAGGCAATGCGCTCGCTGCGCCACGCGTGTGGGATGGACGCAGCGAGCGCACCGCTGCCCTAGTTGCGACGCCCGCCTCCGTTGGCGCCCTGACGCCCCTGGGCCGCGCGATTACGCCCGGCAGTGTTCTGTGCACGCGACATGCCGCCGTGCCCCTTGCTGCCTTTGGGTCCCTTGCCGCCAGCACCGCCGTGGGCCTTGCCGCCCTTCTTGCCGGTGCCATGCCCACCGCCAGCAGACGTCTCGCCCGGGCGCGGCGGCACGGGGCGGATTAGACAGTGTTTGGTGTAGCCGATCAGGTCACGACGTCCGGCTTTTTCCAGCGCCTCGCGTACCAGCTTGTAGTTCTCGGGTTTGCGATACTGGATGAGCGCACGCTGCATGGCCTTTTCGTGCGGGTCGCGCGCCACATAGATCGGCTCCATGGTGCGTGGGTCCACGCCGGTGTAGTACATGCAGGTCGACATGGTGGACGGTGTGGGGTAGAAGTCCTGCACCTGTTCGGGCATGTAGCCCATGTCGCGTACGGCCTCGGCCAGGTCCACAGCTTCCTTCATCGTTGAACCGGGGTGGCTCGAGATTAGGTATGGCACTACGTACTGCTTGAGTCCGTATTCGCGGTTCAAGCGTTCAAATTTACGGCAGAACGCGTCGTAGACGGCGCGGCTCGGTTTGCCCATCACGGACAGCACCGCGTCGCTCACGTGCTCGGGTGCTACGCGCAGCTGGCCCGAGACGTGATGCTCCAGCAGCTCGCGCAAAAACTCGTCCGAGGCGTCGGCCATGGTGTAGTCAAAGCGTATGCCGCTGCGGACGAAGACCTTCTTGACGCCCGGCAGCTGGCGCAGATCGCGCAGCAGCTGCGTGTAGCCGCTCTCGTCGACCACCATGTTCTTGCACACACTCGGCCACAGACAGCGCTTGTTCTTGCACACGCCGTGCTTGAGCTGCTTGTCGCAGGCCGGACGGCTAAAGTTGGCCGTCGGTCCACCCACGTCGTTGATGTAGCCCTTAAACTCGGGATCGTGCGTGAGCAGCTCGGCCTCGCGCATGATCGAGTCGTGGCTGCGCATCTGCAGTACGCGGCCCTGGTGGAAGGTGAGGGCGCAAAACGAGCACTCGCCAAAACAGCCGCGGTTGGAGCTAATGGAAAATTTGATTTCGGCAAAGGCCGGCACGCCGCCCGTTGCGTCGTAGTCGGGATGCCAATCGCGTGCGTAGGGGAGTTCGGCAACCTCGTCCATCTCGTCTGTGGTGAGTGTTGCCGATGGCGGGTTCTGCACCACATAGACGCTGTTGGGGTAGGGCTCTACCAGACGATGCCCGGTGATGGGGTCCATGTTCTGCTGCTGCACATTAAAGCTGCGCGCGTAGTTGAGCTTGTCGGCGGTAAGGTCGTCCCAGCTGGGCAGCAGGTCGTAGTCGTAGACCTCGTCGAGCGAACCCGTGCGGTAGACGGTACCGTTGATGTAGGTGATCTGATCGACAGGCAGTCCGGCATCGAGCGCGTCGGCGATCTCGACAATCGCGTGCTCGCCCATGCCGTAGATGAGGATGTCGGCGCCCGAGTCGAGCAGTACCGAGCGCTTGAGCTTGTCCTGCCAGTAGTCGTAGTGGGCCAGACGACGCAGGCTCGCCTCGATGCCGCCGATGATAATGGGGGCGTCCTTGAACGTTTGGCGGATGAGGTTGCCGTAGACCGTGACGGCGCGGTTGGGGCGGTGACCCTCCTCGCCACCAGGGGTATAGGCGTCGGTGTGGCGGCGGTGCTTGGTCACCGAATAGTGGTTGACCATGGAGTCCATGTTGCCGGCGCTGGCGAGAAAGCCCAGGCGTGGCTCGCCAAGCACCGTGATGCTGGCGGGGTCGGTCCAGTTGGGCTGACAGATAATGCCCACTTTGTAGCCGTGCGCGTCGAGGACGCGGCTGATGATGGCCATGCCAAAGCTAGGGTGGTCCACGTAGGCGTCGCCGCAGATGTAGACAAAGTCGCACTGGTCCCAGCCGCGCGCGTCCATATCGGCGCGGCTGACGGGGAGGAACTTGTCGCGGCCCGGACGCCAGGGGCGGACGGGTGTCGCCTTGACGGTTGTGGCCTGTGCCTTACCGCCGCGCTTTCGCTGCTGGCCCTGTTTGCCCTGCTGACTGCGCTGGTTGTTCTGAGCGTGCTGAGGCTTTTTTGCCACGATCCCTCCCGGTGTTTGTATGCTGCATGTAATTGTAACCAGTCTTTTTAGGACGGGGCTAAAAAGACTGGTGGAGTACATGGGCTGGCGGATCGGCGTGTCGATGCGGGTGCCGTTTGTTTCCAGACTGTGTATCCCCGTGTCGAAGGGGCCGTCTCGCGCGCACGCCATGTTGTCAATGGGTTACAGTATGAACGGCGGCTATATGTCCGCCAACGCACGAGAGAGTCGTCAACAAGGAGGATGCACGACGATGCAGCGTGCCAAACAGATATCGGAGTCTATTGAGCTGGGCATCATCTTGGCGCTCGCCGGTGGCTTTATGGATGTGTATTCGTACATTGGGCGCGATCATGTTTTCGCCAACGCGCAGACGGGCAACATCCTGCTCGTGGGCGTGAGCATCTCGGAGGGCAATTGGGCACTTGCGGGGCGCTACTTCTTCCCTGTGGTGTCGTTTGCTGTGGGTATTATGCTTGCCGACCTGGTACACGAGCGGTTTGGCAGCGTGATTCACTGGCGCCAAGTGACGGTGTTCTTTGAAGCCGTCATCTTACTGGGCGTGAGCTTTATCCCCGGTGGCGGTTACAACCTGCTCGCCAACTGCCTCACCTCGTTTGCCTGCGGCATGCAGGTCGAGAGCTTCCGCAAGATACATGGTCACGGCATCGCCACGACCATGTGCATCGGTAACCTGCGCAACGCGCTGCAAAACGTGGACGACTACATCATCACCCACAAGCGCGGCTTTTTGGAAAACGGCGTGCTGTACTTTGGCGTGATCTTTACCTTTGTGTTTGGCGCCGTGCTGGGCAACTGGTGCATCGAGCGCATGGGCCTGCACGCCATTGCGGTGGCGAGCGTGCTGCTGTTTATCGCGTTTACCATCATGTTTATCGACCGCGAGCGTGACCTGCACAGGAAATGGGCCCGCATCATAGCTGACTGGCAGACCGCGAGTCTTAAGCGCTAAGGTGCATGTTTGTAACAACATTCAGGAGCCAGAAAAACTATCTAGCTCCTGAATGTTGTTACAAACTGCTTTTTGCGATTTATTCGAGATGCTCTTCAATCCGAGCCCTAAGAAGGGCAATGGCTGTAGGTATTCCAATTGCGGCGGCTAATTCGGCTTTATCCAAAACCTGTATGCTAAAGCACGATTGTTTATCACATTGAAGGACGATAACTGAAGATAGTTTCACTTCCCGTTGGCTGAATATATCGTAATCTCCAAATAGGAAGTTACCTTTTATTGTGTAATTCGGTATGTTCGTTACGCACTTCATCTCAAGTCTGTTTAGGCCATAATCAAACACCGCAACTTCCTCGTGTTCGATGATGAGCGCAACCCTGGGCATGTTGCTAAAACCACCGTCGACGACAGTGAAGAGTTTTTCATTTGCATCGTCATAAACGGTATATTTAAGACTCAATAGCTGTCCTAGTGGACCCGTGAACCTATGTTTTTTGATGTTGAGGTTGTCTCCCGCTGGGTTGATGAGAGCCAGAGTATGCGGATAAGGGTTACCTTCAATTGAGATTTGATATTCGTTTGTAGCTGTCTTGCTCGATTTAGGACCACTAGCCACCATGTGTCATCGCCTCGATCGAATTGGAACCGTCTTCTGCTTCGTGCGGAGAATTACGCTGTACGTTGCAGTAGATGCAGCTGCAATAACCGCATGGGCAATTTCTAACAAAATGAATGACGTTATTTGCTGTATGCATGTTATTCATTACAAAGTATCTTTTTATAAACGTATTGTCAAACATATATTGCTAAAACAGAAACAATTTATAGACTGAGTCGGTTGTATTCTTTGGGCGATTGCTCCTAGAATCTAGCCTTCGCTGCTGTCGGGAGGGAAGGGCTAAGGCCCCGTTAGTATGTTGAAGCGCTTTAAACTATTTGACGTTCTCACGTGTTTTTTGTTTCAAAAGCGTTAGGATGGGACTTATAGTGCGGGGCGTAACGGGTGCCCCGCGCACGATAGGAGGCTATCAATGGCTAATCGTTTCGTTCTCAACACCATTTCTTACCATGGTTCCGGCGCCATCAAGGAGATCCCCGGCGAGCTCCAGCGTCGTGGCTACAAGAAGATCTTCGTCTGCTCCGACCCCGATCTGGTCAAGTTTGGCGTTACCGCTAAGGTGACCGACGAGCTCGACGCCGCCGGCATCGCTTGGAGCCTCTACTCCGAGATTAAGCCCAACCCCACCATCCAGAACGTCAAGGACGGCGTCGAGGCCTTCAAGGCCGCCGAGGCTGACGCTATCGTGACCATTGGTGGTGGCTCCTCCATGGACACCGCCAAGGCTATCGGCATCATCATCAACAACCCTGAGTTCGCCGATGTCCGCAGCCTCGAGGGCGTTGCTCCCACTAAGAACCACGCCGTGTTCACCATCGCTGTGCCGACGACCGCCGGTACCGCTGCCGAGGTGACCATCAACTACGTCATCACCGACCCCGAGAAGGTCCGCAAGTTCGTGTGCGTCGACACTAACGACGCCCCCGAGGTCGCCGTCGTCGACCCCGACATGATGGCTTCCATGCCCGCCGGCCTGACCGCTTCCACTGGCATGGACGCTCTGACCCACGCCATCGAGGGCTACACCACCAAGGGCGCTTGGGAGCTCTCCGACATGTTCCACTTTGAGGCTATTAAGCTGATCAGCGAGAACCTGCGCGACTCCGTTGCCGAGGCCAAGTCCGGCCAGCCCGGCTCTGGCCGCGAGGGCATGGCTCTTGGCCAGTATGTCGCCGGCATGGGCTTCTCCAATGTCGGCCTGGGCATCGACCACGCCATGGCTCACACCCTGTCCGCTCACTACGATACCCCGCACGGTGTCGCCTGCGCCATGCTGCTGCCGATCGCCATGGAGTTCAACAAGCCGGTTTGCACCGAGCGCCTGGCCAAGGTCGCCGTCGCCATGGGCGTTGACACCACGGGCATGAGCACCGACGAGGCCGCCGATGCCGCCATCGCCGCCGTCAAGCAGCTCTCTGCCGACGTGAACATCCCGCACGTCTGCGAGGCCATGAAGGCTGACGAGATCGAGGTTCTGGCCAAGGACGCTATGGCCGACGCCTGCTTCCCGGGTAACCCGCGCGAGGCGACGCTCGACGATGTCATCGAGCTCTTCAAGAAGATCTGCCCGGCTGCCTAGTCTCGTTTGGTGGTCCTTCGCCCGTAGGCATATAGTCTTTTGACTTGCCGCTGGCCCCGCCGCGCTACGCGCGGCGGGGCTTTTTGTGCCGTGTCGATGCCCCGAGATGGGTAAAGCCAAGGCATACCGCCCGCTGCGGATAGGTGGCGCACTTCCCAGCGTGCATTTTTGGGAGTATTCAGCAAGCTCTTAAAAATGCATAACGTTTTGAATGGCCCGTAGTGGCCCGCAGACGCCCATCGACAGCCATTGTGGGTGGGCTATCGATGAGTGGAGGGGGTTGTTACTGAGTTTCTGCTTTGCGACGACCCGCAATACTGCTGTAACCGCATCGTTTTGTCGTTTGTGATGGGGCCGTTGGGGCCCACGGTGCTGAATACTCCGTTTTTTGCACGGTCCAAAGTGGGGTACCCTGAGACGAAGCAAGAAGATGCCTCATTTTTATGCAGAAATCGAAAAGCTTTATGCAAGATTCGGATTTTAAACCGTGCGCGTGCGCAAAATCGGCGCGAGGACGTCTGGAGGTGGCTCGGCTTCTAGGGCATTGCACGTGTAGAACGGTTAAAATCGGGATTCGGTCTTAGTTTTATTTGGAAGGATGCATATGGGTTCCAATATCGATGCTTCTCTAGAGGAGACGCTCTCCTATATCGCGGGACAGCTTAAGACGCTGACTTCTATTGCTTCGCCTACGGGCTATACCCGTGCGGCGACTGATTATCTAAAGGAGACCCTGCGTGATATGGGCTTTGGCCCTGAGCGTTCCAATAAGGGCAACGTGCTGGTTGAGCTTGGCGGCGAGGGCGAGCCGCTTGTTTTGGCGAGCCATGTCGACACCCTGGGCGCCATGGTACGCTCCATTAAGGACAATGGCCGCCTGCGTCCCACGACGCTTGGTGGGCACCAGTGGTCTACGGCCGATGGCGAGAACTGCACCGTCTACACGCGTGACGGCAATGTGTACACGGGTGTGGTTCTCAACACCGAGCCTTCGGCGCACGTGGCCGACGAGCCGGTCAAGACCATCGAGAAGAACATGGAAATCCTGCTCGACGAGAATGTCGACAGCAAGGATGACGTGCTTGAGCTGGGCATTCAGACGGGCGACATCATCGCTATGGATCCGCGTACCACGGTGACGGAGAGCGGCTACATCAAGAGTCGCTTCTTGGACGACAAGCTGTCGGCCTCCATTTTGCTGGGCTTGGCGCGTGCCGTCGCCGCTGGCGAGGTGACGCTCTCGCGCAAGGTGTCCCTGCTCTTTACTGTGTACGAGGAGGTCGGCCACGGCGGCGCTTTCGTGCCGGCCGACACGCGCGAGATGATCAGCGTGGACATGGGCTGCGTGGGCGACGACCTGGGCTGCACCGAGCGCATGGTGTCGATTTGCGCCAAGGATTCGGGTGGTCCGTACAACTACGACTTGGTAACCACGCTGTCCAACATCGCGCGCGAGCTGGAGCTCGATTACGCCATCGATGTGTACCCGCACTACGGCTCCGACGTCGAGGCCACGCTCTCGGCCGGCTACGACATTCGCCATGGCCTGATCGGCCCCGGCGTGTACGCGAGCCACAACTACGAGCGCAGCCACATGGACGGCGTGCGTAACACCTACGAGCTCGTCCGCGCCTACGTGCAGCGCTAACGATGCAGCGGCCTCGGCTGACACAGCAGTACCGACCGAGGCCGTCCTCTCTAAGTTGCGGTGAAATAGGGACTGTTTGGCGGTTTTAAACGCTTAAACAGTCCCTATTTCACCGCAACTTATGAAGGGGATGGGGCTACCTGATGGCTGCCGTGACGGTGCCGCCGCCCAAGACGACGTCGCCGCGGTAGGCAACGACTGCCTGGCCGGGGGCGATGGCTCGCTGCGGCTCGTCAAAAGTTAGCAGCATTTGCCCGTCTTCGCCACGTGCAAGGGTCGCTGCCTGGTCCTTTTGACGGTAGCGGTATTTGGCGCCCACGCGAATGCCGTCGGCGTCCAGCTCTGCCTCCATGCGGTCGGCAGGGGCGCTCCAGATCCAGTCGTTGGCCGTGAGCGCTGTGGCCGTCAGGTCCTCGGCCTCGCCCAGATGCACAATGTTGTTGGCGGCATCGACGCCCGTTACGTACACGGGGTGCGCCATCGCGACGCCCAGGCCCTTGCGCTGGCCGATGGTATAGCGCAGTGCGCCGCTGTGACGTCCGACCACGCTGCCGTCACGCCATACAATATCGCCCGGCTCGGCGGCATGTCCGCAGCGGCGCTCGATATAGCCCGCGTAGTCGCCGTCCGCGATAAAGCAGATATCCTCGCTCTCGGCTTTCTGGGCGTTGATAAAGCCCTGCTCGGCGGCAATGCGGCGAACGTCGCGCTCTTTGTCCAAGCCTGCCAGCGGAAAGATCGTGCGTGCCAGACGCTCTTGCGTGAGCGAATACAAAAAGTAACTCTGGTCCTTCTTAGGGTCCTCGCCGCGGTGCAGCTGCCAGGTGCCGTCGGACGCCTGACTTGTTTTGGCGTAATGTCCCGTAGCGATGTAGTCGCAGCCCATGTCCAGCGCCGCATCGAGCAACGCGCCAAACTTAATATGGCGGTTGCAGATAATGCACGGATTGGGCGTCAGCCCCTCCTGGTAGGCGTTCACAAAGCGCTCGATAACGCTGTGGTCGAAGGTCTGCTGCAGGTCGAGCACATGGTGGGGTATCCCCAGGCGCTCGGCGACGGCCTTTGCATCGGCGATGTCGCGGTCGACCTTACTCGTGCCCGTGACGGGATCGGGCGCGGGGCAGGTGAGGCGCATGGTGGCACCGACGCATTCGCAGCCCTGGCGCTTGAGCAGGTACGCGGTCACGCTGGAATCGACGCCGCCGCTCATGGCGACGAGCACGCGCTTGTTGTGCATGAGGAGGTTCTCCTTGGTGGCATATGGCCAAAAAAGAAAAGCGGCGCGGGAGGCTGGTTCCGCGCCGCAGACATTGTAGCAAGTTCGGACGTCTCGTGGGACACCCTGATGGGATGGGCTCAGACTGCCGGGAGAGGGGAGACCGGCTCGTCCCTGGGCTCAACCTATGGGCGACGGGCCCTAGTCCTGGAAGAGTGCCGTGGACAGGTAGCGCTCACCGGTATCGGCGAGCAGCGCCACGATGGTCTTGCCTTCGTTCTCGGGGCGCTTGGCCAGCTGTAGCGCGGCCCACACGGCGGCGCCGGACGAAATGCCCACGAGCACGCCCTCCTTGTGGCCCACGGCGCGGCCGGTGGCAAAGGCGTCGTCGTTCTCGACGGGGATGATCTCGTCGTAGATCTGGGTGTCGAGGACGTCGGGCACAAAGCCGGCACCGATACCCTGAATCTTGTGCGGGCCGGCCTGGCCCTTAGAGAGCACCGGGGAGGTGGCGGGCTCGACGGCGACAACCTGAATCTCGGGGTTCTGCTCCTTGAGGAACTCGCCCACGCCGGTCACGGTGCCGCCGGTGCCGACGCCGGCGACGAAGATGTCGACCTTGCCGTCGGTGTCATCCCAGATCTCGGGGCCGGTCGTGGCCTTGTGGATGGCGGGGTTGGCGGGGTTCACGAACTGGCCGGCAATAATGCTGTTGGGCGTCTCCTTCTGCAGCTCCTCGGCCTTGGCGATGGCGCCCTTCATGCCCTTGGAACCGTCGGTGAGCACGAGCTGTGCGCCATATGCCTGCATAAGCTTGCGGCGCTCGACGGACATGGTCTCGGGCATGGTGATGATCACCTTGTAGCCGCGAGCTGCCGCCACCGAGGCGATGCCGACGCCGGTGTTGCCGCTCGTGGGCTCGATGATGGTGTAGTCGCCGCCGCGCACGAGCTTGCCGGCCTTCTCGGCCTCGTCGATCATGTTCTTGGCGACGCGATCCTTGACGGAGCCGGCGGGGTTGAAGTATTCCAGTTTGACGAGCACGCGGGCCTTGAGGTTCTCATCGGCTTCAAAGTGAGTGAGCTCCAGAAGCGGAGTGTGGCCGATAAGCTGATCGATGGACGTGTAAACATTGCTCATGGTGAACCTCCAAAGTGTTCAAATGACTGGATACCGTATGGTTTTACGGCGTGTGTGGCAGCGAAACCCACAAACCTTATGGGTTGTTCGTTTTGCTGTTGGCAAGCATAGTAGACAGTAAAGCCTAGTAACACAATAGGAAATAGAAGATTATTACGAGTCGATTAACCAGCTTGACGGGAATAGGTATTTTCAAAACCAATTTTTCGGCTAGAATTTCTACGAATTAAAAGACCGAAAGGCAGCTATATATATGTTGGTTTCCACAAAGGGCAGATATGCCCTGCGCGTTATGGTCGACCTGGCCGAGCACCAGGCGGCGGGCCGTATTCCCCTCAAAGAGATCGCCGCGCGTCAGGGGATTTCGGAGAAATATCTGGAAAACATTTTGGCCACGCTCGTCCGCGCCAATATGCTCTCGGGCATGCGCGGCAAGGGCGGCGGCTACGTGCTCACGCGCCCGCCCGAGCAGTACACGGTGGGCGAGATTTTGCGTCTGACCGAGGGCAGCCTAGCACCGGTCGCATGCCTGGACGGCGACTGCAAGGGCTGCTCGCGTTCGGATGAGTGCCCCACGCTCGACGTGTGGAAGAACCTGGACAAGCTCATTAACGACTATCTCGACGGCGTGACGCTCGATACGCTCGTCGCCCCCAACGAGGGCTACGACTACGTCATCTAGCCCCACCCGCCATTTGGGGACGGGGTAGAAATGGTAGATTTTCCTGCCCTCTGAGGCTCGACAAATGACAAGGCCGTCCATCGTTGCGATGGACGGCCTTCTTTTGGCGTGTTGTGGCGGTCCGTATCCGGTCGCGTTAGTTCCTGGCGATGCTGTCGAGAATGCTGCGCATAATGGATACCAGGATGCTGCCCATAAAGGCCGATCCAAAGCCGGCAATGGAGATACCCGCGCCCAGCAGATTGACCGACAGGTAGCTGGCCAGCTCGAGCATAAAGCTGTTGACTACGAGCTGAAAAATACCAAGCGTGATAATAGTGAGCGGCAGCGAGATGACCGTCAGGAACGGCTTGACGAGCGAGTCGACGATGTTGAGGAACAGTCCCACGAAGGCAAAGCAGACCCAGGCGTCGGCCATGCCGAAGGGCTGAATGCCGGGGACGAGAAACGTTGCGATCGCGATGGCGATTGAGGTCAAAAGCCAGTTGAGCAAAAAGCGCATGGTGGGAATCCTTTCTTGCGCATGGCGTGGTGAGGGGCGTGAGGGGCACATACCTTTGCAACTCGGATGGATGCGCGGGCTCGGCCCTGTTCGGCCGCCCATTGTCTCAGATATTCGTGGAGCTTGCGTGCGCATTCGGTTTCAAAACGGCGTTCGTCCTAGAAAATGTGCCGCTGGCAGAGAGTCTTGTCGCTTTAGTTTGGTGGTGTGCTAAACTGCTACGGGCAAAAGCCACAGGCGTTGCCCTATTGCATAGAACGGGCGAACGATGCCCGATGTCAGTATCAACTTCGATGCCTTTTGGCGGGTTTGGCGGTGATCGATGAATATCGAGAACATGTTTGACAAGCCTGATGTCAAGCAGCTGGTCCACGCATTTAGCCTTTTGGACGACGAGAAAGATATCCAAGCGTTTTTGACCGATATCTGCACGCCGCGTGAGATTTGCGATCTATCGCAGCGTCTGCAGGTCGCGCGTTACCTGGACGAGGGCGAGCCCTATGTCGAGGTTCAGGCGCGTACCGGCGCTTCGTCCACCACGGTGAGCCGTGTGTCCAAGGCGCTCAACGGCGAGTACGGTGGCTACCGCAAAATCCTCATTAAGCTGGAGGATGGCGAGTAGGCCGCGCCAAAAACGAATTGTGCAAAACCGCTCCTCCGGGGGCGGTTTTTTGATCCCTTGGGGACGGAGGAAAACGGATCACCGGGTTAGACTGACCCCCTTGATGATCCGTTTTCCTCCGTCCCCAAGGGATCAAATCTGTTGGCGTGGGGCAAATCTGTCCGCTTGGGCGGGTAGGATGGATACATTGATTATTGCGAACAGTTTGAGCGGAGGACCATGCCTGTTCGAATCTATACCACCAATGCCGGCACGGATTTGAGCGATGCCGAGTCGGCGTTGCTTGCCGACCTTATTGCCCGCCACGGACGTGCCGTGCTGCTGGCGCCTACGTTTGCCGAGCTCGACCTGTGCCGTCATGATGCGGCGGAAGCCGGGGTTTCACTAGGTATCGACTACAAGACGCCTACATCGTGGCTTCGCTCGCTTTGGGAGCTTTTGGGCGACGGGCGCGGTTTCGTGGACAACCTGCAACGCCAGATGCTGTTTTCGGACATGGTAACGCGTCTCGACGATGCCGATTTGCAGCCGCTTTCGCGCAGCCAGGGCACGGTGCGTATGCTTGCGCGCATGGCCCGCGACGTGCTGCCGGGTGTGGCGGGGACGACGGCCGAGCGATGCCGTGGAAACAATTGCCAGCCTGAGCCAAAAAGCGATGCCGAGGCTCGTGTGTTCGAGCTTTTGCGCGCATATGCGGACGGTTTGGACCGTCGAGATATGGTCGAGCCCTGCGAGGCGGCCGACATTATGGCCGGTGTCCTGGCCGATAGCCTGCCGGCGTGCACCCGCGCCGTATGCGTGCGCGGTATCACGTCGTTTACGTACGCACTGCTCGAGCTACTGTCTGCCGTGGCGAACAATGGGGGAGAGGTCGTCGTGCTGCTTGCCCGCGAGCAGGCGGCGATGCGCGAGGAGCTTGCCGTGGCATTTGATGCCCGCGGTGTGCTGTTTGAGGTCGCGCCGCTGGGGGAGGACGCCGTCGCGTCTGATGCCGCTTGCGGGACCGCCGCTCAGCCTGCCTTTATTGAGGTCGCCGGCCCCCATGCCCGTGCTCATGTCTATGCGGACGCCATCGATAAGTTGGTGAAAGCGTACAAGGAGTCCAAGGCCGATAAAGCCACTGCAACGCCCGCCGACCCCGTGCGCGTGCTCGTTGTTTCTGCCCGGGCACCCCAGCTGTTCGGTGAGCTCGCCTCTCGTCTGGCAGCTCGTCATATCGCTGCCGAGACAGTTGAGTTCACGGCGTTTTCCCAATCCATTGCGGGCAGGCAGTTTGCGGCGCTTGCCGGCCTGATCGAGCGCATGAAGGCCGCCGATGAGGGTGCGGCGTCAAAGACCGAGTGGTGGCCCGCGCCGGAGCTTACCGACTGGATTTACAGCCCGCTTTCGGGCGCTGATGCTGTCAATGCCCGTACCTTCGATAAGAATATGCGTCTCTCGCGTAGCAAGACTACCGCGGGCGTTAAGAGCCTGCTGCAGAGTGTCCAAGGCCAGGTGAGGGGGGCGCGCAAGGCGGCGAGCGACGAGAACTGGTTTAAGAACGTGCCGTGTGTGGTTTCGGACGTGTTCCAGGCGCTGTGGCGCGACAGACCCGTGACGGCGCTCAAGGCCATGCTTGCCGTTGCCGAGGCGTTGCCCGATCGTTCGCTGGGCAGCTTGGATGGCCAGGCCCGTCGCCAGGCGGAGGTGGCCCTGCTGCGCCACGTCATCGACATCCTTATGAATGGCGCCCGCGCGCTCGACGTGTCGCAGGCCGCGACCGTGCCCGTGCTCGATGGCGTTCGCACCAGGGTGGACAAGCGTGGCACCGCCTACGATTACGAGACCTACGAGGTTGACCGTGCGCCACGTGCTCAGGTTCGTTTTGCTTCGCTTGCCGATGCGGCGGCTCTGCGCCCCGGCAGCTACGATGCCGTGCTGTTTGCCGATGTCGATCTGGACAGCTATCCGCTCTCACACGAGGAGGGGCCGCTGGCCACGCTGGCGGCGAGCCTTGGTCGCGAGGGTGTGACGCTTGAGCCCGCGGCCTTGCTGCGCGTGCGCTTTGGCCACGCGATGCAGGCGGCACGCGGCCCGGTTGCGCTTGCGCGCGTGACGCACGATCGCCAGGCGCGCGAGTGCTATCCGGCTGCCGTGTGGACCGAGTTGCGGGCGCATACCGAGGCCGCTGAAGCTGCTAAGGCCGCCGCCGACGCTAAGGCCGCTGACGCCGACGAGGCCGCTGACGACGCTAAAGCCGCTGGCACCGACAAAGCGAAGTGCGTGGGTGAGGGCGATATCGTAAGGGACTTCGATCCCGCGGCAGGCGAAGGTCTCAAGCGCGAGCGCGTGACCTGTGAAGCCCCTCAGCATCTGAGCGCCGAGGCCATGCCGTATTTGGTCCTGCGTCGTCGCGATGGCGAGGGCGAGGACGCGCCACTCGTGCCGCGCCTGACGTCCGCCTCGCAGATTGAGGCCTATTCCACCTGCCCGCTGTGCTGGTTCGTCTCGTATCGCGTCAAACCTCAGTCCATCGATGCGGGCTTTGGCAACATGGAGAAGGGCAACTTTGTCCATGACGTGCTGGAGCACTTGCATGCACGTCTTCCGCAGGAGGGCATGGAGCGCGTGACGCCCATGAATCTGCCGCGCGCGAAGGAGCTGCTGCACGAGGTCTTTGCCGAGACCCTGGCCGAGCACGCCGGCAAGCGCGGTACCGAGGGCCCGCTGGTGCCGCTCTCTCCAGTGGAGGAGCGCCAGGTGGCCGAGATCTTGCCGCAACTGGAGGGCGTGCTCGCCTACGAGTCCGAGGCGCTCGCGCCCTTCGCGCCGCGCTACCTGGAGTTTGCGTTCAACGAGCTCCAGGTCGAGTATGCCGGCTGGCCGCTCGGCGGGCGCATCGACCGCGTGGATGTGGACGCCGAGAACCGCGCTGTGGTGATTGACTACAAGCATCGTTCGGGTGTCGAGGAGTTTAAGCTCGCCGACCCCACGGTGCGCGACGAGGAGTCGGGCGAGGCCCCCATCGACGATCCGCGCTGGCTGCCGCCCCATACCCAGACACTCATCTACGCGCAGGCCATGCGCCGGGCGCTGGGTCTAGATGCCCGTGCGGCGCTCTATTTTTCGACCAAGGGCGGCAAGCCCGCACTGCGTGGTGCCGCAAGTGCCGAGTTGCTCGAGGAAGAGCGCGGCGACGGCCGCATTCCGGGCCTCAAGAAGGGCTTTCCGGGCGAGGGCGGCAACATGGACTTCGATGCGCTGCTCGACCGCGTGGAGACCGGCATTGCCGAGCGCCTGCGCGAGCTCGAGGCGGGCAACGTTGCCGCTGTCGACCCAACGTCGGCTCAGGCCGCGCATGCGCGCTGCTCGTATAACCACGAAGGAACGTTTGTAAGGAGGGACGTGTAGACCATGGATCTTTCGACCTTGATGCCGCAACAGCTGCAAGTCGTCAAAACGCTCGACCGCCCGCTGTTTGTCTCGGCGGGTGCCGGCTCGGGCAAGACCTTTACCCTCACGCGCCGCATCGTCTATGCGCTCTCGCCCGAATCCGGTCCGTTTGTCGAGCATCTGGACCAGGTGCTCGCCATTACCTTTACCAAAGACGCCGCGGCCGAGATTCGCGACCGCGTGCGCCGTGCGCTTATCGAAGAGGGCATGGACGAGGAGGCCCTGACGGTCGACGACGCTTGGATCTCGACCATCCACGGCATGTGCTCGCGTATCCTGCGCGCGCACGCGCTGGAGCTGGGCATCGATCCTGAGTTCACGGTGCTCACCGATACCGATGAGCTTATGGATCAGGCTGTCGAGCATGTGCTGGGGCGCGCGACGGCGCCCGATGCCGCGCCCGAGCTTGCCGCCTCGCTTAAGGCCCTCTACGCTTGGTATCCCATGGCGGGCGAGGGCGGGCCGTTTGGCGCCGGTACCACCATCAAAGGCCTGGTGCGCGACCTGTTGGAGCTATCGAGCCAGCTGCCGGGCGGCATGGACGATGTGTGCGTGGCGCGCGGCCAGGCCGACACCTCGGCGCTTGCCGATGCCTATCGTGCGGCGCTGGGCGCAAGCAAGGCCACGACCGAGAAAGCGCAGGCGGCACTCGACGCCATCGACGCGTTTGAGGCGAGCGGCAAAACCATGGAGGATGCGGCGCGACTCATGATGTCGTGCAGCATGCCGCGCGCGAGCAAGGCGTTTCCTAAGGAGCAGGTGGAGCTACTCAAGGCCGAGGCGGCTGATGCGTTTATCAATATCGTGCTTGCCTGCGGCGGTTCGGCGCTCGATGCGCTGGTGGGGCTCGCCCGTGCTGTGGAGGCGGAGTACCGTGCGCTCAAGGCCGGCCAGTCCGCGCTCGACAACAACGACCTGCTGCGCATGGCGTACGAGGCGCTGCGCGACTACCCGGCTATTCGAGCTGCCTATGAGGGCCGCTTTAAGATGGTCATGATCGACGAGTTCCAGGATACCGACCAGATGCAGGTCGATCTGATTCGCTATCTGACGGGTGCGGGCGAGCGCGCGCTGTGCACCGTGGGCGATGCACAGCAGTCGATCTACCGCTTCCGAGGCGCCGAGGTCGAGGTGTTCCGTCGCCAGGAGCGCAAGGTGGGCTCCTCTGCTGCGCCCGAGGCGACTGCCGTGGCCGACGCCCCTGCTGGCGAGCTCGTTAAACTCGTGCGCAACTTCCGCAGTCATGACGAGGTGCTGCGTTACGTAGCGCGCGTCTTCGACGGCGATACCGGTGGTTTGATGCAGGGGTTCTTGGATCTTGAGCCGAGTGACGATCGCGAGGACAAGCTCAAGGCGAAGGCTTCGCGCCGCCAGGCGCTGCTCGTTGCCGGCGGCAGCACCCAGGAACGAACGCAGGCGAAAGCCCGTGCGATTGCGGAGCGGTTCCAAGCGCTCGTTAAAGCGGGCCAGCCACAGGGCAGCATGGTGTTGTTGCTGGGCCGTATGACTAATGCCGACGTCTACGCGCAGGCTTTCCGCGACCAGGGACTCGACTGCGTTATCGCGGGAGGTTCAGTCTTTGCCCAGGCTGCCGAGGTCCAAACGGTGCGTGCCCTGGTGTGCGCGCTTGCCAATCCGGCCGATACGGCGCAGGGTCTCATGCCACTGCTGGCCTCGCCGATGTTTGCACTCGGCGCTCAGGAGTTCCTGACGCTGGCGACCAAACTCGACGATCAGACGGGCGAGACGTCGCGCCGCAACATCGATGCGGGCATCATGAGCGATTCCGATGTGCCGGGTTTGCAGAACCTGCCGCTCGTGACGCGTGCCCGCGAGGTGCTGCGCTACGCGCTTCGTCGCGTGGGACGTGATTCGTTCGCCGCCATCGCGCGCGACGCGGTCAATGCCTCCGGCTGGTTCGTGCGCCTGGCGCAGCGCGGCCCCGAGGGGAAGGCCATTGCCGCCAACGTGCTCAAGGCGCTCGATGCTGTGGTTGAGGCCGAGGCCGAGTTCGGTAACTCGCCGCGCTCCATCGCGCTCGCCTTCGACCGCTTCTTGGCGGGCAAGGAGGCCCCGGGCGCGCTCAACGAGGAGGGTGACGGCGCGGTACGCATCATGACCGTGCATGCGTCCAAGGGTCTGGAGTATCCGGTCGTGGCGGTTGCCGAGTGTTTTGGCGTGCGCAAGCCGTCCGGTGCGGCGCAGATGGGTCGCGTCGAGGGCGGAGCGCAGGTCGTGGCGCTGCCGGCACGCTTCGACGGCGTTAAACTCGCGGACGGTACGTTCGTGAAGGGCGATGACGTCAAAAAGCAGTTTGAACACGCGTTTAAGGGCAAGGGCACGTCGCTGTGGTTGCCGCCAGAGCTTATGGAGGACGTATGCGCGACGGGCTCTCCCGCCGAGGCATTTGCCCGCCTGCGCAACGACGACCTGCAACTTTCGCTCGAAGAGCGGGCTCGTCTGCTCTATGTCGCCATGACGCGTGCGCGCGAGCTGGTGATCTTGGCGATGGATGCCGGCGTGAGCCGTGGCAAGGTGACGGCGCCGACCTTCGACGTCGAGACCGATCTGACCTACGACGTGCTGCGCCGCATCCTGCCGGCCGACAGTCTGGACATGCCGCAGCTCGATAGCGACCGTTTGGTGTTCGACAACTCCAGGCCGGGCGACTACGAGCTTATCTCGCTGGCGGACTTTACGTTTGGCGAGCAGGCGTTTGAGGCTAACGCTTCGCTGGATGTCGAGGGCAGGCTTGTTCGTGGCGATGCCGATGCCGCCGATAATGCTGCGCGCTCAACCGTCCCCGGTCCTGCCGACCCCGAACCCGATTCGTTTGAGCTTGTGTATCCCCAGGCAGTGGGCGTGCGCATGGGCATCTGTCCGTATCCGATGCGTGATTCGTATAGCTACTCGTCAATCGCCGCGGCGCTCCATGCCGAGTCCGAGGACCGTGCCACCGAGGCGCATGTGCCCATGGACGAGGCCGGCGATGATGCGGAGTCGGATGGCTCGGAGATGACGGATGCAGACGTGGCCGCCGTTGAGCCCGCCGGCAACCCCATGGCGCTGGGCTCGGCGTTCCACGCCGCTTGCCAGTGGCTCATCGAGATGGGTGCCGATGCGCTGCCCGCTGCGCGCGCCGATGCGCTGGCGCGCCTGTGGCGCCTGACGCCGGAGCAGCGCGAGCGCTTCGATGTCGCCCTGAATCGCTGGCTCAAGTCGGCTGTTCGTGCTGACCTGCTCGCGTGGCCGTGCGTTCGTGCCGAGGTGCCGTTCTTTTCGCTGGGCTGCGAGGACGAGGACATCGCTCGCTACGGTGCATATGCCGAGGGCGCCATCGACGCTTTGGCGACGAACCCGGCCGATCCGTCACGCGCACTGGTCATCGACTACAAGACGGGCGGCACGCCGGATGAGACGCCCGACCAGCTGCTCGAGAAGCACGCCCTGCAGGCGCGCGTCTACGCTGATGTTCTGCACAAGGCGGGCTTTGAGGCCGTGACCGTCAAGTTCGTCCGCGTGGAGCAGCCGGATCCAACCATCTTCGTCGAACCCGCCGAGCCCCAAGTAGTCACCTACAACTTCTAGTCCTGAGATAACTTGCGGTGGAATAGTTCCTGCATTGCGGCCCAGGTGGCCCAAGCGGGAACTATTCCACCGCAACTGCAAGAGGAGCCGTGTGGGTTTGGCTAGGTTCGGGTGCCGTCCGTGCCGTGCGGTAAAATCGTTCAGTCAGAACACGAACCCGCATCGGAGCTCATCACATGGCATTCGTCCATCTGCACAACCACACTGTCTTTTCCATGCTCGACGGCGCAACCCGTATCCAGGATATGGTCAACCGTGCCGTAGAGCTGGGCATGCCCGCCGTGGCCATTACCGACCACGGCTACATGTATGGCGTGCCCGACCTGGCGCTGGCCTGCGACGCCGTCAACCACAACACGCCCGAGTACAAAACCTGGAGCCACGATAAGGCCTTCTTGGAAAAGGACCGCCGCGACGAGCTGGTGGAGCCCGATCCCGAGGAAAACCCGCGCGAGCATGCCCAGTATGTGAAGGACATGGCCATGTGGGACGAGAAGGGCAACATCGACGAGCTCAAGCCGCCCCTGGTCATCAAGCCCATCTTTGGCTGCGAGGTCTACTTTACGCCGGACGAGACCCTTGCCCGCGACCATAAGCCCGAGCTCTACCACATGATCCTTCTGGCCAAGGACCAGGAGGGCTACGTCAACCTGATGCAGACGGTCTCCGAGGCCGCCGTGCAGGGCTTTTACTACAAGCCGCGCGTGACGCTCGACAACCTGCGTCGCCATGCCAAGGGCATGATCTGCACGAGCGCCTGCATCGCGGGCATCATCCCCAAATACATCGACCGCGGCGACATGGAAGGCGCCATCAAGTGGGCCGAGACCTTCCGCGACACCTTCGATCCCGGCGACTTCTATATCGAGATTCAGGAACACGGCATTACCACCGATAATGGCCTGACCGACGAGCAGATGGACCGTACGCTCGTCGACATCGCCAAGCAGGTGGGCGTCAAGGTCATCGCTACCAACGACTTTCACTACCTGCGCCGCGAGGACGCGCCCGTGCAGGACGTCATCATGTGCATCGGCATGAACGCCAAGGTCGACGACCCCAACCGCATGCGCATGACCGGCTCGGAGTTTTATATGAAGACCGAGGAGGAGATGCGGGCGATGTTTCCGTATTGCCCCGAGGCCTGTGACAACACGCTCGAGATTGCCGACAAGTGCTACGTGGAACTGGACTGGGACTCCATCATCCTGCCGCGCTTCCCGTTGCTCGATCCCGGCGAGACGCACGAGAGCCAGTTCCGCCGCGAGTGCGAGAAGGGCCTGCGCCAGCACTACGGTGACGACTGGGCCACGCGCGAGATCGGCGGCGTCAACATCAAAGAGCGCTTTGAGTACGAATACAAGGTCATCTGCGACAAGGGCTTTGCCGCCTACTTTTTGATCGTCGCCGAGTACGTGCAATGGGCTAAGGACAACGGTATCGGCGTCGGCCCCGGCCGTGGCTCGGCCGCCGGCGCTATCGTCGCCTACGCCATGAACATCACCGCGTTCGATCCGCTTGAGAACGGCCTGATGTTCGAGAGGTTCTTGTCTCCGCAGCGTACCGAGATGCCCGATATCGATATGGACTTCGACGATGAGCGGCGCCTCGAGGTCGTGGAGCACGTTCGCCAGCTCTACGGCCCCGAGAAGGTCACCCACGTCATCACCTACTCGACCATTAAGGCCAAGCAGGCCATCAACGACGCCGCGCGCGTCCTGGACTACCCGGTCTACATGGGCCAGCGCCTGTCCAAGATGGTCTCGAGCGACCCCAAGGTCAAGCTCAAGCAGGTGCTCGAAAAACAACCCGGCAAAGAGGATCTGTTTAACCCCGACTTTGCCGAGGCCTATAAAAAGGACGACGACGCCCGCCGCATCATCGACACGGCGCTCTCGATTGAGGGCCTCACCCGTGGTGAGGGCGTGCACGCGTGCGCCGTTCTGATCTGCCGCGACCCCGTCAACGAGCACGTGCCCACCAAGCTCGATACTAAGGGCGGCGTCGAGATTACCCAGTACGAGGGCCATACCGTTGCCGACATGGGCCTGCTCAAGATGGACTTCCTGGGCCTGCGTACGCTGACGGTTATCTCCAAGGCCAAGGCAAACATCAAGAAGAACTTCGGCATCGACATCAAAGAGGAAGAGATTCCCTTTGACGATCCCGAGATCTTTAAGCTCATGGGCTCCGGCCACACTGCCGGCGTCTTCCAGGTCGAGTCCGCCGGCATGACGGCCACGATCAAGAACATGAAGCCCACCGAGTACAAGCACGTCGTGGCATTGATCGCCCTGTACCGCCCGGGCCCGCTGGGCGCCGGCATGGTCTCGTCCTACATCAACCGTATGAACGGCAAGGAGCCGGCCGTCTCCTACGACGACCGCCTGGACGACATCCTGGGCGAAACCTACGGCACCATGGTCTACCAGGAGCAGGTTATGCTCATCTCCGTCGAGATGTGCGGCTTCTCCAAGGGCGAATCGGACTCGCGTATCCGTAAGCCCGTGGCTAAGAAAAAGATCAAACTGCTCACGTCGACGGTGCTGCACTGGGAGGATGGCTCGGACGAGACCACCTACGACCACTGGATGAACGGTGCTATCAAGAACAACTACACGCGCGAGGTCGCCCAGAAGATTTGGGACGATGTTCTCGAGTTCGCGTCCTACGCCTTCAACAAGTCGCACTCCGCTGGCTACGCCATCCTGGTTATGCAGACGGCGTGGCTCAAGGCGCACTATCCGCACGAGTACATGGCGGCCGTTCTGACGTCCTACACGGGCAAGACCGACAAGATCGTTCATTACGTCTCGGCGTGCCGTCACGACGGCATCCCCGTGCTTTCGCCAGATGTCAATGAGTCCGGTACCGAGTTCACGGCTACCAAGGAGGGCGTGCGCTTTGGTCTGGCCGGCATCCGCGGCGTGGGCACCGGCGTGGCGCAGGCGATTATCGCCGAGCGCGAGGCGGGCGGTCCGTTTAAGACGCTGCACGATTTTGTCGAGCGCGTGGACTCGAGCCAGGCCAACCGCCGCGTGATCGAATCGCTCATCAAGGCAGGCGCCTTCGACTCCACGGGGTATCCGCGTCGCCAGATGATGCACTTTGTGGACAAGAACAACCCCGAGAACATCATCGATGCCGCGGTAAAGCGCCAGAAGGATCGCGCGAGCGGCCAGACGTCGTTCTTCGATATGTTTGGCGACGTTGAGGGCTCGGGCTTTGAGGTGAGCGTGCCCGATCCGGATGGCCAGGAATGGGACCGCCACCTTAAGTTGAGTCAGGAGAAGGAGGTTCTGGGCATCTATGTCTCGGACCACCCGCTACGCCCGTTTGAGTATGCACTAGCCAAGGCGCGTGACTTCTCGTTCTCGCAGATCGACACCGGCTACGAAGTTCAGAATCCTACGGGCGGCACCATCAACCAGGAAATTCCCGAGGGCAAGGCGCTGTGGTGGGCCGGCATGGTCTCGAGCGTGTCCAAGCGCGTGACCAAAAACGGTGACCCCATGGGCATCGTGCAGCTCGAGGACATGGAAGGCGAGGCCACCGTCGTCGTGTTCCCCAAGACCTACAAGGAGGCCGAGGGGTACCTGTACGGCGAGGTCGATCCCGAGACCGGCGCGCAGCTGTCCGATGCCTTTGTGCGCATTAAGGGCAAGCTCGAGCGCTCGGACCGCGGCGACCAGATCATCGCGCAGGAGATCGTGCCGCTCGAGCTCAACGAGGAGAACAACAAGCCCAAGGTGTTTGAGGTCATGGTGCCCAACAGCCGCTTTAGCCAGGGCAATATGGCGCGCCTGGCCACGGTGCTCACCGCTAACCCGGGCGGCGACCGCGTGGAGATCTTTATCGAGCAGGTGGACGGGCGCGTGCTGCGTGCCGAGGTACCTGCCAAGGTCAACGCGCGTTCGATTCCGCTGCTGGCCGAGGCCAAGGCCATTGTGGGTAACCAGGGCCGCGTGACGGTGATCTAAGCTACCCCGGGTGAGATTGGAGGAAGTGATGGCGCAGGGGACGTTTGTGCAGGCGCTTCGCAAAGAGGCGGCGTTGAGCGGCACCTTTATGAAGGGGCGTTCGCTCATGCTCAACGGTGCCGTGCTGTCGATCGAGGACAGCGGCTCGCGCTTCTCCAAAAACGTGACGGTCGAGGGCACGGTGCGCGGCTCGCGCGGTGACCTGTACAAGACGCACGTGGCGCTCGACATGGACGAGCACGAGGTTATCGACTACGACTGCGACTGCCCCGCCGCATACCGCTATCCCGGTATGTGTAAGCACGCTATTGCCACGGCGCTGGCGTATTTGGATGCCAGCGGCGCCGAGCCCGTCGAAGGTTTGCGCACGCCGGTTCGCACGTTTACGGCGCAGCCGAAACAGCCCGCGCGCGCCGCGTCCGCCGCGCCGGCCGTCAACCCCAACTTTCCCTTTCCGGCGCCCGTCCCCACGAGCCCGAGCCTTGTGGCGGCGCTCTCCGATCTTTCGGACGCGCGCATGGATGAGCTGGCGAGCATGCGCCGCAAGCTTGCCGGTGCCGTTGATCCCGACGCCCCCAAAGCGGCATTGGAGCCCTCGTTGGTGCCGTACTACAATCCGCTGTTCGCTGACCGCTTTAGCTGGGCGCTCGAGTTCCGCATTCGCTGTGGATCGGTCTCCTACGTGGTCAAGGACATCGACGGCATGGCCGATGCCTACGTGCGCGGCGGCACGTTCTCCTATGGCAAGAAGCTCACGTTTGTCCATTCACCTGAGGCCTTTGACGAAACATCGGCAAAGCTGCTCAACCTTGTTGTGACGACAGTTGCCTATCTCGATGACATCACAAGCTCGCGTTCGGCGTCGTACGACTTTGCCCGCAGCGGTTTTGTTGCCGAGCGTCAGTTGCCGCTGTCCGAGCATAGCATCGTATATGTGCTGGACCTGCTGCGCGGCCAGACCATCTCCTTTGAGCCCGCCTGGTCGCGGGGGATGACGACGCATCGCACCTACGACGTGGCGGTTGAGCTGTCTCCGCAAGGGGAGGACGAGGCATCCGCTAAGCGCCCACCGCTGCTTGCCGCCAAAATCGCGCCGGCGGCTGGTGGTAGCTATGACCTGCGCCTGCCCGCCGATATGTACTGCTTTGCGTCGGGCGATGCCGCCTACTTGGTTGACACGCGCCGCGCGCGCCGTACCGACGCTGCATTTGCTCAGCATGCCGCACCTTTTTTGTCGCGCTTGCTGCCGTGCCGCACGCCCGCCCATATTGCCGCCGAGCAGGTGGGTGAGTTCTGCCGTATGGCGCTGCCCATTTTGCGCGACTACACCGACCTCACCGCGCCCGCCGCGCTCGATACCGTGGCACCCGAGCCGAGCTTTGCTATGGCGATCGGTGTCGGCGATGGGCTCGTGACCTGCAAAATTACGGTTACCTACGGCGATTGGTCGGCGGATCTCTTTAGCCTGGGCGCTCCGGGCAGCCCCTTCGAAGAGCAGCGCCCCGGTGTGCCGCCCCGCGACGAGGTGGCGGAGTTTCGCGTTATGGATACGGCGGCCCTGTACTTCGATTTCTACGAGGGCGGTCTGGCGTTTGAGGAGCGCGATGACGCCCGCTTGTTCTGCCTGCTGACCGAGGGCCTGTCCGCCCTGTCCGAACTGGGTGAGGTCATGCTCAGCGACCGTCTGCGCCAGATCTCGGTCCGCCCCGCGCCCAAGCTCTCGGTTCGTGCGACCGTTAAGAGCAATCTGCTCGATGTCGAGCTGGGCGCGAGCGGGCTTTCGGCCGCGGACCTTGCCGTCTATCTCGATTCGTACAAGCGCCATCAAACGTTTGCGCGCCTTACGTCCGGCGACATCATTCGCCTGGACGAGGGGGCGCGCGCCGCGTTTGGCCTTGCCGAGGACCTGGGTGTCGATGCCGTCGACCTGCTCGACGGCGTGTCGCTTCCCGCGTCGAGCACCCTGTTCGTCGACAGCATGCTCGCACGCACGCTGGCGCTCGAGGCCGATCGCGACGCTGCGTTCCGCCGTACCGTCGAGCGCCTGGATACGCTCGGCAAGATGGACTTTACGGTGCCGGCATCGCTCAAGGCAACGATGCGCGGCTACCAGGTCGACGGATACCAGTGGCTCGGCTCGCTCGAACACCTGGGCCTTGGCGGCATCTTGGCCGACGACATGGGCCTGGGCAAAACGCTCCAGATGATTGCGCATATTCTGGCGCGCGTGGAGGCGGGGGACACCAAGCCCACGCTCGTGGTATGCCCGGCCTCACTCGTGTACAACTGGACTGCCGAGCTGGAGCGCTTTGCCCCGTCGCTCGATGTGTGCGCCATTGTGGGCGCCAAGGCTCAACGCCGCGTGCAGATCGCCGGCGTGGCCGAGCATAGCGTGGTCGTGACGTCGTATGACCTTATGCGGCGCGATATCGACGAGTACGTCGAGCAGGATTTCGCCCGCGTGGTGCTCGATGAGGCACAGTACATTAAAAATCCGCTCACGCAGGTGGCGCGCGCCGCCAAGCGCCTGCCTGCCGGCGTGCGCTTTGCCCTGACGGGCACGCCCATCGAAAACCGCCTGTCCGAGCTCTGGAGCATCTTCGACTTTTTGATGCCGGGCCTGCTGGGCACGCGTGAATCGTTTGCAAAGCGATTCGAAAGCCCCGTCGAGCATGCCGAGGGCGATAGCGCCGCTCGCCTGCAGGCGCTCGTGTCGCCGTTTGTGCTGCGTCGCGTTAAGGAAGACGTGGTGGCCGACCTGCCCGAAAAGATCGAAGACACGGTGATGGCACAGCTTACCGGCGAGCAGCGCAAGCTCTACCTGGCCAACCAGGACCGCATCGCCCAGCAGGTGCAGCACCGCGAGGCTGGGGAGTTTAAGAAGGACAAGCTCAAGGTGCTCGCCGAGCTCACCAAGCTGCGCCAGATCTGCTGCGACCCGCGTCTACACTACGAGGATTACAAGGCGGGGAGCGCCAAGCTCGATACGTGTATGGAGCTCGTGCACGGCGCACTCGACGGCGGGCATCGCATCCTGTTGTTCAGCCAGTTTACGGGTATGCTCGATATCATCGGTAAGCGCTTGGCCAAGGAGGACATCGCCTTCCTTAAGCTCACGGGCGCTTCGTCTAAGGAGAGCCGCGCCAAGATGGTCGCGCAGTTCCAAGCGGGCGAGGTTCCGGTCTTTTTGATTTCGCTCAAGGCGGGCGGCGTGGGCCTTAACCTGACGGCGGCCGACGTGGTCATCCACTACGACCCGTGGTGGAACGTGGCAGCGCAGGACCAGGCGACCGACCGCGCGCACCGTATTGGCCAGCAACATACCGTGACCGTGTACAAGCTCATCGCCAAGGACACGATCGAGGAGCGCATTATGCAGATGCAGGAGTCCAAGCGCGACCTGGTCAACAGCGTGCTCGGCGGCGACGGCATCTCGTCGGCGCTGTTTACCCGCGAAGATGTTCTGGCGCTGCTGGGCGGCGACGGGCGCTAACCCGCTCGGGTGGGGCCGCCAGGGCGGATAGCGCACGCTGCCCCATCGTCCCCGCCCGTTATGTGTTCATTTGCAATGCCGTGGATGGTTTGTCTGCCTTTGGGCATAAGAACCATCAAGAACATTGGCGCGTCAGCAAAGGAGAACATCATGGCGAAATTCTTTAAGGACCCCGACGGTAAGCTCATTGCCGCCCTTGGCAACGACGCTGCAACCCCTGCCGGTTGCACGGAACTGACCGCAAACACTGAGGACGCGGCGCACGAGAAGCACGTGCCTGTTGTCGAGACCGAGCGCGACGGTCACGTGATTCGCGCACGCGTTGGCTCGGTCGAGCACCCCAGCCTGCCCGAGCACTATATTGAGTGGATCGCCCTTGAGGCCGAGGGCCGCTTAGAGGTCCATTACCTTGAGCCCGGCATGAAGCCCGCGACGTTTTTTGCCGGCGGTTCCAAGACCGGTACCGTCTATGCCTACTGCAACCTGCACGGGCTGTGGTCCGCGACGTTCTAGGAGCGCGCCCCCGCTCGGGGTATCATAGCTAGCATATGCACATGCGAGCGCCGACTGCATCATGCGGCCGGCGCTTTTACTACGATTTCGATGGTTAACGACGGAAAGGGCTGAGCCATGAAGCTCGCGCTTGCACAGATCGATATGCGCCTGGGTGATATTGAGGGCATTTGCGGCCGCATCGAGGACCAGGCTCGTCTGGCCCACGAGCGCGGGGCGCGCGTGCTGTGCGTTCCGGCTCCGCTCTTTATGGGCGCCATGCCCGGTGGCCTGGTGGGCGCTGCCGACTTTGAGCACGACATGCTTGCCGGCTTGACTGGTGTCGCCGAGCGCATCCAGGAGCTTGACATGATCTGCATCGTGCCCGCGGCGGTTTCGTTTGAGGGCCAGCCGCTACTCGACTACATGATGCTCAAGGACGGTCATGTGGTGCCGGCGCGTTCGAGCATTGCCCTGCAGCGTGGCGAGAACAACGACACGCGTTGGGCGCCGCCGGTGTTCGACGTGGATGGCGTGCGCATCGCCGTGATTTTTGACTTGGACCGCGAGCTCGAGATGTTGCCGACCGGTGTTGACCTCATTGCGTATTTCCAATTCAACGCGTTTGACATGACCGACCGCGAGACTGCTGCCATTGCCGCCGTTCGCAGCGGCGCCTACCGCAAGATCGCATCCAAGCGCAGCGTGTGGTTTGCCTGCATGGCGCCGGTCGGTGCCTATGACGAGTCGGTGTATACCGGCGGTTCGTTTGTGCTCGACGACTGCGGTCGCGTGGTGGCCCAGGCGCCGTGTTTTGAGGAGAGCCTGCTGGTTCAGGAGATTCAGCGCGGCGTGATGCTCGATGCCCTGGAAGATCACGAACTGCCCGAGTTCCGTTCCGAGGAGTGGCTGTGGCAGGCGCTGGTGCTTGCCGTGCGCGACAACGCCCGGGCCCACGGTGCGTCGCGCGCCGTGGTGGCACTCGAGGGCGACTTGCCGTCGTCCCTGCTGGCGGCGCTGGCCGTCGACGCTCTGGGCCCGCGTAATGTGATTGGCCTGGTGCTGGGGCGCAACCGCATCTTTACGCCGGCGCAGGAGGAGGCCGAGGCTGCTCGCTGTGCCGCCGTTCGCGCCATTGCCGAGCGCCTGCATATTCGCACGGTTGAGCGCGATGCGCCGGATGCCGCGCGCGTGCTCGACCGCGATGTGTCGGCGGGCGACGCCGAGCGCCTGCGCTCTCGCACGCTGGGCCTCATGCTGGAGGATACGGCGCTCGAGCTGGGTGCGATGGCGTTGAGTCCGCTGTCCAAAACCGAGTACGCGCTGGCGGCGCCGGCGCTTTGCGGCGGCTACCAGGGCGATTGCGCGCCCTTTGGCGATGTGTACCTGTCGACGCTTGAGTTTGTGGCGCGTGTGCGCAACCGCGCGTCTGCCGTGGTGCCCCAAGAGCTCGTGACGCTCAACGCGGTGGAAGATTGTATGGAGCGCGTGCTGGCGCAGGCGCTCTCGACGCTCGACGGTCCGGTCGATATGCTCGACCGCGCGGCACAGCTGCTCGGCGGGGTCGAGCCGGGTGAGATCGATGGCGCGCTTGAGGCGCACGTGGACCGCAATCGATCTTTCGACGACATCCCGATGGCCGCTGGCAAGCCTGAGGCCTGCTCGCTGCTGCTGATGCTCGTGCGTCAGGGCGAGGCTGCCCGCCGCATGTTGCCGACGGCGCCGATCGTTTCGTCCCGTTCGTTTGCCGAGCGCTCCTGGCCGTACATGCTCGCGTGGTCCGACCTGGGGCTTAACGGCAAGGAGCGTATGACGGTCGATTTGCTGGCGCGCGCCGAGGTGCGCCGTTTTGCTGACGAGGATACGAGCGAGCGCATGCGAAACGAGATGATGGGCGTGCTGGGTGAGCTACTGGGTATCTCGCCCGAGCAGATGGAGGAGCTGCGCTCTGAGGACGGTCAACGTCGTTTGCACGAGGGAATGAAAAAGTTCGAGGGCGAGGTTCAGGACGCCATCGATAAGATGATGGGCGGCCAGGGTGGCCCGCAGGGTGGGCCCCAGGGCGGACCGATGCCGCATCCGCCGGTGGATCCCCGACAGTTCCCATTCTTCTCGCAGAACTAAACTGGGGATGGGATTCGCTCCCAACCCCGATACTTCAACTAAGCAGCTTGGCCCCGTTGTGTTATTCTAGAACAGACGTTCGTGAATAGTGCGCGAGGCCTTGTCTTGCGCCGTACTTGTGGCGAGGGGAGGTTGGCTTGGTTATCTTGGGCATTGACCCCGGTTTGGCCCATACGGGTTGGGGGATTATCGAGGAGCGGCGTGGCGAGGTTCGCTGCCGTGCCTATGGCTGCATCGAGACCAGTGCCGGAAGTCCGCTCGCGGTGCGCCTGTCGCATATCGCCCATGACCTTAAGGGTGTCGTCGAGCGTTATCGACCCGATACCGCTGCCATCGAGAGCATCTACTTTGGCGCCAACGTTCGCTCGGCCATTCCTACGGCGCATGCCCGCGGCGCTGCACTCGTGGCGCTTTCGGAATGCGCACTCGAGATCGGCGAGTACACGCCTATGCAGATTAAGCAGGCTGTGGTGGGTACCGGTGCCGCAGATAAGCGGCAGGTCGCCTATATGGTGCGCACGCTCACGCAGCTCGATCACGACCCGCATCCCGACCATGCCGCCGATGCCCTGGCCTGTGCCATCTGCCACGTAAACCTCAGCCGCACCCGCGCCCTTACCGGTGGCGAGTTCTATCAACAGAGAGGAACCGGATACTGATGATTTCCCAGCTCCACGGAACGCTTGTCGAGGCCACGATGAGCTCCGCTGTCGTCGACGTGTCGGGCGTTGGCTTTGAACTCGGCATCTCGGGTAGCACTGCGGCCACGTTGCCGACGCCCGGCGGCGAGGTCCGCCTCTACACGCGTATGCAGGTGCGCGAGGACGCCATGACACTTTTCGGTTTTTCCTCAAAGGATGAGCGCACGATGTTCGATCGGCTCGTGTCTGTCTCGGGCGTTGGCCCGCGCTTGGCGCTCGCCGTGCTTTCCACCTATACCGTGGGGCAATTGTATTCGCTGGTGATGGCCGAGGACGACAAGGGCATGGCCAAGGTGCCCGGTGTGGGCAAAAAGACAGCTCAGCGTCTGATCCTGGAGCTCAAGAGCACCTTTGCCAAGGACAAGGGCTTTGTGCCGGTCGACGTGATTCCCGGCCAGGTTGCGATGCCCGTGCCCGCTGCCGCTCCCTCGGCCATCGATGACGCCCGTGCGGCGCTCCTTTCCATGGGCTTTAGCCCGCAGGAGACCGATGTTGCCCTGAGCGGGTATGATGGGCAGAATATGCGTGTCGAGGATCTGCTCGGCGCGGCGCTTAAGCGACTCGGAATGGATGCGTGATGTGGGAAGCCGATGACTCTCAGGACCTGTGGGCGACGCCCGGCAACTCGCCGGCGGCATCCATGGCGCACGGCGAGCGCATGGTGGGCTCGGAGCTGACGGCCGAGGATCTCGATGTCGACCGCACTTTGCGCCCCCAGCGACTGGACGACTACTGCGGTCAGGAGCATATCAAGCAGAGCCTGCGCGTGTTGATCGAAGCGGCGCAGAGCCGTGGCGAGACGCTCGACCACGTGATTTTCTCGGGTCCTCCGGGCCTGGGCAAGACCACGCTGGCCACCGTTATCGCCAACGAGCTGGGCGCTCAGATCAAGACCACGAGTGGTCCGGCCATCGCGCGCACGGGCGACCTGGCGGCCATCCTTACTAACTTGCAGCCGGGTGATGTGCTGTTTATCGACGAGATCCACCGCCTCAACCGTTCGGTCGAGGAGGTCCTGTACCCCGCGATGGAGGACTTTGCCCTCGATATCGTGATCGGTAAAGGCCCGGCGGCGCGTTCGATTCGCCTGGATATTCCCAAGTTTACGTTGGTAGCGGCAACGACCCGCTCAGGCATGTTGACAGGCCCGTTGCGCGACCGCTTTGGCATTTCATATCGCCTGGATTACTACACGGTCGAGGAGCTCGCGCAGATTGTGACGCGCTCGGCGACTATCCTGGGCGTGACGATCGACCATCCCAGTGCACTCGAGATCGGCTCGCGTTCGCGCGGCACGCCACGTCTTGCCAACCGCCTGCTCAAGCGCGTGCGCGATTACGCACAGGTGCGCGGCAACGGTCCCATTGAGCTCGATATCTGCCGTCAGGCACTCGAGTTCTTCGAGATCGACGAGCTCGGTCTGGACTGGATGGATATTCGCATTTTGGAGACGCTCGCCAAGACGTTCTCCGGTCGTGCCGTGGGACTTACGACCCTTGCCAGCGCGGTGGGCGAGGACCCGGGCACGCTCGAGGATGTCTATGAGCCCTATCTGCTGCAGTGCGGGCTGATGATTCGTACACCGCAGGGCCGTCAGGCAACCCTTCGCACCTTTGAGCACCTGGGGATTGAACCTACCGTTTAGGGCGCTTTGTTTTGGCTAGTCTGTAGGCTATCGCTGAGCATTGGATAAACATATCGCCATTCATCGGTTACGGGTGTTTTACTATTGCGCGCCCGTGCTATGCTGAATTGGTCTTTTTCTCATTCGGTAACGAAAGGACCGCCCATGCCTACTGACATCGAAATCGCACGTTCCGTCACGCCGCTGCCCATTACCGAGGTGGCTAAGAACGCCGGCGTCGACGTAAAGCACCTGATTCCGTACGGCTTCGACAAGGCTAAGGTCGACTATTCACTGCTCAACGAGCCGACTGATCACCAGGCCAAGCTCGTCCTCGTGACCGCTATCAACCCAACGCCTGCGGGCGAGGGCAAGACCACCACGACCATCGGTCTGGCCGATGGCCTGCGTCGCCGCGGCGTCAAGAGCGCCGTGGCCCTGCGCGAGCCTTCGCTCGGCCCTGTCTTTGGCGTTAAGGGCGGTGCTGCCGGTGGCGGCTGGGCTCAGGTGATCCCCATGGAGGATATCAACCTGCACTTTACCGGCGACTTCCACGCTATCGGTGCTGCCAACAACCTGCTGGCCGCCATGCTTGATAACCACATCCAGCAGGGCAATCAGCTCGGTATTGACGTTAAGCGCATCACTTGGAAGCGCGTCGTCGATATGAACGACCGTCAGCTGCGCCACGTTATCGACGGCATTGGCGGTAAGGCCCAGGGCGTGCCGCGCGAGGACGGCTTCGATATCACCGTCGCCTCCGAGGTCATGGCAATCCTGTGCCTGTCTACGAGCATCAGCGACCTCAAGGAACGCTTGGGTGAGATCGTCGTCGGCTACAGCTTTGCCGGCGAGCCCGTCCGTGCCCGCGACCTTAAGGCCCAGGGTGCCATGGCCGCGTTGCTTAAGGACGCGCTCAAGCCCAACCTGGTGCAAACGCTCGAGGGCACGCCCGCGTTTGTCCACGGCGGTCCCTTCGCCAACATTGCCCACGGCTGCAACTCCATCATGGCTACGCGTATGGCGATGCGCTTTGGCGATGTCGCCATTACCGAGGCCGGCTTCGGTGCCGATCTGGGTGCCGAGAAGTTCCTCGACATTAAGTGCCGCATGACGGGCGTTCGCCCCAGCGCCGTCGTGATCGTCGCGACCGCTCGTGCGCTGAAGTACAACGGTGGCGTCGCCAAGGCCGACCTCAACGAGGAGAACCTCGAGGCACTCAAGGCTGGCATGCCCAACCTGCTGCGTCACGTCGACAACATCCAGAACGTCTATGGTCTGCCCTGCGTGGTCGCCATCAACCGTTTCCCGACGGACACCGAGGCCGAGCTTGCTCTCATCGAGTCCGAGTGCCAGAAGCTCGGCGTCAACGTTAAGCTTTCCGAGGTCTGGGCCAAGGGCGGCGAGGGCGCGCTCGAGCTTGCCGATGAGGTCATGCGTCTGATTGAGCAGCCGAGCGAGCTTAAGTTTGCCTATGAGGACGGCGCTGATGTCGCTGATGCCCTCGAGGCCGTTGCCACCAAGGTCTACCGCGCCGACGGCGTTGACTTTACGCCGGCCGCCAAGCGCCAGCTCGCCGAGCTGCGCGAGAACGGCTTTGGTAACCTGCCGGTGTGCGTCGCCAAGACGCAGTACAGCTTTAGCGACAACGCCAAGGTCCTGGGCGCTCCCGAGAGCTTCCGCATCACCGTGCGCGAGCTCAAGGTTTCCGCCGGCGCCCACTTTGTGGTCGCACTGACTGGCAGCGTTCTGACCATGCCGGGCCTGCCCAGGATCCCCGCGGCCGAAAACATCGACGTCGACAACGACGGCAACATCACCGGCCTGTTCTAAGCTCGCTGCTCATAGCCGCTTGCCCGCCCCGTCGCGCCTACCAAGGCCCGGCGGGGCTTTTTGATCCTTAGGCCCGCGCATGTCTTGTAGATACCGACGGGCTCTGCCCATCATAGGCTTTTGCGCGGGTAGAATGCATGGATAACTTGAGGCTCACGCGCGACGGAAAGGAATCGTTGCATGGATCAGGACAAGACAACCGTGATGGGCGGCTACGGTTCCGCGCAGGCTGGCGATAGCGCCGATGCGACCCGCGTTGTTCCCAACCCCGGTTATACCGACCCCGCCGCGACGCAGCCTTCTGCCGAGCCCACCCGGGTTATGGGCTATGGCGACACGGCGCAGGATTCTTACGCTGCATCTTCGCAAAGCCCCTATGGCAACGCAGCTCCGGATCCGTTTGATTACGCGCCGCAGGATTCTTATGCTGCCTCGACGCCGAATCCCTATGATGACCTGCCGCAGAATCCCATTCCGCAGCCTCAGCAGACGACGTATATGCCGCGCACGGTTCAGCCTCGTTACGAGTCGCGCGAGCCGTATCGCGAGTACCCCAAGTCGATTCCGCAATATGGCGAGGACGAGGAGAAGAAGCCGTCGCGTTCGTCGAGCGTGATCAAGAAGATCCTCATCGTGTTGGCGATCTTCTTTGCGCTGTCGGTTGTGTTTGCCATAGTGTCGGGCATGCTCAACAAGCGAGGGAGTTCAACGGCCGATACCGCTGCCGAACAAACCGAGTCCGCCTCGTCTAGCACCGTCGATCTGAGCGATATTCCGGGGCAGTACTGGTCCAACGCCAAGAAGCTCCTCAAGTCGCGCGGCGCCGATCTTTCGAATGCCGTGGTCCTGACTGATGATGGCTCAACGCCCGTCGTCGATGCCAACTGGGTCGTTACTTCTGCCTACTATAACGACAGCGGCAACCTCGAAATTCAGCTCACGCACAAGAACAGCTCAGGCAGCTCGTCCGACGGCCAAAGCGGTACCGACAGCTCGAGCTCCAACACGCTGGAGGACTTGAGCAACAAGGCACAGGAGTTGGGAGACAAGGCGCAAGAGCTGGGCGACACGGCTCAGAATCTCGGCGATACCGCACAGAACCTGGGCGATATGGCAACGAACGCTTGGAACGCCCTGCAAAACGGCATCTCGGGCGCGCAGGGAAACTAGCTGTTAAACAGGCTACAGCTGCTCTGCTGGACGGTCGGGCGAGCTAAAGCCCGAATCAAACGTGACGACGCATGAGACGTCGGGCCGGCGCTCGTGCACGATGCGCGTGACGAGCTCCAGCAGCTCCTCGTCGGATATGTCAAAGCCGTCGGGACGCACAAGGTCAAACGAAACGAACCCGTCGTGCTCGTGCAGGTCGTGGATGGAGAGCGCGGGATCGATCTGCATGACGCCGCGCTTGACCCAGCCGCGCAAGTCATCGCCGGTTGTCGCGATGGGGTCGCAGTGCAGCGTGATACCAATGCCCATCTGGCGCTTGATGTCGTGCTCGATGGTGTCCAGGATCTCGTGGTGTTCAAACGCGTCGCCCTCGCCGGGCATCTCTACGTGGGCGCTGGCAAACTGACGGCCGGGGCCGTAGTCGTGCACCATGAGGTCGTGCGTACCCAAGACCTGCGGATAGGACATGATCTTGTCGCGGATTGCCTGGACGAGCTTGGGGTCGGGCGCTTGCCCCAGCAACGGGCTGATGGCGTCGCGCACTAGGCCCATGCCGCTGATGCAGATGAAGATGCCCACACCCAGGCCTGCCCAGCCATCGAGGTCAAAGCCTGTCGTCTGCGAAATAAGCGCCGCCACCAAGACCGAGCCCGAGGTGATGACGTCGTTTTTGGAGTCCTGTGCCGTGGCGATGAGCGTCTCCGAGTCGATGCGATCGCCCAGCGTGCGGTTGAACGCTGCCATCCAGAGCTTAACGAGCATGGACAAGACGAGGGCGGCTAAGGAGAGCACCGAATATGCAGTGGGGGAAGGCTTGATGATCTTAGTGACCGACTCGAGGATCAGATTGATGCCGACGGCGCAAACCAGGACGGCGACGAACAGGCCGGCTAGGTACTCATAGCGACCGTGGCCATAGGGGTGGCCTTCGTCTGCCGGACGGCTGGCAAGGCGGAACCCGAGCAGACTCACGATGTTGCTCGAGGCATCGGAGAGGTTGTTGAAAGCGTCGGCGATGAGGGAGACGGAGCCGGCGAGCAGGCCCGCGATGCCCTTGGCCAAGCACAGGGTGATGTTGAGGCCAATGCAGACGAGGCTTGCGGAAAAGCCCGCGTTGGTGCGGCAAGATGCATCGACCGGCTCGCTCTCGCTGCCGGGAACAAGCGTATGTACCAGCCGATTTACAAATAGCATAGCGGTCGTCCTCACAATCATGTTTAAGGGGATAGTGTAGCTCGCGCGGGGGCGCCGTGCACCGATGCTCAGAAAATGCAGCAATAGTCTGCCGGTGCTAACGAGCGAGCCTTCTCGTCTGCCTGGGTGGTCCATTTTGGGCCACATGGGTATGGGCATGTGCCTGTTTGCTCGACATACTTAATGTCGACAGCCCCTGTGCAAAGGAGGACGTTTCCATGGACGAGATGTTTGCCATTAAATGTCAAAACTGCGGCGGCCCTATGTACTCGCACCAAGCTAAGCGCAGCTTTGAGTGCGCTTATTGCGGTGCGGTCATTCCGTGGCAGGCGGACGCCGGAGAGCCCAAGAGCGCTTTGGGCATTCGCCATACGCCGTTGACGGTAGTGGATGGACTGCTCAAGCTCACGCATGTGTCGCAACTCGAGCGCCCGGAGGACCCGGACTGGTATTTCTTCAATTCGCACTGGCGCAATCAGTCGGTCCTGGAACATCTGCTGTGGGAGGACCGCGGCACGGCGCAGGAGTTCCAAGAAGCGACGCACGTGAGCATTCCTTGTCCCTTCTGCGGAGCGTCCTTTGAGGGCGAGTCAACGCAGCGTGTGTTTGAGTGCCCGTCCTGCGGCAACAAGATCGGCATTGCCGACCTGCTCAAGCCCGGTACCTTCAGCAAGCGTCTGACCATGGGCGTGGGTGCAGAGTATGTGCCGGAGCAGGGTATTCCCTGCGAAATCTCGCCGCAGCAGGCACGTGCCAACGCGCTGCAGCTGGTGCGCCAGTATCCGGATGCCTTTGCCGGGCACGACGTGGAAGACGCGATCCAAAACGACATGATGCTCTTCTATTTCCCCATGGCGCTGGCGGACTTGCGCATGATGGCGAGCTTCCCGGGCAAGGGCCTGAGCAAGGAAACCCTGGTGTACTACGAGGTGCTCGACTGGGCATACCCCAGGGCAAACTACCCGGACGTTCGCCTCATGGGCATTTTGGAGCCGTGGGACTTTGCCAAGGTTGGGCCTTTCGATCCCGCCATGCAGGAAGGCGACTTCCGCGTTGTCTCCGTCGATGCGTCTACCAAGGACCAGGTGGTCATTGATAAGTTGGCGCTCGACGTTGCGGGCAACGACGCCGAGGCTGTACTGGGGCTCAATAAAAAGAGCATCCGCACCTGGGCGCGCAAGGCCCGCAAGCATAAGGACGGCCTGGTGATGGTGCCGGTCTACTTTGTCGATCGTCCGGCGACAGACGGCCGCGATGGCGAGCAGGTGCGCATTGCTGTAAACGGCCAGACGGGCCGCGCGGCCGCGGCGGTGTTTAGCGACAAGCGCGAGACGCATATCGTGGCGCCGCTCAACCCGAGCCTGCATCTGTCCGGCGAGAGCACCGTGCACGCAACGCCCGTCGAGGTCAAATACGTTAAGTCGCCGTTCCTATACCAGATCGTGTGCCGTGGAGGCGGCGAGCAACCGCGTCAGGTGGCAGCGGCAGCTGAGGGTTCTTATCGAGAGGAGAAGCCTAAACGTAAGGGCTTGCTCGCTGCGATCTTTGGGAAGTAGGGAAGCGCAGCGCGGGACGGCTCACAGGCGTGCGGGCGTTTCGGTCGCAACGTGCTGCTACCCTTGCGTTTCGCCATTGGTCGCTTCGTTGATGGCGCGGTACTCGGCACTCAGCTCGCGCGCCAGCTCTTCCTTGCTTGGAAGATATGGCAGGTATTTGGCGGCAAACACTTGGTCGTTGTCTTCGGGCAGCGTGTACTCGACGATCGAATCGCTTTTGTCCGCGCAGAGCACGATGCCTATGGGCGGATTGTCGCCTTCGTTCATGAGTTCGCGCGTGTAGTAGTTCACATACATTTGCATCTGGCCCAGGTCCTGATGCGTAAGGTCATCGGTCTTAAGGTCGATGAGCACGAAGCAGCGCATCAGATAGTTGTAAAAAACAAGGTCAATATAGAAATGGCGCCCATCAAAGGTGATGCGCTTTTGGCGCGCCTCGAAAGCGAAGCCACGGCCAAGCTCCAGCAGGAACTTCTGAAGATGCGTGATGAGCGCCTGCTCTAGATCGCTCTCACGAAACGTAGCATCGTCCGAGAAACCTAAAAACTCCAGTACATATGGGTCGCGGATGATATCCTCGGGGCGACGAGCCGGGGCGCTCTTTTGGATTTCCTGGGTGACGGCCTCTTTGTCCTTGCTGGCAAGTAGGCGCTCGCGGAACATGGTGTTGATCTGGCGCTCGAGCTGACGCGTGCTCCAACGAGAATCGGCGCATTCGTTCATGTACCAGGCGCGAGCATCAGGGTCGGGAATGCGCATCAACCTGCGGTAATGAGTCCAGCTCAATTCGCTACGCAGTGCGTCGCGAATTGGAAACGCAAGAAAGAACTGACGCATATTGCGAAGGTTTGCGATGCCAAAGCCTCTTCCGAAATCCGCGGTAAGCCTTCTGGAGAGGCCTGCAATCAATGCCTCCCCATATGCTGCGCGCTCCTCTCCGCCCTGCTCGTCAACAATGCTCTTGCCGATCTCCCAATACGCCTCAACCATCGCAAAGTTAACGGCGGTATAGGCCTTGTCGCGAGCGGCGTTGAGAATTGAGGAGACCTGCTTGTAAAAACCTTCGGGCACGATTGCCGATTCTCCACGGTTTACCAGTTCGCCCATCACTGTCGCCCCACTTTCCTCTTGTGGAATGCATCTTGATTGCATTTAGTTTAAAGCCTCGCGCGGACACGAATTGCTTTGCTGTCTGGCACCTTCGCATGGGAGCCTTGCGGTGACTAAAATGTGGCAATAGAGACAGTTTTAGCGAACCCCACGGGAGTGACGCGTATGGACAACAACACGCTGCTATTCCAGGACAAAGGTTCGGGTAGGTTTAAAGACGTTAAGATCTACCCCAATCGTATCGAGGTGCTCAAGAAGGGTACTTTCGGCGGCAAGCACACCGAGATTGTCTATCTTAAGGACATCACGGGGGTCAACAGGATCAAGGGCCGCGACGTTTTCCTACGTAACAGGCTGTTGACTGCTTGCGTCTTTAGCCTGAGCAGCCGCTCCCAAGCTCAGGAGTTCGTGAATGCGCTGAACATGGTGATGTAGCCGATAACGGCGTTCGGGCTAAGGTAAAAATCGGGGCGCAGAACGGTATTCTGCGCCCCGATTGAGTTGATGCGCCCAAAAGACTGGCTTGCCTATTCGTTAACGTCTTCGGTATTGTCGCGGTCACTGGCAAGCATTGCTGCACCTGCGACCGTTGTCGCCACGGCGGCGGCAGCGAGCCCGGCGGCAATGCCGGAGCCGTCGCCCGTGTCGGCGAGTTTTCCGCCCGAGCTCTTGCCCTGGTCGCTCTTGTTGCCGCCGCCGTTCTTGTCGGCGCCGCCTGCGTTGGAACCCGTGCCGCTGCCGGTGCCGCCTGCACTGCTCGAGGCCGCTACGGTAAAGCTTGCTGCTCCATCGCTGGCGAGCGTGTAGTTCTGTGCCGCGTCGCCCAAAAGGCCTTTCGCGCGCACCCAGTACGTCCCTGCGGCAAATGTTTCGCCCTCGGCCATTGCCGTGCCCGGAGCGCCGTTCGCGTCGTGCACAAACTCGAGCTGGGCCGTGCAGGCATCGGTTTCGAGCTTGCCCTCGAGTGATGCCGCAATCTTGGCGCGCACGTCCTCGCCGGCCTTAAGGCCCTCGAGCCCCTCAAAATGGGGCGTCAGCGCGCGCGGGTCGATATCGATGGGCACGGAACCCTGCAGCCCCGTAACGGTCTCGTTGCCCAGGGCGTCGACATCCACATATTCGATGGCAAACGCACGGCCCGAAGCCGCCACGTTGAGTACGTTGCTGCTGTCGACGAGGCGGAAATGACCCTCGCCAACGGTCTTGCCGTCCTGGAGCGAGGCATCGGTCAGCGAGTCGCCGTACGTCATGCGCATGCGGGTCGGGAGGCAGCACGAAGCCGACTGCGTGTGCTTCGTATCGTAATTGTAATTGCGCTGGTAGATGCTCCGGGCCAGCGCCGCATCAACAAAGTCGGATGCGATGATGCCAATGTGCTTGAGATAATCTGACTTTGTATCCTCGATGCCGCTGGGATTGATGTACGGGCTCTTGTACAGATGCTCGTTGACGACTCGCGCTGCGGTAAAAGGATTGCTTCCTTGCTTGTAATTCGTGCAGCTGGTGTAGTTGATAGACCAGCAGCGCTCCAGGACTTGCTCCTTGGCCCCGTTATCGTCCTCGACATCTACCTCGTTGCGGGTGAGCTTAGCCGTCTCCTGTAGGGCCATATCGACCCAGCTGATCTTGTCGGTTCCGGTGCATTCGTAATGGTCCTGGGCATATACCTTGGTGCAATAGGCTTTTTTGTCGCCTGTTTCCCCTGCGGCTTCAAAGCCTTGCGCGTTTTGGACGAGACACATAGAGGAGCTGCTGGGGTGTGCTGCGATATTGTTGTCCCATTCGGTTAGGTCGAGGCCCCACGTGTGGCCGCTTACGCTGTCGCCGGCGAGTCCAAATCGGCGCAGCAGGACGATCTTTCCGCGCACCTCGTTCAGTGTGGGAACGCGGCTCGACGTATAGAACAGTTTGGGGTTGTCGTCCAAAACCTTGGCGAAAGCCGTCGTAAGGCTCTCGTCAGTAGCCTCGTTGTTGCCTCGGGATACAAGCATGATGAGCGCTTCTGACGGATTTTCGTTCAAAAACTTTTTGAAGTAGCCAACGACATCGGAGAGATGCATGAAGTGCCCGTCTTTTTTGAGCAGGTAGCAACTTCCATGGTCGATGCCGGGGTCGTTGCCTTTTCCGAGTCGGATATCAAAATAGCGAATGCCTTCGAGCAACTGCGTGGGGATGTAGTCCTGCTGGCACTTTGCTTGCGAGGATTGGGGCTCGGTGTCGTTGTCCACGCTGCAAGTTCCCGAATCGTGCGTGCCCGGGATGCTCAGCTCGTCGAGGTACTTGTTGCCTTCGACGTGGCTCATCCAACATGGTCCGTCGACGTAGCTGCTATACGTGGTCCAGTCGATGCTGCTAACTGTGGCATTGGTCTTGTCCATGCTGTAGCCGACAAGCTCGAGCTCCCACGGAATGGAATATTTCTTTTGGCAAATCTTGTTGTTGTCTTGGTCTTTGCCTTTCGATTCTATGGCCAGGTAGTTAATACCGTTTTTCGTGTATATGCGGTCTCGAATAATATAAGTTCCGTCGAACTGGCGGTCGAACGTATAGGCGCGGCTGTCCTTATGGTCGTACTCGCCACTCCATACGTGGATGACCTTTCCATCTTTGTCCGAGTCGCCATCGACCGACCAAATGCTGTAGCGCGTCTTCTTGTGCTCTTCGAAATTGAGCAGGGTGCGGATGGCGTACCAGTTTGTGCCGTCCGCATCGGTCCCTACGTGCTCAAGGATGAGCTTGCTGGACGTGCCGTCATTAAACAGATGGCAGACGTTGCCGATGACGTTGCCGTCTTCGTTGACGCTCGCGGTGCGAAAATAGCCCGCGGGGCGAAGGCGAATGACGAAATTACCGAGGTGCTCCGCCGGTTTGGGCGTGTCGTCTGCAAATGCCGCTCGCAGGGGAATGCCCGGTGCCGCGGTTTCTGGCAGGCTTGCAAGCGGCGACAGCGCCGCAAGACCTAAGCCCAGCGTAAACGCTCGGCGACTGATGGCATGATGTTCGGCCATGACTCCTCCATTCGCAGGGTGCGGTTATGCGATAGTTTTGGTCACTATACTGCCCAGATGTTTAAAGATGCTGGTTTAATTGTCTGCGCGGCGCAATAAATCGGTGGGCGGACGTGTTGGGGTGTTTATCGTTTTCGTACTGTTGCCACATTTGGGGCGGTTCCGGCGTCCGGCATCCTCGCGTTCGTCGGCTACCGGCATAAGAAAGGGAGGGTCGGTTTACCGGCCCTCCCTGGGTACGAAGCGCTGGGGTACCGTCGCTTGTTTGCACTGCGACCGTGTTTCCCGTTGCGCTCGCCAGTCGCTTAGCGCTTGATCTCGATATCGTCGAGCTTGACGTCCATGGCCTCGGTCTTGGCTTCGGCGATGTCGTCGGCAAACTCCAGAGACTTCATCATGGTCTTGACGGCGTCCTTGTGCTCCTCGACATTGTCGATGCTCACGTAGACGCTGCCGCCGCCTGCTTCGGTGAAGTACTCAGTCGTCACGCCGCCCGAGTGTGTATAGGAAGCGTTGCGCCAAGTCTTGCCGTTGTACTTGACGGGATCATTCTCGGTCCACTCAAAGTTGGCCTTCCATTTGGCCTCGTAGTCGAACAGCTCGTCGGCGTTCTTGTCGGAGTCGAAGACAGGGATGAAGCGATCGCTGGCGTGCTCGCTCTCGGTGAACTTAAACTGGGCCCTATCGGCGGTGTCGCCTGCGACGTCCGTGATTTCGACGCCCTCGGGCACCTCGACCTTAAACCAAATGAAGTCGGTCCTCATATCCACGGCTGGCTTTTCTGCTCCGCCGCCACCGCCACTGCCGGCAGCGCCACCGCTTCCACCGCAACCCACCAGGGCAACTGCGGCAAAAAGACTCATGCAGAGGGTGAGAATCGCAAAGGCCTTCTTTTTCATGGTCGTGTCCTCCTCGATCTGTAACCGCCCATGGATTACCTGCCTTTACTGTACGCGTGGGCGGCTCGCTAGGGTGGGCCATGTGTCCCATTCTGAGGGCCGGATTTGCGCCGTTAAGTGGCAATATGCTCGGACGCAAAAGAGGGGAGGGCCGATGCTGTCGGCCCTCCCCGGGGTTGGGTGCCCGTTGTTTTAATGGGGCGCGTGTACGCGGGTGCGCATAGGCACGTGCGGGTGTCCCGTTACTTGATCTCGATGCTCGAAATCTCGACTTCGCGTGCCTCGGAAACTGCCTCTTCCATGTCATCGGGGAACTCGATGGAGTTGAGGAGCGTCTCGGCTTCTTTCTTGTGCTGGTCGAAGTTCGAGATGAGGACGTAGACGCTTCCCGGCTCAACGTCGGTAAAAAGCATGGTTGAGATGCCGCTGTTGTCCTCGTATGTTCCGACGAGCCACGTCCTGCCGTTATACTCGACGGACCCGCCATCCTTCCACTGGAACGTATCCCCCTTCTTTTCCGCCTGGTCGGCGTGGGATTCCTCGGCCGTCAGCGCTTTTTTCCAAACGGGGATAAAGCGATCGGCCGAGGCGTTCTCGTTCTCGGGGAAGGTGAGCTGGACCCTGTCGGCGTTCTTGCCGGCGGAGTCGCTCACGCCAACGCTCTCGGGCATCTCGACCTTAAACCAGATAAAGTCAGTCTTTTCGGCGACGGGGGCCTTTTCCCTGCTCTCGCTCTTGGCGGTGCTGCCGCTTCCGCCCGATGCGCTCCCGCCGCAGCCGACAAGGGCAAATGCGGCAAAGAGGGCGATGCAAAGGGAAAGAATCGATAGGGTCTTTTTCTTCATGGTGGCGTCCTCCTTGTCTGCCAGGGACATCGTGCGCCGCGGATCGCTGGGGCGGCGGTTACGCATGCACATGATGCCTTTGTTTACTGTGCGGTTATTCCTCCATTCGTCGTCCGGCGCCGTGATGAGCTTGCCCCAACATAGGGCTCCTTACCTATATGTATGCCCCAGTTGCCGCTGCCCGGGAGTCTCGAAAGGTGGGCCATGTGTCCCATGTTTGTGTCGCTGCCGCCTATCGTGTGCCATAGAAATCCGCGATGGCCAGGTGCGCTGACGCTCATGTGCTTATGGGCTAGACTTAGCACCATTACGTGATCGATGCAGTCGGTCGGCGGTTGCCACCCGACCGATGTATATGACTTGAAGGTGCATGTGTATGAGCCAAGAGATGATGGACAAGACCTGCCGCGGGTTTGCCGAGGCGCTGGCCGCGCGCGAGCCGGTTCCCGGCGGTGGCAGCGCGAGCGCCTTTGTGGGCGCGCTGGGCGCCTCGCTGTGCGGAATGGTTGCCCGCTACGGTGCGACCAATCCCGCGCTTGCTGATCGCGCGGATGACCTGACGCGTGCGTTTGCCCATGCTGATGAGCTGGCCCAGGAGCTTGTCGAGTTGGTTGCCGAGGACGTTCGTGCCTATGGGCAGGTGTCCGCGGCGTACGGTATTCCGCGTGACGATCCGGCTCGAGCGACCGCGATTCAGGATGCGCTGCATGTGGCCGCTATGCCGCCGTATCGCATTATGGATGCCTGCGGGCGTGCGCTGGCGCTGCTCGAGGACATGGCCGACAAGGGTTCGCGTCAGCTGCTGTCCGATGTGGCGTGCGGCGCCGTGTTCTGCCGTTCCGCTATGCAGGGCGCGAGCTTGACGCTCTTTGCCAACACCACGTCTATGAAGGACCGGGCGCGCGCCGAGGAGCTCGAGACCGCGTGCGATGAGCTGCTCGACACGTGGTTGCCGCGCGCCGATGCGCTGGCGCGCCGCGCCGCCGACGCTGCAAGGAAGAGAGGATAGCCATGGCTGAACTGCTGAAGGGTGCTCCCGTCGCTCGCGCTTTGACTGAGGAACTTGCTGCTCGCTGCGCAGCCCTGCGCGAGCGGGGCGTTGTTCCGACGTTGGCTATCGTGCGTGTGGGTGAACGCGAGGACGACCTATCCTACGAGCGCGGTGCGCTCAGGCGCTGCGAGAAGGTTGGCATTGAAGCTCGCCGCGTTTTGCTTCCCGCCGATGTTTCGCAGGACGAGCTGTTGGCGGCCATCGAGGACATCAATTCCGACCCCGCTGTTCATGGCTGCCTGATGTTCCGCCCGCTGCCCGCCGGCCTTGACGAGGACGCGGTTGCCTCGGCACTCGATCCCGCCAAGGACGTTGACTCCATGACGCCGGCTTCGCTGCTCACCACGCTTTCGGGGCGCGGCGAGGGTTTTGCCCCCTGCACAGCCGAAGCCGTGCTTGCTTTGCTGGATCATTACGGCGTTGAGCTGGATGGAGCTAAGGTTGCTGTGGTCGGTCGGTCTCTGGTGATTGGCCGTCCCGTTGCCGCCATGCTTACGGCGAGCAATGCGACCGTGACGACGTGCCATACGCATACGCACGACCTTGCTGCCGAGTGCCGTGCTGCCGACATTGTGGTTGCCGCCGTTGGACGCGCACGTACGATTGGCGTGGATGCGGTTCGCGAGGGCCAGACGATCATCGATGCTGGCATTAATTGGGACGAGGCCGCTGGCAAGCTGGTGGGTGACGTCGATTCTGATGCTGCGGAGCCGGTCGTTAACGCCATCACGCCCGTGCCGGGCGGCGTGGGCGCTGTGACGACGGCGATCCTCGCCAAACACGTGATCGAAGCGGCCGAGCGCGCATCGAAATAGGCGTTTTGGGCTGTTTGAGGGGTTAGTTCTATACCCCGTGGACAAAAAATGCCAAATATGAGTACTGTTGCCAAGATAGTCACATATATTTTAGGTCAAATAGGCTCTCTAACGATATTTATTATCGATAGAGAGCTTATTTTATTGGACCTATGAGGAATTACATCATCTAATTTTTGAACAAATGTAGACTTTCGACACCCATACGTAGCAAAATTGCTGTTACTAAATTGGTGACAGTACTCATATTTGGCATTTTTTGACCACAGGGGTTGCCAGCGCCGCGGTTTCGCCCTTTCTGCGCCGAAGCGATACACTGTTATCGTTTGATTTCTTCGCTCAAGGAGGATGCGCATGCCGTGCACAACGATTTTGGTTGGTAAGAACGCGAGCTACGACGGGTCGACGTTGGTCGCCCGCAACGAGGATTCGTCCAACGGGGTGTTTGAGCCCAAGCGTATGCGCGTGGTGCATCCCGACGAGCAGCCGCGCGTCTACACGAGCGTTCTGAGTCACCTGACCGTTGAACTGCCCGATAACCCCATGCGCTACACGAGCGTCCCCGATGTTGTCCCGGGCCACGGCATCTGGGCCGAGGCCGGTTTCAACGAGCTCAATGTGGGCATGTCTGCAACCGAGACGCTCACCACCAACGAGCGCGTTCGCGGCGCCGACCCGCTCGTGGACTACGTGCCCGCCAAGGGCAACGAGGGCGAGGACGGCTATGTTCCGGCGCAGCCCGGCGGTCTGGGCGAGGAGGACATGGTGACCCTGGTGCTGCCATATGCCAAATCCGCCCGCGACGGCGTACGCATTCTGGGTGACCTGCTCGAGCGTTATGGCACCTACGAGAACAACGGCATCGCCTTTAGCGACGTGGACGAGATCTGGTGGCTCGAGACCATCGGCGGCCACCACTGGATCGCCAAGCGCGTGCCCGATGACGCCTATGTGACCATGCCCAACCAGCTGGGTATCGACAGCTTTGACCTGGATGACGCCGAGGGCGCCCAGGCCGACCACATGTGCTCCGCCGACCTGCGTGCCTGGATGGCCGAGTGGCATCTGGACCTGACGCTGGGCGTCGATGGCGACGGCCCGGCTGCGATCTTTAACCCGCGCGAGGCCTTTGGCTCGCACAGCGACAGCGACCATGTCTACAACACGCCGCGCGCGTGGTACATGCAGCGCCGCCTTAACCCCAGCGATGTGTGGGACGGCCCCGACGCCGACTACACGCCCGAGAGCGATGACATCCCCTGGAGCCGCGTGCCCGAGCGTAAGGTGACCATCGAGGACATCAAGTACGTACTCTCGAGCCACTACCAGGGCACGGAGTACGACTGCTACGGCAGCAAGGGCACGCCCGCCACGCGTGGCGCCTATCGCCCCATCGGCATCAACCGCAACAGCCAGCTCGCTGTGCTGCAGCTGCGCCCCTATGCGCATCCGGCCTACCGCGCCGTGCAGTGGATGGCCTTTGGCTCCAACTCGTTTAACGCGCTGGTTCCGCTGTACGCCAACGTCGAGACCATGCCCGAGTACTTTGCCGACACGCAGGCTCGCGTGACGTCCGAAAACTTCTACTGGGCCAACCGCCTGATCGGCGCGCTGGCCGACGTCCGCTTCCATGAGTGCGGCCGCGCAGTCGAGGATTATCAGGAGAAGGTCGGCGGCATGGGCCACAAGCAGATTCATGACGTCGACGCTGCCGTAGCCGTTCTGCCCGAGGCCGAGGTGCCTGCCGAGCTTGCACGCGCCAACGAGGAGTTTGCCGAGCTCGTGCGCGTGGAGACCGATGCCCTGTTGGGCAAGGTGCTCTACACCACGAGCTGCGCCATGAAGAACTCTTTCGCGATGAACGACAACGTGAGATAGGGATTTCCCGTCGATCGAATAGCGCTAAAACGCTTTGTCGCTTTCACTCAATCTTGGGTACAAGAACGCCAATGCAGTTGTTTGTGATTGGAGACAACCATGGTTATGAAACTCGATCAGCTTGTTAACGGCGCCATCAACGTGGGCTTTGGCGCTGCCGCCGTTGCTGTCGAAGGCGGCAAGAAGGTCCTCGACGACCTTAACACCAAAGGCGAGCAGGTCCGCAAGGACACCGCCACCCCCGATATCGCCCGCAGCGTGTCCGACATGTTCGAGCAGGCCGGCGGTACCATCTCCGATCTGACCGAGCGCTTGGGCATGCAGGGCGAGACCGCGGCCCAACGCGTGCTCGACGAGCTCATTCTGGCTCGCGTCCGCGTTATGACCGCGCCCGAGCGTACGGCCTTCCTGGCCCATGTGCGCGACATCGTCGATTCGGTCGAGGACAACGTGACCTCGGTGCCCGTCGAGTCCGTTGAGCCCGACGATGCGAAGGATACCGAAGAGGCCGAGTAGCAGCGCAGATGGCAGATTCCACCACCGATTACAACAATCTAGATCCCTTGGGTGACGAGGCGGCGGTTGTCGATGAGGTCGACGCCGCCGTCTCGGGCGCTCGCAAGAAGCCGCGCGCTGTCGATATGGTGCCAGAGGAGCCCGACGCGATGGCGCCGGACGAGGAATACCAGCTCACGCCGGCGGGTCGCCGCGAGCGCATCGGGCAGATTGTTCGCCTGGTCAAAAAGTACCGCGTGTGGGACAACCTCACGCCGGTTCGTTTGCGCCGTCTGCTCGAGGAACTCGGCCCCATGTTCGTCAAGATGGGGCAGATTCTGGCTAACCGGTCCGAGATTCTGCCGCAACGCTTTTGCGACGAGCTGCGTCGTCTGCGCTCCGACGTGGAGCCGGTGCCGTACGAGGTCGTACTCAGTTGTCTGGAAGAAGAATACGGCCTGCGCCTGGGGGAGATGTTCGATGCGATCGACCCCAATCCGCTTGGTAGCGCATCGCTCGCGCAGGTGCACCGCGCCCGTCTGGTGACGGGCGAGGACGTGGCCGTCAAGGTGCAGCGCCCCGGTGCGCAGCAGGTTATGGCACAGGACATCGATATCATCCGCTCGGTGGTGCGTATCGTTTCCAAGTTCGTCAACACCGATCAATTTGTTGACCTGCACGGCGTAGTCGAGGAGTTGTGGACCTCGTTTCGCGAGGAGACCAATTTTTTGGCCGAGGCCAAAAACCTCAACGACTTCTACGAGTTCCATAAGAGCGTTCATGGCGTGACGTGCCCTAAATCCTATCTGGACTTGTGCACCGAGCACGTGGTGGTTATGGACTACGTCGACGGCATTTCGATCGCCGATCCTGAACGCTTGGTGGCCGAGGGCTATGACTTGGAAAAGATCGGTGCCGCGATTGTCGAGGACTACTCGACGCAGGTGCTCGACGACGGCTTTTTCCATGCCGACCCGCATGCGGGAAACATTATTCTCAAGGACGGCATCGTTTACTTTATCGACTTGGGCATGGTCGGACGCATGTCGAGTCACGATCGCGGTATCGTCAAGGACATGATTTTCGCCGTGGCCGAGGGTGACGTGCCCAAGCTCAAGGATTCGCTCATGCGCTTCGCCGTGACGCGTGGCGATTCGGCCGAGCTCGATCATTCGGCCTTTTTGTCCGATTTGGACTTTATCGTCGCAGACTTTGCGGGCCTTGACCTGAAGGACCTGGATATCGGCGAGTTTTTGACCTCGCTGTTAAACCTGGCGCGCAAGAATGACGTTGAGCTGCCGAGCGTGGTGACGATGTTCGCCCGCGGCATGGTGACACTCGAGGGTCTGCTGACCGAGTACATGCCCAACGTCAATATGATCCAGATTATCCAGACGCACATCAAAAACGAGAAGAGCACCTATGCACGCGTCCGCGAAATGGGACGCGACCTTGCCGTGAGCAGCTATCGCGCGGCAAAAGGCTCGCTCGAGGCGGCTGAGTATCTGGGCTTGGCGTCGCGCATGCTCACGCGCGGCCAGCTTAAGGTAAACACGCAGATCATGAGCAGCGATAAGGCACTGCGGCAGCTGGGTGGAATTATCGACCGCATGTCGATGGCAATTGTGATTGCCGGCCTGTTTATCGGCTCGTCGGTGGTGTACTACGCGCGCATCGAGCCGGTTGTGTTCGGTATCCCGGTCATTGGCTTTATGGGCTACGTGAGTGCGCTGGTGCTGGCGCTGATGCTGGGCCGCGAGATCTGGCGCAACAGCCACGGCGGCAAGCGTTAACGATTTCCCGGGGTCGGAGGAAACGGGTTATTTTGCCTCGCGTCGCGCCGGCGTGGGCTGGTCCGAACAAAACTATGCCGGTTTACGGGGCTAGACTGCCGAACTTCGACCATGTCGGAATCCGTGCTTTTAAAACCGCAGGTAGATGAGTCGTTGGTTTTCGAAAATGGCAGGTATGGTTGCGAAGAGCTGAATCAGCCCCGTAATCCGGCATAGTTTTGAAACGGGCTGTTCTTACAAGGTCCGACGACAGTCCTTCCTATCGCAAACCATAGCTTTTACCTTGGGCTTCGCCTGTGTGCGGGGCCCTTTTGCGTGCTACCATATCGACAGTAATAATCGATGGCCTAGATGGTGGTGCGGAGACGCACGAATGCGCGGTTTTCCTGCGCGTTTGGGAGAATCGGGGTGCAAGTCCCCGGCTGTACCAGTAACCGTAATTCCTCTTGGCCCGGGATGGTCGCGTCGCAGATCGGACGGCGCGCCTGGGTCGGTAAGGTTAAGTCGGATCGCCTCCCATCTTGTACGCGGCCGCGGCGCATGCCGCCGGTACGCGTTGGGCTCTGGAGGGAAGGGGGACCCCGATGGGGGTACTCGAGCGCAATATGCGCAATGATGTGGGGCAGCCGCTGGGCAATGCCCCAAGTGCAGACAGTAGGAGACAAATGGATATGTTTGAGGACGAGTGCCAGCGCGCCTCGTGGCGTCCGTATGGAACGATTGCCCGCGGCGTAGCTAAGCGCGGTCTGGTGGCGTTCCTGGCTTTTGCCATGGCTTTTGGCACCACGCCGGCGCAACTTTGGGCCGAGGGCGCCGAGGGCATTGCCCAGGCCGTGGCTCAGACTGCGACGGCCGGCGAGGGTGCGGCGGCAGACGATGGCACTGCTGCCGACACCGGCGCGAACAGTGCGCCGGCGAGCGATACTGCTGATGACGCCACCGCTGATCAGGGCGCAACTGCGAGTGCCGCGAATGGCGATGACGCCGCCGCAGACAACGCGACTGAGTCCGAGAACTCTGCTGCGGCGTCTGCTGCTTCGGAGCAGAAGAACGCCGTTGGCGCCGCGTCCGCCACAACGCTTTCGAGCGAGGCCAAGGTCTTCATCCGGGACACCAAGGATAAGGACAGCTCCAATTCCACGAAGTCGGGCGCGCTCAAGGCCGGTGAGACGCTTTGGGCAAATATGTACGATGAGGTCGAGGACGACTGGTACGGCACTTCGACTGAGTCCGTTGCCAATCCCGGCACCTGGACTTACACCTGGCTCGCCGGTACGACTAGGGCCAGTAGCAATGTCGCCGACTACACCGAGGTCGTAGGCCACGAGCAGTCGCTCACCGTCACCGCCGCGATGGAAGGCAAATACTTCATCTGCAAGGTAACGGTTGATGGCAAGGACTACTATGGTCCGTCCGTTTCTTCCGGCTCGGGCATCAATGCCAACTACATTCCTGGCCCCGTGCTGGGTGCCGGTCAGATGGAGCTTAACAGCGTCAAGCTGAATAGCGACACGCCGAGCATAGGCGATACCCTGACGGCGACTCCGTACATAAGCTATTATCAGCAAGCCCCCGCCGACGCCAAGGTTACCTACACGTGGTCCGCATCCACCTCGCAGTACTCGGGCTTTACCAAGATCGAGGGCGAGACGGGCGCTTCGCTCGTGGTGGGCGACGACCTTGAAGGCAAGTACATCAGGGTCGAGGCCAACGCTGGCGTCAACACGGTGAACAAGACCACTTCCAGCAAGGTCAAACAGGCCGGTGCGGTCGAGCTTTCGGCCGTGTCTATCGTTAACACCAGGGACAACACGAGCGTCTTTGCGGTGGGGGATACCGCTAAGGCCCGCGCCAAGGAGAAGGGCGGCGCGTACGGCGCGTTCGTCGACGCGAGCAAGCTCAACTATCAGTGGCAGTGCTCTGACACCAAGAGCGGCGCGTATACCGATATCGCGGGCGCCACGGGTGAGACCCTCGAGCTAACCGATGCTTTGGGTGGCAAGTACCTCAAGTGCAAGGTGTCCTCGAAGATCGGCTCTTCGAGCATGGCCAACAACACGGGCGCTCTCGTTGCTGCCACCGGTTCAATTAATGTCACGAGTGTGACTATGAGCCCGACTTCGGGCAAAGTCGAGGTTGGTTCCACGATTACGGCGATCGCCAAGGCGGGTTCCGCCGACGTTACCGCCGATTCGCATGTCACGTGGCAGTGGTATAAGGGCACCTCGAATACCGCCGGCTCGTGCAACACGCCTATCGAGGGCGAGACCGGTAACGCCCTGACGGTGACCGCCGCCCTTAAGGGCTGCTACGTCGTGGCCAAGGCCAACGGCGGCTATGGCGAGCAGAAGCCCTACTATGCGGTGGGTCCCGTTTCCGTCGCGGGCCAGGTTGAGCTGTACGACGTACAGTTTGAGGGCTCTCCTGCCACCAATGGCGTGCACGTAGGCGATACGCTCAAGACTAAGGTGCGCAAAAAGGACGGTTCGCGCTACAACTATATCGACCGCACCGATAATGTGACCTACCAGTGGCAGTATGCAAATAGCAGCTCGAGCTACGACTCCGCTTACACCGATATCCCCGGTGCTACCAAGGCCACCTATACCGTTGATGCCGCCTATGCCGGCAAGTATCTGCGTGTGAAGGTGACGAGCGAAAACACCGTTTCCAGCACGCAGAAGAAGAACTCGTACGGTACACAGTCCGTTGCCCCGCTCGGCCCCGTGACGCTCAAGGGTCAGTACAAGCTGGCAGGCATTGAGCTTGCCGATAAGAACGTTACGCTCAGCGTGGGTTCAAAGATCACGCCGAGTGTGCAGGTTCCGGGCAGCTGGTCGGGCTCGACCACGGACGTGCCCGACGATGCCGAGCTCACCATGGCGTGGTATGCCAAGGGCGAGGGCGATGCCGATTGGACCGAGCTCACCGACGGTATCGATACGACCGATGGCAGCCTGACTCTTACGGATGCGTTTGTCGGCAAGCGCATCAAAGTTACGGCGAGCGCTCTCGACAACACGGTTGAATGGGTTTCGTCCGATAGCGTCACCGCGGCGGGGGAGTATAGCCTGCTGCGCGTGACCACTACGCCGCAGATCAATAGCGATTCGACCCATCTCGTCTCGGGCGATAAGGTTAAGGCGATGGCGCAGGCCAAGCGCGCCGACGGTTCGGCCACCAACGGTATCGACGTCACTGGTCAGGCGACTGTTGCCTGGTATGCGGCCGACAACGCGAAGGCTCCGGAGGCCGACTGGACGCTGCTGTCTGATATGTCGGGCGCCGAGGCGACGGTCTCGGCATCTGCTGCTGGCAAGTATCTGAAGGCTGTCGCCACGAGCGGCAGCTCGAAGGTCGAGCTCGTCTCTGCCAATCCCGTTATCGCCGCAGGCTCGCTTGAGGCTGCAGTCCAAAAGCTCAACGATGCCAATAAGCAGATCGTTGTTGATTACAGCGCCAAGGGCGGCAACGTCAACGATGTTCTGAAGGCGCAGCTTGCCGATCTGGGATTTACCGACGTTGACGTTAGGGTCTCCGAGGGCGGCGTTGCCTTTAAGGCTGAGGATGACAAGGCCACGGTCGGTATCTCCGACGCCCAGGATAAGACCAACGGCGATGTGACGTTCTTCTTCATTGACCCCAACGATTACACTAGTTACAACATCGACGGTCTGCGTAGTGCCGATGTGGTGTTTGAGCTGTCGCGTGACGGCGAGAAGACCGAGTATTACCTGCCCAACAAGTCCGTGCAGGTTGCTTGGGACGAGGCTAAACTGCAAGACCTTCTTGACGGAGCCGCCGAATCCCTGCAGATTGGCTACGCGGCGGGCGAGTCCGCCGATAGCGTGACCCAAAATGTCACGCTTCCGTACAAGGCGGGTTCCGCAAAGAAATTCTCTGTTGAATGGACAAGCTCCGACACCGAGCGCCTGTTTGTTTCTGGTTATAGCTGGGAAGATAAGACGGGTAAGGTTTCGCGCGCATCGAGCGATCGAGACGTGACGCTGACCGCCAAGGTTACGGTTACGAGCGGCGACATCAAGCTTGCCGGCTCGCACGACTTTGTCGTGACGGTCAAGGGTGATCCCGAGAAGGTCGCCGCCGACAAGAAGGCGCTCCAGGAGAAGGTCGATGCGGCCTTTACCTACGACAACATCAAGTACTCCGGCACCAAAACGGTTGCGGATAAAGACGGCCTAACCGCCGACCTGCAGATGCCGCGCACGAGCACGCTCAATATCGACGGCAAGTACTTCGAGGTCAAGTACTCCGCCAGCACCGATGACATTACGTTCAACGGCTACAAGGGCACGGTCTATCAGCCGCTGCCTGGCACCGAGGCAGCGAAGACCAAGATCACCCTCACGGTGACCGATAAGTCCAACGCCGAGGTCACGGCAAGCAAGACCCTCGACTTTGCGATTGCCCCGCAGGACCAGAACGAGCTTGATGCTGAGCTGTTCCATCTGAGCCTTGCAAAGTCAACATTCTCTCAGGGTATTCTTGACGGTCAGGATGCCTCCAATGTGACGGGGAACCTGCATGCGCCGTTGAAGGTGTACGGTCAGGGATATGCGGTTAACTGGTGCTATACCAGCGAAGAGGCCGCTGGCCATTATGGCTTTGTGTTTAGCGAACTTTCTGGTGGTACGGAGAATACCTATCGTTTGCTCAAGTCGAGCAAGCCGAGCGTAATCTCGCACGAGAATCTTCTGTTTACGCAACCTGAGTACAACGCGAAGGTTACAATCAGCGGCCGTCTGAAGAGTGAGCGTTTTGCCCGTTATGCCGAGCGCTATCCCGACAATTCGGACTACGCGGTACTTGCCGGCTTGGATGTTTCTGCGACGGTAAACGTCAAGGGAACGACGGGGCTCGACAACCCGAACGAGGGCAAGACCATTACGGTGACGGCCAAGGTCACGGGTGTTTCCGCAAGTGACGCCGGCGGCAACTACACCGAGCAATCGGTGGTGCCCTTGACCGAGCTTACGCTTCCCGCCGACGAAGACACGACAGCCGAGTCGGTGCTCGAGCAGCTTATGACGGCTGCCGGTTGTACGAACCTCGAAGCAAATGCATGGGGTCTTACGAGTGCGACGATGCCCGATGGCCGCGTGCTGAGCACAACGAGCGCCGCGCCGTATAGCTACTGGTCGTTCTTTGTAAACAATGGGTATGCGAGCGTCGGTGCCCCGAGCTATTTCCTTAAGAACGGCGATTGCGTCGAGTTCCGTTATGTTAAGGGTGACGGCACGCAGAAGCCCACAACGGCTCCTGCTACCAATCCCGAGACGGAGCATCCTGATGTCGATGTCTCGTGGAATGGCTTTGCAAACGGCAGCTCCGCCTCGGCGGCTGATGCTCTGACGCCCACTACGAAGACCGATACGCCTTCCTGGGCGCTCAACCTTTTGACCGAAGAACAGCAGAAGGCGGGCGCAAACGCTTCTGCTTCCGATCCGCTTGTCGCGAACGGAAAGGTGTACCTTGTCACGGGCGCTTCGGTATGGGGCGGAAAGACATGGAATGCCGTTCTGAACGAGATCGACCCTGAGACGGGTTCCGTCGTGCGATCCCTTGAGCTTGGCTCATCTATGGATAGCACGTGCCGTCCTGTTGTCGCGCAAGGCATCATTCTGATTCCGCTTTCCGGCGGTTACCTGCAGGCTGTTTCGGCGAAAACGTTTGAGACGCTTTGGTATTCCGATGCCTTTACGAAACAGAACCTGTCTTCGCTGACCGTTGACGGTGATTACGTCTATATCAATACTCTTGATTATTGGTCTGGTGAAGACGTGCAAAACGGCACTATCAAGCGCATCAATATTCATACGGGTGCAGTTGCCGGCAGTGCCTCCGTTACCGATGGCGGCTTCTATTGGTCTGGCGGCCTGATGGTCAACGGCTATTATGTCGTTGGCGGTGACTATGGCCAGGTGCGCGTGTATTCCGCCGATCTGTCAAAGCTTGTCGGTTCGATTAAGCTCGCTGGGGGCAATATCCGTTCTGCGCTTGTTGAGCACGACGGGTTTGTGTATGCTGTCACGCGTGATAACGGTACCCTGCATAAGCTGACGATTGGCTCCGACGGCTCCCTCGCTGAAGTTGCTCAAGCGCAGTTTGCCGCATATTCGACTTCGACACCCGTATTTAGCGGGAACTATGCGTTCGTCAACGGCAAGACCACGAACGACTGGAAGGGCAAAGGTCTGCTTTCGATTGTCGACCTGTCCGATATGAGCGTGAAGCAGATCACGAAGGCTGACGGCGCAGAGCTTGGCTTTGAGTCTAAGAGTACGCCGCTCGTTTCGACGCGCGACGGCGAGACGTATGTGTACTTTACTTTGAACGGCGCCAAGGGAAACTGGCCCAACTACACTTCGGGTGGCGGCGTGTATATGTACAAGCTGGGCGATGCCGAGGCGACTGAAGTGTTTGTCCCCGGTTCCGGTTATGCCAACTACTGCATGGCATCGGTTGTTTGCGACAAGTTCGGTAACCTTTACTACACGAATGACTCTGGCCATCTGTTCTGCGTGAAGTCTCAGGCCCATCGTGTGAAGTTCGATACACAGGGGGGATCGTCGATTGACGACCAGACTCCCGCCTCGGGTTCGACGGTTGCCAAACCTGCCGACCCGACGCGCGAGGGCTACACCTTCGCCGGCTGGTTCTCCGATGCCGCCTGCACTAAGGCGTACGATTTCGCGACTGCGGTGACGGCGGATATGACGCTGTATGCCAAGTGGGTCAAGTATCCCGCCGACAATAACGGTGGCAACGGCAACTCCAATGGTAATGCGGGCGGCTCTGGCAATGGTGCCAACTCCGGCAACGGAACGAGCGGCCAGCAGGGCGGCGGCGCCGTTGCTCCGGGCCAGACGCCGGTCTCCACGACCACCACGACCGAGACCAAGGACGGCAAGGATTCCAAGAAGGATTCCGACAAGAAGGACAGGAAGTCCGACAAGAAGAACGACAAGTCCGACACGGGCTCGTCCGCTTCGACCGCTGCCAAAAAGTCCTCTGAGGTTTCTGCGCAGGAGTCTGGCTTCAACCCGCTCGCCATTGTTGGCGTGGCGGCTGGCGTTATTGGTCTCGCCGTCATCGGCGTGTTCGCACTCACCAAGCGTCGGTAGGTGAGGGCTGTGTCCAATAAATCTCAGGACGCCGACTCCAAACAGCCCGACTCGTCGTTCATTCAGCTCGACGATGCAAAGCAAAAGGGCGCCGCTTCGGCGGCGTCCGCCCCGCGGCGCAAGGCGCTTGCTGGTGTTCTTGCAGCTGCCTGCATCGTTTTGATCGTTGTTTCGCTGGGCTTTGTCCAGCCTTCCACCGGCGGCGCTTGGTCTATCGATTGGATTGCTCAGGCCGTGGCGGGTAAGAGTGTCGCCGACTCTGGCCCTACCGCCTCTGACAAGACGGGGGCGGCGGGCTCCTCATCTTCTGATGCTGCGGACTCCGAGTCCAAGAGTTCGGATGAATCGGACTCCAATGACGATTCTAAATCTTCGGATAAGGACTCAAATAAGGATTCGAAGGAGAAGAAGTCCGAAGGCAAGGGCGGCATGAAGTCCAGCAACACGTCTGCCGGACAGGGCTCCGAATCCGCCGGTGGATCGAGCTCTTCTTCGGGCAGCGGCTCGGCGTTCGGCGGTGGGTCTGCATCCAACAGTGGCGGCGCCTCTGCGGGCAATCAGGATGGCTCGCATCAGCCTGGCTACGTCACGGTAACGGTCTCAGTCACATCGAGCGCTGTGGGCAATCCTGTATCTTCTGGTGGCACCTTCACCTTTAACGAGGGCGCTACGGCCTACGATGCCCTGTGCGCGCTGGGCCTTTCCGTGAACGCGCACGGCTCGTCGTACGGTACGTATGTTGCCGGCATTGGCGGTTTAGCCGAGAAGGAGCACGGCAGCACGAGTGGCTGGATGTATTCCGTTAATGGTGTTACGCCCAACACGGCGTGCAGCAACTACGTCCTATCCAACGGCGACAGCGTTGTCTGGTATTACGTAACGGGCTAAATGCCTCGACATACCACGCCAAACGGGCGGTTCGGACAAACATCCGAGTCGCCCGTTTTTCATGCGAATGGGACGCCGTTTCCCAATCGAGGCTCAACCGGAAATCGCATCCCACTCTGAAGGCGAATTCCGGGACACACTTTCCGCCGGGGCGGCGTTTCGGAAACTGTGTCCCGCTCTGAGGGTGCAGTCTGGGATGCACTTTCCGGAACGGCGCCCCTAGGGAAACTGCGTCCCATTCCGACGCTGTAGCCCACCTCGTGCGCCTTCCTCGGCAGGCTCTGCAAACAAAAAGCCGGTTGGAACGTGAATTCCAGCCGGCTGCGAAGCGAGATTATGCTGGGCCGTCTACGCGTCTACGACTGTGCGCCCTCGAGGAAGAGGCGACGGCTAAAGTAGTTGTACCAGGTGACCAGGAACGTTGCGATTGCCTTCATGGCCTGGTATCCGATGCTCAAAAATGTGACGCCCACAAACATGTACAGGTCGTTGAGGCCCAAGCCGATCACCGACAGGATGGTGAAGATCGTGAACTCGCGCTTGCGGCTCATGCCCTCGCGGTGGTCGAACACGTACTTCATGCTGAGCCAGTAGTTGACCACGACGGACGTGATAAACGAGAGCGTGGTACTCATCAAAAAGTCGAGGTGGAACAGCTCGACGAGCGCAATGAGCATGCCCCAGTCGATGCCAAAAGAGATAAGACCCACGACAGCGAACTTGAGGAACTGCTTGGTATGAGGTTGTGCCAGTGCCTTGCGCACGTAATCACATCCAATGCGTTGATGAATCGAGCAAAAAGTTACTTTAGAGCTTTTGCATGGGAAACGTAAGGTCTTTGGCAAGAACTATACGAACTCGTCAAATTTGCAAGAGACAATCCGCAAACGTTGCAAATCCTTCCGTAAGCGAACAAGGCCCACGAACAACGCAGCGCTCGACGCACGTCGTCCGTGGGCCCCGTAGTGCAACGAGGAGGCCGAGCTACTTGGTCTCCTCGCCCTCCAGGAAGATCTTTCGGGTCACAAAGTTGTAGACCATGACCAGCGCGGTGGCGCAAATCTTGGCGATATTGGCCTCGAGCCCCAGGCCGGCGTTGAGCGCCAGCACGATGCCGTCGTTGAGTCCCAAACCGATCACAGACAGCACGACAAAGATAATGAACTCGCGGCGGCGGCTCATGCCCTCCTTGTGCGCAAACACGTACTTCATGCTGGCGAGGTAGTTAAAGATGAGTGAGATGATAAAGCCGCTGGTGTTGGCGATTAGGATGTTGAGGTCCAGACCGTAGTGGAGCAGATTCATAATGCCAAAGTCGATGACCGTGGCAATGACGCCGACGACGCCAAACTTCATGATCTGCGCAAGGAGCTTTTGCATGGTACCTGCCTTATGGTGGCGCCGGGGCGCCGCGGGGATGACAAACTCAGCAAGTTTAGCCAATCCCCACGGGTGGTGCTAGGCGCGCTCCTCGATAGCACCGTTTCTATATGCATCGAGCAGCTGGCGCAGGTCCTGGATCTGGCTGCGGATCTTGGCACCGGAATCGGTGTCGCTCACCATGCGGCGACGGTCGGCCTCGTCAAAGCGGTTGGTCTCGCTTTCGATATCGACGTTGCGGGTGAGTGCCTCGGCAACCGTCGTAAAGGCCCGGTGCGACTTGAGGCGGCAGCCGCGCGAGCTCGAGATGAGCGTATAGCCGGCGATACCCGTCTTGGGATGGTAAGCGCGGCAGAAGCCGCCATCGATGACCAGCAGCTTGCCCTCGGCGCGGATGGGCTGCTCGCCCTTGGTGGTTTTAACGGGCGTGTGGCCGTTGATGATGTGACCGGTCGGTGAGCATGCCATGGGCGCGACGCCAAACTCGCGCATGATGTCATCGCAGACCGAGGGCGACTTGGTAAGCGTAAAGTACGGGTCCATCGGCTCGACCCAGGTGCTCTTATCGGCGATATAGGCGCGCTCAAAGGTGCGCACCAGGCGTCCGCTGGCGGGTGAGTTAAAGCCAATCCACAGGTACCACATCCAGTCGAGAGCGTCGCGGTCGCCCACGCGCCAGGCGCGGCGGGCGATGTGGTCGCAAAAATCGAGATAATCGCGGCCAGCGTGCCAGGTGCCCAGGCAGTTCATGCTGCTAAAGGTGCCGTCTTCGTTGAGCGGCACGCAGCCATGGAACAGCAGGTTGCCGTTGGCGACCTTGTACATCGAGCCGTGGGAATAGAGGAAATCGATATGGCGATGCAGGTGATCGGCGGTGACAAACTCGGACACGAGCTTGTCGATGATGTGCTGCTCCTGAGACGTGAGCGTATAGGGGTCCGTCGGGTCGACGGTGGGGAAGTCGTTGGTCGTGAGCGGCCACACGCTGCCGTCGGCGAGCGTGACCGTGCCGGTGTCGTGGTCGATCTTGTCGAGTAACAGGCGGTCGGTCATGTCGAACTCGGGATGGCGCTGGATAATCTGACCCTCGAGCTTAAAGAGCAGCACGTTGATGGCCTTGATCAGCGGGGTGATGGACTCACCGGCGGTGTAGGTGGCATCGGCAAAGGCGACAAGCTCACGCAGCGAGATGCCGTAGTCGTTCTCCAGGATCTCGTAGTTGTCGTAGCGTAGGTTGTTGCGCAGCACCGTGGCGATGCAGGCGGGCTCACCGGCCGCAGCGCCCATCCACAGCAGGTCGTGGTTGCCCCACTGGATGTCGAGTGAATGGTAGGTGAGCAGGCGGTCCATAATCTTGGCCGCGCCGCCACCGCGGTCGAAGATGTCGCCCACCAGGTGCAGGTGGTCGACGGCCAGGCGCTTGATGAGCGAGGCAAGCGACTCGATAAAGTCGTCGGCGCTTGCGGTCTCCAGGATGGACTCCACGATGCGCTCGTGATAGCGCACGCGATAGTTGTTCTCGTCCGGGTGCGTGTGCAGCAGCTCGTCGATGATATAGGCGTAATCGCGTGGGATGGCCTTACGCACCTTGGAGCGCGTATAACGGCTCGAAAGCGAGCGGGCAACCACAATGAGTTGGTCAAGCATCGTCTTGTACCAGGTGGGCGAGTCCTCGCGCTGGCTGCGGACCAGCTCGATCTTCTCGTGCGGGTAGTAGATGAGCGTGCACAGCTCGCCCTTTTCGTCAAAGGAAAGCGTGCCGCCAAAAATCTCGTCGACATGCTCGCGCACGACGCCCGAGCAGTTGTTGAGGATGTGCATAAAGGCTTCGTACTCGCCATGCACGTCGCTCATAAAATGCTCGGTGCCTTTGGGCAGGTTGAGGATGGCCGAGAGATTGATGATCTCGGTAAACGCGGATTGCTCGGTGGGAAATTGTTTCGACAGCAGACGCAGATACTTGAAGTCTTGCGGATTGCGATCGAATGCGACCATGAAACACCTTCCGATGGGGTTGGTAAAACTGATAAACAGCGTCAAACGTTTATCAGTATGCGCCGCTTTTGTTTCGATTGGGGGTGGGAGGTCGAATTGTTGGCCGAACGGTTTGGTAAATCGATTTAGTTGAGGTAGATATGGCGGTTGGGTGGAGACGTAGGGTCGTTTTTACAGACGTATGCCTCCGGGATCGATAGAGATGATGACGGTAAAGATGTTCACCACCTTTGGCTCTATTTGGTAAATAGTGGACATTTGTACCGTATTCACGCTTGCTGTGCGATAATTTGCGCAGCAATGAGTAAGGAGCCTCATATGAGTGAATTTGTCCTGACCTGTGAATCCGCCGCCGATCGAACCCGTGAGTTCTTTGAATCGCGCAATATCCCTGTCGTGTGTTTTCATTACGAGATCGACGATGTTGTCTATACGGACGATCTGTATCAGTCGATTACGCCGGACGAGTTTTTTGCCCAGATTGCCGCGGGCGCCATGCCCAAGACGTCTCAGGTGAGCGTGGGCGAGTACGAGGAGTTTTGGGAGCCGTTTGTTGCCGAGGGTAAAGACGTGCTGCACCTGACGTTGTCGTCGGGTATTTCGGGCACGTATGGATCGGCCTGCGTTGCGGCGCAGATGCTCGCGGATCGCTATCCCCAGGGCGGCAAGGTGCGCGTCATCGATTCGCTGGCAGCGTCTTCGGGCTTTGGCCTGCTGGCGGAATGCGCCGCCGACGTGCGCGATAGCGGCGCTTCGCTCGACGAGACGGCCGCCTGGATCGAGGAGCACAAACTCAACCTGCACCACTGGTTCTTTTCGACCGATCTGTCGAGCTACCTGCGCGGCGGTCGCATTTCGGCTGCGAGCGCGATCATCGGCACGGCGCTTAAGATTTGCCCGCTTATGACGGTCGATTGCGAAGGTGGGCTGTCGCCACGTGAGAAGATTCGCACTAAGAAGCGCGCGATTTCCGAGATGGCTAAGACCATGATGGCACACGTGCAGGACGGTGCGGATTATTCGGGTAAGTGCATTTTGTCCCATTCGGCGTGCCGCGAGGACGCCGAGGCCGTTGCGACGCTGATCGAGGAACAGGTTCCGCAGCTCAAAGGTAAGATCGAGATCAACAATATCGGTGCTCTGATCGGTTCTCATACCGGACCTGGTACGGTGGCGCTCTTCTTTATGGGCGACAAGCGCGTGGATTAATTTGCCCCATCACGTCGCTGCATGATTGCTCAAACGAAAACGGCCCGCCTCACGTTGGTGAGGCGGGCCAAGATGTTTTGCTAGCGTTTCTTTCCGCGGAAGAAGAAGCCGTGCAGCGATGGTTTGAGTCCGCGGTTAGCGCGACGCTCCTCGATATGATCGTGGATCGAGGCGGCACGTTCGAGCACCTCATCGGGAATCGGCACGTCGGGATTCATATTCTCGACCTGGCTGACCTCGGCGGCGGCGACCTGGTCGATAATGGGCACATCGTCGCGCGAAATGACAGGCGTGGCGTCTTCCTTCATCTTGCGATAGCGCTGCATCATGTCGGTCTGCAGCTGCTGGGCCGAAGGCGGCGTCCAGATGATGGCGTTGGCGCCGGCGGCGATGGTCTCACGGATGCTCTCGGGCGTCTTGCCGCCCGGCGCGATGAGCGGCAGGTTGGGATAGTGCTCGCGCAGCTCGCGCAGGACCTGAGGCGTGTTTTTGCCGGCCGCGATGTTGAGGATCTTGGCGCCGGCGCGCACTTTGGCATGAGCGTCATCATCGCAGCGAACGACCGTGGCGATGACGGGGATGTCTGCCAGATTGGTGATGTGCTCGACCATCTCGGCGGTAGCGGGAGAGTTGACCACGCAGCCCGCCGCGCCCTGCATCTCAGAGACGGCCGCCATCTGCACGGAGCGCTTGCCGGTGGTGGTGCCGCCGCCCACGCCCACAAAGACCGGACACTCGGCGACGGTCAGCAGTGCTTGCGTAATGGCCGGCTGCGGCGTGAAGGGATAGACCGCAAAGACGGCATCGGCGTTGGAGTTGCGGATAACCGCGACATCGGTGGTGTAGATGAGCGACTTGATGCGACGGCCGAAGAGGGTAAAGCCGCTCGCCTCTTCGATCTCGTCGGGCATGCGAAGGGCCGCCTTGCGCAGGCGTCCGTCGATGGGCAGCGGCTCCATGGGCAAGAGACCGCTGGGGGTTACGGCCACCTGGGGCTCGGTAAATTCGTCCGCAAGCTCAACCTCTGAGAAATCGACCGAGGCGACGATATCCTCGTGAACCTCGGCAGGCACATCGATGGGGGCTTGGTCGCTTGCCGCGGCAGGCGTATCGAAGGAGCTGGTGGCGACAAAGGCGTCGACGCGCTCGTTTAAATCGTTGAGAGAATCCATGGCGATCCGTTTCTATGTTGTGCGCCCGTCAGCGTGCGACCGGCGCTACGATTGCTAAATCGTTTGACGAGTTGATTTTTCCCCGCCGCGTCCCCCGTTAGACCGAAGGGCGGCGAACGTGAAGGAGCTGTGGTGGCGGGGATCGAGGTGCTATCTTGAAAGTCCCGTTTAAAAGAGAGGTGACGCGGTATGGAATTGACAGCAATGTTGGGCTCGATTGGCCTGTGTGTGGGCGCAATCGTTGCCGCCGCGGTCATCTATTTTGTGGTTACGGCCATTAAAGGCAAAAGGGCCGAACGCAAGGAGCGCGCGATGCTTAAACAGCATCGCGACCAGCAGGGCAAACGCGCACAGAGATAGCTTGTTGAGTTTTGGATCCGTGCGCTAGCTGCGTTTTCGGATCAGGGCAATGTAGAAGCCCTCAAAGTCGCGGCTAGGCGGAATGGTCAGCGTGCCGGGCATACCGTTGGCGACGGACGAGACGTGGCTGGCGGCGATGGCCTCGGTGAGGGCGTTGCACTCGATGCGTGGCTCTTCGCCAACTTCCTGAGCACGGCGCGTTTCACTTTCGCTCGGCGTGCCGTCGAGGGGGATAAGCTCGCAATCCATGTGCTTGTCGAGGGCCTCTTGCAGGGCGTCCTCGTTTTCCTGCGGCAAGATCGAACAAGTCGAATAGACGAGCGTGCCGCCCGGTTTAAGGGCTCCCATGGCGCGGTCCAGAAGTGCTCGCTGCGAGCGGGCACACTTACTCAGCAGCTGCTCGGTCAGGCCGCGCAGGCTTTTCTCGTTGCCGCTGATGACGGTGCCCGTGCCGGTGCAGGGGGCATCGAGCAGGATGCGGTCAAAGCGGAAGAACTCGTCGAGCTCGCGTGCGTCGATGCGCATGACGGGCACGTTTTTTGCGCCTTGGCGGTGGAGGTTGGCTTCGAGCTTCTCGGCGCGGGGAATGCTCATCTCGCAGGCGGTAAGGTGCGCCTGGCCCTGCGTGAGGGCGGCGATCTGCGTCGTCTTGCCACCGGGGGCCGCGCACATGTCCAGGATGTCCTCGCATGCCTGGGCGCCCAGGACCAACGGCGGCATCATGGACGACAGACTTTGCAAGTAGATCTTGCCGTCGCGGTAGATGTCGAGGTCCCACAGGTCGGAAACCTGGGCGTCGGGCAGGATGAAGGCGTCTGGATACCAGGCGACGGGGTTGTGGGCGATGCCGGCGGCATCGAGCGCCGCAGCGATGTCCTCGGCGGTTGCCTTGAGCGTGTTGGCGCGCAGCGTGACCGGGCGTGTGACCGCGGCGCCGAAGCCCTTGATCATGAGCTCGGCATCGGCGGGCGCATAGGCGCCGGCGACCGTGTCGACCATAAAGCGCGGCAGGTCGGCGGCGCAAGGAAGGGCGGCAAGCTGGTCGGAAAGCTCGGTGGCGGCAAACTGCCTGAGCTTGAGCTCGGCCTTGACCTGTTTTTTCTGCTTACGACGACGCGGCTTGGACATCCGTCTTTCCTTCCCATTCCATTACATGTCGAGTGTTTAGTACTGGCTCTCGTGCTTGCTAAAGAAGTCGAAGCGCGGGGGCAGCGGCTTCACGCGGTGCTCGCCGGGCTTCTCGCCCAGGATCTCCACGAACTCGTCCGTGGAGGCAAAGATGTTATCCCAGCTAAAGAAAGCGACCGGGTCGACGTCGAAGTACTCGCAGATGAGCTCGCAGCCGGCCGGCACAATACCGTGCATCAGGACGGTCGCCACGCGCAGCTCGGTAAAGGCGTCGACAAGGGCCTGCGTCATCGCGGCATTGGCCGGCTCGCCCTCGAGCTTGTTGGCGGCCTTGGAGGCGTCGCTCCAGCGCTTGTTGGCGGCGCGCAGGTAGTCGTCGCACACGGCAAGCGCGCGGTGCGTCTCGAACTTGTACATGGCCTGCTCAAAGGCGAGGGCTGCCTGCTGGGCGGCTTCGACCACGGTGTCAGAAGCGGCACCGGCGGGGATGCAGCCGTTGCGGTAGGGGCTCTCGTCGCCTTCCTTGACGGCGACGCCGTAGAAGCAGCTGCGGGCCAGACGGTTGAACACGCCGGTCAGCAGCGCGCTCTCCTTAAGGGCCGGGTCGATAACGCGCTTGTCGTCGCAGGCGCGTACCTCGTTGCCGTCCTTGTCCTTGCCGGTCACACGCGTGTCGTATGCCTTGGGGCTAAAGCTTACCGGCTTCTCGGACAGGCCGAGCGACAGCCAGTGCGCACGCATCTGCTCGCAGGTGTAGTGGTTGAGCAGGTCGTCTGCCGGCGGGGGAGGCGTCTGCGAGGACGAGCTGGCCTTTTTGCCCATGTAGAGCAGGTGGTAGCAGGCGCTGACGGTGCTCTGCGTGAGGTCCCAGCCCAGGGCCTCCCACATGGCGGTCTGCGCGATGCAGTAGAAATAGATGTTGTCCTGACCGATGAACTGGTAAATCTGAGCGTCGTCAGAGCACCACCAGTCGCGCCAGTCGAGCGAGCTGTGCTGGTAGGTGGGTGCGGGCACCTGCGTGGAGTCGGCGGCGGGCTCGCCCATGAGGGCGGCATCCTGGGCGGCGACGCCCTCGGTCACGCCGGCGGCCTTGGCATCGCGTGCGAGCACGGTACGCGTATAGCTGATGGGCGCCCACAGGCTCTCGGGCCAGCACCAGCAGGTGACGTCGGTCACGCCGTCGACCTCGGGCACCGGAACGCCCCAGTCGATGTTGCCGGTGATGCGGAAGGGCACGAGCGCCTTGCCGCTGCGGAAGCGCACGCCGCCGTTGGCGAGCACCGCGTGGGCGTCGTCGCGCTCCTTCCAGCTGGGGAAGGTGACGGTAAAGCTGCTCTTGTTGCCCTCGGGCTCCAGCACGGTGTGCTCGGGAAGCTGGTCCTCGACGGCGTCGAAGGCCTCGCGGAACTTATTCTGGATGTAGAGCTGAGCCGGCAGCAGCCACTCCTCCATGGTCTTGGAGACCACGGAGCGAACCTGCGGGTTCTGGGCGAGCTTGGCGGTATAGGTCTTCATAAAGTCGAGGTAGGCCGGCAGGTCAAAGTAGAGATTGTCGACCGGGCGCAGCTCGGGCACCTCGCCGGTGAGCTGGCTCTTGGGCGCGATGAGCTCCTCGGGCTCAAACTGGTGGCCCAGATCGCACTCGTCGGCATAAGCCTTCTCGGACTTGCAGCCCTGGATGGGGCAGCGGCCGATGACCTGGCGGCCGTTGAGGAACGTGCCGGCCTTGGCATCGTAGAACTGCAGCGTGGAGCGCTTGGAGATGGTGCCCTGCTCGTGCAGGCGCTCGATAATCTCGGCAGTCACCTCGTTGTGGATCTGGGCCGCCGGCTCAAGGCCCGAGCCGCCGTAGATGTCGCAGCTGATGTTGTAGTTGTTGAGGGTCGCGGCCTGGCGGGAGTGATTGGACTCGACATACTCGCCGATGGACTTGCCGTAGCCCTCGTTCTCCTTGAGCTTGCGGTAGCTCTCCATGATGGGCGAACCGTAGCAGTCGGTGCCCGAGGTGAAGATGACGTTTTCGCGGCCCAGGCGGTCGCGCAGGAAGCGGGCGAAGAAGTCGGCCGGGACAAAGACGCCGCCGACGTGGCCAAAGTGCAGACCCTTGTTGCCGTAGGGCTCGCCGGCGGTAACGATGGCGCGGCGCGGCCAGCTGGGACGGTCGTTCATGGAGTATTTGGATGCCATGGGACTCCTTCGCATATAGGTAAGAGCGCGGCCGGGCACGGGGTTCGGCGGCGCGGTGGTCAATTCGTGCATATCGTTCGACATTATCGCACATGCGGGCGGGTGCGTGGCAGGGGCGCTATCCTAAGATGCTATGAATGAGATTTCCAACATACATGCGTTTGAGGACGAGGATTTCCTGCACGCCTGCTTTGTGTGGGGGATGGCCGTGCTTGGCGCATTTGCCGTGTGCCTGGTGCCGTTGTTTATGCTGCTGGGTGGGCCCACGGATCTGGATGCGGCTGACGCGGGCGGCTGGACGGCTGTCTTGGGCTGGATAGTCGGCTTGGCGGTCGTTTCTGCTGCGTCGTTTGGTGTCCATGAGCTGGTGCACGCGGTGTTCTTTAAGCTGTTTGCGCCCGCCGGTGCGCACGTGACCTTTGGGGCGAACCTCGAAACCTGCATGATTTACGCCTGCGCCGAGGGGATTGTGTATTCGCGGGTGCGGTATATGGCGATTTGCCTGGCGCCGACGGTTGTTGTGACGACAGCGTTTGTCCTGGGGTTTGCGTTCTCGGACTATCCGCTGCTGTGCTATCTGGCGGCCGGCTTGCATTTGTCGGGTTGCGTGGGCGACTGGTATTACGTGCGGACCATTTTGCGCGACCGCCGTATTGTCGCCTGCGAAGATACGTCCTTTGGCGTGCGCTTTTTCGCAAGGTAGTCTTTTTGGGATGATTTTTTTGGGACGGGGATGTTGATGAAGCCGTTGCTGCTGCATGCTTGCTGCGCGCCGTGCTCTCTGGAGCCGGTTCGCCTGCTGCGTGAGGAAGGGTTTGAGCCCACGATTTGCTGGACCAACCCCAATATTCAACCGCACGATGAATGGCAGCGTCGTTTGGACGAGCTGCGCCGGTGGTGTGCCGATGGCGACATCGGGCTCATCGAGGCAGGGGAGGACCGCGATCGCTGGGAGACCGGCGTGGCACCGCTGGGTGCCGATCGGCCCCGTCGCTGTCGCGCGTGCTATGCCTTGCGCTTGGCCGAGGCGTGCCGCGTGGCCCAGGAGCGCGGGTTCGAATATGTGGGTACGACGCTCGCCGTCTCGCCGTATCAGCTGTTCGATACCTGCAATGATGTTTTGGAGCGTCTGGCTGCCGCCCGCGGTCTCACCCCGGTGATTCGCGATTTTCGCCCGTATTATCCCGAGGCCACGCGTCGTTCGCGTGAACTGGGCATGTATCGGCAGAATTACTGCGGCTGCCGATTCTCGGCCGTCGAGGCGGCCATGGACCGCGCTCGCATCCGCGACGAGCGCAAAGCGTCCAAAAAGTAGTTCTTTTGAGCTGGCAGCCTGCTAGGATGTAGAGCGGACTTTAGCTATATAAGGAGTATCCGACGTGTCTATGCGTACCGATGATTTTGACTACAACCTTCCTGAGGAACTGATTGCCCAGGCTCCTGCCGAGCCTCGCGACTCCTGCCGCCTGCTGGTGGTGGACCGCAAAGGCTCCCAGGCGGGAACGCCGCTGGAGCACGGCGGTACCGTTGAACACCGCATCTTCCGTGACATCATCGACTATATCGAACCGGGCGACGTGCTCGTCATCAACCAGACGCGTGTGATGCCGGCCCGTCTGATCGGTCGCAAGACGGGCTCGGGCGGCGTGGTCGAGACGCTGCTGCTCAAGCGCCGCGAGGACGTGGATCCGCTCGGCCATGTTTGGGAGTGCCTGGTCAAGCCGGGCAAGCGTCTGAAGCCCGGTGCTCAGATTGAGTATCGCGCCGGTGGCGCCCATGCGCCCGAAGGGGCTCCCGTGGTGCTGACGGCCGAGGTCGTCGACTTTGTCACCGATAGCCGCGGCGGCCGTCTGGTGCGCTTCGAGCCAGCCGGTTGCAATGCCGCCGGCGAGCCGCGCACGCTCGACGAGGCCATTCACGCCGCCGGCCACGTGCCGCTGCCGCCCTACATTACCGATTACGAGGGCGATCCCGAGAAGTACCAGACCGTCTACGCCATGAAGGAGGAGCACTCGGCTGCCGCTCCTACGGCGGGTCTGCACTTTACCCCCGAGCTCATGGCCGCTATCGAGGCCAAGGGCGCGAAGTTTGCCGCCGTCGAGCTCGAGGTGGGTATTGATACCTTCCGTCTGGTGGAGGAGGACGACCCCACGCAGCACGTCATGCACACCGAGCGCTACCACGTGTCACAGGAGGTTGTCGACGCCGTGCATAAGGCGAAGGCCGAGGGGCACCGCGTGATCGCCGTCGGCACCACCGCAGTACGCTCGCTCGAAAGCGCGTTTGACGCTGAGGCACCGGTGTCCAATCCGGCCGTGACAGCGCGCTATTTTGAAGGCCGCGAGGACGGCGCTGACACGCTCGGCCGCGGTGACATCGTGGTGCGCGAGAACGCCACGACGCAGCTCTACCTCATGCCCGGCTCGACCTATCACGTGGTCGACGCGCTGATCACGAACTTCCACGTGCCGCGCTCCACGCTCATGATGCTCGTAAGCGCGCTTGCCACCCGCGACCAGATCATGGATGCCTATGCCGCCGCCATCGAGGAGCGCTACCGCTTCTTCAGCTTCGGCGACGCGATGCTCATTTTGTAGGTTACGGCGTTTTACAAACGCCGTAACCGGCCGACGCTGCAAACCCCCCTAAGCGGCAATCTGACGTTCAATCGTCGGGCATGACCAGAAGGTCAATGCCCTCCTCTTTCACGTCACCTTGCTCGCTTAGGGGGGTTTTCGCTGACTTCGCCAAAGCATCGGCAGGTACTCATTGGGGACGTACTTAAATGAGTGCCTGCAGAATGAGAGTGGATAATCTCCCGTTTTTGGCCTGCTTGGGGGCTCAAAGTGGGAGATTATCCACTCTCGTCATTGGGCTAGTCGTTGGGGGCGTTCTTGTTTGACTAGTCGTTTAAGAACGTCCCCAATGACTACTTGCTTGCGAACAGCCAGACTAGGATGATCGCCAGGATTGCGGCGACGATGCAGACGATGGCGCCGGTGAATTTGATGCGTGAGTCGCGGGTGCGCTCTCGTACGTCGTCTTCGGCGGCCTCGAGCTGGTCGACTTCTTGCTCGGTCTCGGCGTGTTCGGCTTTGTCTCGGGCCAAGGATCCTGCAAGCGACTCAGTGATTTCTGGGTGGTCGTGCACCTCGGTCGCCTGTTCGATGATCGACTGTGCATGTGCGGCATCTGCTTGGGCGTTGGCGATGGTCTGCTCCTGCTCGCGGCGTGCCTTGTCCTCCGCGGCGATCTTCTCGCGCAGTTCGCGCTGACGAGTCGCGGCGGCGGTCTTCGCCGTCTGCAGCTCGTCGCGCGCGGCATCGGCTTCGGTCGTCACGGCTTGGTGCGCGCGTTTTGCGTCGGCGATAGGGGCTTGAGCCTGCTCGACGGCCTGCTCGGCTGCGGCAAGCGAGTGCTCAAGGTCGGCGGTGATGCGCGGGACATCTTCTTCGGCTTTACGCAGGGCATCTGCCGTGTCGGAAATCTGCATCGAGAGCTCGCTGGTGCGCACCGTATAGTTGGCGGGATTTGCCGAGGGATTGCGTTGCAGCTCGGCATACTCATGACGCAGCGTCTCGAGCTGGGCGCGCGTGGCGTCGACGGTTTGTTGTGCGGCGGCAATGCCGGCGTCTCGCTCTGCCTTCACCTTGTCGCGGATGCGCTTGGAATCCTCAAGACGTCGAACGAGGCGGTTGCCGGTCTCGCGTGAGCTCGCCTCGCGGGCCTCCACGGCGTCGAGCGCGGCCTTCAGACGGAGCTCAGTCGCGTCATCCTCTGTCTTCATTTGTTCGAGCTGACCCTTGAGCTCTGTCGCTTTGGAGGCGTGGACATCACGATCAATCTCGGCGGCCGCTGCAGTCTTTTGGGCCGTGGCAATCGCCTGGCGCTGGTCGGCGACGATCTGGTCGTAGCGGCCTGCGATATCCTGGCGCGTCTCGAGTTCCTCGGCCTGGTCGGCAATGCGCTGCTCAAGTTCGGCCAGGTGGGCACGGGCATCGGCAAGTGCCTTTTTCGCGGCGTTCATCTCGCGCATGGCCGAGGCGCCCTGGGCGATAAAGGTGCCCACGGCGTTCGCGGTGTTCGAAACGGCGGTCCCCAGATCGCGGCTCGCGGCGGGGGAGTGCGGGGTGGTCGGGCGAGCGGTGTCGGCAGCGTCCGCATCGGTAGCCTGCGGCGCGGCGATATTGCCGGTGCCGCCCTCGACCACAGAAAAGCCTGCTGCGTGCGGGTCGACCGCATCGGCGCCAATCGTGGGATGCTCGAGCTGCAGAAACGAGGGCATGGCGCTGCCCTGGTCGGCAACCGGAGTCTCGCCGGGTACGAAGGTCGAGGCTGCCTCGGCGGCCTCCTCTTCCTCGGCGTCAACGTCAGCGTCGGCCACGGCGTCTTTCATCGCTTTGACGGCATCCATCATGGAGTCCATGACGGCGTCGAGCTCTTCTTCCGAAGACACCTCGATGGGACCTGCTGCTTGCGGAGCGTTCTCAGCCTTGGGCTCAGTATCGCTCGGGTCCGGCTGCTCTAGCTGCTCTTCTTTGTCTTGCTCTGCGGCGACATTTGCGTCTGCGGCCTCGTCTGCGGCGGCAGGAGCCTCCTCGACAGCGGCATCAATGCCGCCATCGCTTCTGGTGGAAGTATCGCAGCCGTCAATGGTGTCTGCGGAGTTATCAATATGCTGTTGAGTCTGGGGGTCCAGCTCGTCTGTCATAGGCATGTGCTCCTCATCGTTGTTTGTCACCCTATGATAAAGTCTCGCGCCGACATCCCGCGCGCTGCAGCAAAGTTTCAAAACGTGTTCGATGGCTCGTGTCGATAGCAAAAACTCGGCCACTTTATCCAGTTTGTACTTGACAATCCCTTCGCCGAAAGACGTTATGCCGTTCGCCTACCGAGGCCTTTTCTATTCACTTGAACACGCTAAAGTTGCATGTCAGCTTTTGGCGCGTGAAGTTGGATGCGCGCAGTCGACGGGCGGGCCCGTCGCGATTTGAAAGGACTTTGTATGGGACTTTTCACTGGTAAGACCGTGATCGTCACCGGCGGCGGCAAGGCCACGCTCAAGGACGGCTCCGCTGGCTCCATCGGTTACGGCATCGATATCGCTTTTGCCAAGGAGGGCGCGAACCTCGTCATCACCGGCCGCAACGTTGCCAAGCTCGAGGCCGCCAAGGAGTCTCTCGAGGCTGAGTACGGCGTTAAGGTTCTTCCTGTTCAGGCCGATGTCTCCGCCGGTCAGGACAACGAGGCCGTCGTGCAGAACGTTATCGACAAGGCGATTGAGGAGTTCGGTCGCATCGACGCCGTCGTTAACAACGCTCAGGCCAGCGCCTCGGGCGTGACCATCGCCGACCACACCATGGATCAGTTTAACCTGGCCATTTACTCCGGTCTGTATGCCACCTATCTGTACATGCAGAAGGCCTATCCGCACCTGAAGGAGACCAAGGGCTCCGTGGTCAACTTTGCTTCGGGCGCCGGCCTGTTTGGCAACTACGGCCAGTGCAGCTATGCTGCCGCCAAGGAGGGCATCCGCGGCCTGACTCGCGTCGCCGCCAACGAGTGGGGCAAGGACGGCATCAACGTCAACATCGTTTGCCCGCTTGCTTGGACCGCCGCGCTCGAGAACTTCCAAGATGCCTATCCCGAGGCGTTCAAGGCCAACGTCCACATGCCGCCGGCAGGCCACTACGGCGACGTCGAGAAGGAAATCGGCCGCGTTGTCGTTCAGCTCTGCGGTCCCGACTTTAAGTATATGAACGGCGAGACCGTCACCCTCGAGGGTGGCATGGGCCAGCGTCCTTAGGGGTTCCGCCGTTCTACCGAACGGCGGACCGGCCGACGCTGCGCGGTCACCAGAGCGACAACTTGTCATTCAAAGAGGGCGGCATGACCAGAAGGTCTATGCCGCCCTCTTTTCATGCCAATTTGTTCGCCCTGGCGACCGCTCGCTGATGTTGTCAGAGCATCGGCGTTACCAGAGCATCGGCGTTGTCGGCAGTTGGGGACAGTCCCTAAGTGCCGGCAGATTGGGACACTCCTTTGCAAGATGGCGCTGAAGGCTGTCCCCAACGTCTAGTCGTTTAAGAACGTCCCCAACGACTAGCGCGGGAACCTGATCCTAATGCACTAGTTTCTGTCGAGTCGGTGCTTCTTGTGGGTTGCCCGTATAATGGTTTGCGTATGAACCGCAACCAAGGAGTTCCAGTTTATGGACCAGAACCTTTTTAAATTCGACCTGATTGCCGAGGATCCGACGACGCACGCGCGCGCCGGCGTACTGCACACCCCGCACGGCGACATCGAGACGCCGATCTTTATGCCCGTGGGCACCAAGGCAAACGTCAAGGGCATTCCTACCGAGACTGTCAAGAAGCTCGGCGCCCAGATCGTGCTCGCCAATACCTATCATCTGTCCATGCGTCCCGGCGAGGATACCATCGCCGAGCTGGGCGGCCTGCACAAGTTCATGAACTGGCACGGCCCCATCCTCACCGACTCGGGCGGTTTCCAGGTCTTCAGCCACAACGATGCCGTCAAGCTCACCGATGAGGGCGTGCGCTTTATCGTCAACGATTACGACGGCCGCCACGTGTTTTGGACGCCCGAGGACAACATGGAAATCGCCATGAAACTCGGCTCCGATATCTGCATGCAGCTCGACCAGTGCCCGGGCTATCCCGCCACGCGCGCCTACGTTGAGCGCGCCGTTGGGCTGTCGAGCATGTGGGCCGAGCGCTGCTATAAGGCGCATACCCGCGATGACCAGGCGCTCTTTGGCATCGTTCAGGGCGGCATGCACCTGGATCTGCGCCTGCGTTCGCTGCGCCATCTGGAGGAGTGCGGCGACTTCCCGGGCTATGGTATCGGTGGCTATTCGGTGGGCGAGGATCACGAGACCATGTTCGAGACCCTGGCGCCGCTCGTGAGCGAGTACATGCCCAAGCATAAGCCGCGCTACCTGATGGGTGTCGGCAACCCCACCACGCTCGTACGCGGCGTGGGCGTGGGCATCGACATGTTCGACTGTGTGCTGCCGACGCGCACCGGTCGCATGGGTACGGCGTTCTCCAGTGAAGGTCGCCTTAACTTCCGTAACGCGCGCTTTGCGCACGACGACGGCCCCATCGACCCCACCTGCACCTGCCCGGTGTGCACGGGCGGCTACAGCCGCGCGCTCATTCGCCACATGGTCACGCAGAAGGAGATGCTCGGCGGCATTTTGCTTTCGATGCACAATATCTACTACCTGCTCAACCTTATGCAGCGTGCCCGCCAGGCCATTATCGAGGGCCGCTACGGCGCATTCGTGAGCGATTGGATGAATAGTCCTGCCGCGGTGGATTACTAAGGGCGACAGACACGCTTGCAGAGCGTGGGCAACGGCAATGGTCGAGCGCCAGCCGGTCGTCACATTCGCTGACACCGGCTGCGCGACCGCTGGCCGATAGCTTGTAAGTGCTTGATGCATCGTGGGTACCATACCGAATAGTTGATGTTCGGGCGGGTGTTTGACGCATGGCGTCGACCCCGCCCGTTTTTCTTTTTCTCGATAGGAGTACCCATGATTAAGAATGAGAACGTCGAGGGCGAGCCTGCCTACGACGAGACGTACCGCCGCGGCCCCGTGGTCATGCGCGGCCCCATGATTCCTAAGGACAACACCTACGCCAACCTGCTGGCGCCCGAGGAGTCGACTGACTGGCTGCACGCCGACCCCTGGCGCGTGCTGCGAATTCAGGCAGAGTTTGTCGATGGCTTTGGCGCGCTTGCCGAGCTTGGACCTGCGGTGACTATCTTCGGTAGCGCCCGCACGCCCAAGACCGATCCGCTCTACAAGGCGGCGCGCACCGTCGGGCGCAAGATCGCGCAACGTGGCGTGGCGGTCATCACCGGTGGCGGCCCCGGCATCATGGAAGCGGCCAACAGGGGAGCAGCGAGTGTCAACGGCAAGTCAGTTGGCCTAGGCATTGAATTGCCGCACGAGCACGGGCTCAACAAATACGTGAACCTCGGCATGGACTTCCGCTACTTCTTTGTGCGCAAAACCATGTTCGTTAAGTACAGCTCGGGCGCCATCGTATTTCCCGGCGGCTTTGGCACGCTCGACGAGATGTTCGAGGTTCTCACGCTGGTGCAGACGCACAAGGTCAAGCGCATGCCGCTCGTGCTGGTGGGCAGCGAGTACTGGCAGGGCCTGTTCGACTGGCTCAACGGTCCGGTGATGGACGCCGGCATGATCAGTCCGCTCGATCCGGATCTGGTACACATTACCGACGACCTCAACGAGGCCGTTGACATTGCCCTGAGCGGGCTGATGTAGAGTAGCTAAAATGGGACGGGGCTAAAAAGACCGGTGCGTAACGTTACATGCCAGTCTTTTTAGCCCCGTCCCAAATGAACTGCTTCTAAGTTGCGGTGGAATAGGGATTGATTTGCGGCTGATAAGCCAAAAACAGTCCCTATTCCACCGCAAGTGGTAAAGGTGCCCCTAGTGGATGGGTTGGTAGCGGGGGCAATAGCTGATGGCTATGGCGTCCACGCCTACGTGGGTGGCGATGGTGCAGCCGATGGGGCCGGTGCCGGCGTCTACGTAGTCCCGGCCTGCGAGCGCCTGGTTAACAAGTTCCTGCTCCTCGGCGGCGCCGGTTGTGAGCACGCGCACGCTGGAGCCTGGATGCTCGGTCAAAAATGCGAGGCAATCGGCCATGGTGTTGGCGACGATGCGCTTGGCGCCGCGGCCCTTTTTGACGGCCTTGATCTCGCCCGATTTCCACTCCGGCGAAACGGCCAGGCGAATGTTGAGCATCTGCGTCAGCTGGCCGGCGAGCTTGGGCGCGCGGCCGTTCTTAACGAGGTTCTCGAGCGTGCGGGGAATCAGCAGCAGGTGGGCTTCGGGCAGCGTCGCGCGGATCTGCGCCTCGGTCTCGTCCAAGCTGCGGCCGTCCTCGCGCATGGCAAGCGCGTACTCCACCAGCAGACCCTCGGCGCCCGAGCCGGTGCGCGAATCGATGCAGCGCACGTCGAGCTCGTGGGTCTCGGCGACCAGGCATGCGTTGGAATAGCAGGCGGACCACTCGCTGCACAGCGAGATAAAGATGGCGCTGTCGTGGCCATCGGCGCGCACGCGGTCAAACAGCGCCTTGAACTCGCCGGCGCTCGGCTGCGAGGTGTGCGGTAGCTGCTCGGAGCCGGCCATGCGGGCGACGTACTCCTCGGCGGTAATCTGCACCTGGTCGAGCAGGTCCTCGCCCTCGATAATCACATGCAGCGGAATCACGTAAATGCCGAGCTCTTGGGCGCGGGCGGGGGAGATGTCCGACGTGGAGTCGGTTATGATGGCAAAAGACATAATTGCACCTTTCGTTGGGGCGCGGCAGCGCCGCCTTCTGAAAGCAAAGTGCGACAAGTATAGTGGAGTTGCTCTACATTGCTAGGTTCAATTGTTGAATAGTCAACAGTTTGAAGCGGTGGTGTGGAAATCATCAACTGGGGAAGAAGGGTGCCGATGGCGGCATTGCAACTTTGCGAGCGGCCGGTTGTGCTGTTCGATTTTGACGGCACGGTGGCCGATACGGGTCGGGCAGTGATGACCTCGACGCGCAAGACGCTGGCTGCGCGCGGGTTTTCGGAGACGCAGATGGGTGATCTGCGCCGCATGATCGGGCCGCCCCTGTGGAAGAGCTTTCACGACTTTTACGGCTTTTCCCGCGAGGAGTCGCTTGTGGTGGCCGACGAGTACCGCGCCTTTTTTGATGAGCTGGGACCGGAGGAGTACCCCGTGTTCGATGGGATTCCCGAGCTGCTGGATGAGTTGGCCGCCCGGGGCAAGCGTATGGCCGTGGCGACGTCACGCATGGAGGCCAAATGCATCGACATGGTGCATGAGCTTGGTCTTTCTCAGTTCGAAGCCGTGGTTGGCATGAATCCGCCGCAGGGGCGCGAGACCAAGGCCGATTCGGTTCGCGATGCCCTGGCGGCGCTCGGCGCGACGGCGGACGATGCCGTGATGATCGGCGATCGCTTTAACGACGTCGAGGGTGCGCACGCGATGGGCGTGCCGTGCATCGGCATCTATTCGGGCGCGGCGGCGTCGGGTGAGCATGAGGCGGCGGGTGCCGATGCAGTGGTGCACTCGGTGGCCGAGCTTGCTAAACTTTTCTCTATCTAGGAACTAAATGTGAGGGGCGGGTACGCTTGCCGCTCATTGGTAAGGAGGCAGTCTATGAATCAGGTGGAGCAGAGCGTCGCTGAGTATGTCGACGAGGTCTGGGAAGATGTCGTCGCCGATATCGAGCAGCTGGTGAGCTATCCGTCCGTGGCAGTTTCTGCCGATGCAGAGCCCGGCGCGCCGTTTGGCCGCCCGGTCCGTGACGCGCTCGACTGTGCGCTCGGCATCGCGCAGAAGCTTGGCTATCAGACGAGCGACGACGAGGGCTATGTGGGCATTGCCGATATCCCTGGCCGCGGCGACAAGCAGCTCGCGACCATCTGCCACGTGGACGTGGTGCCCGCCGGCCCGGGCTGGAACACCGACCCGTTTGCGCTGGAGCGTCGCGAGGGCTGGCTGCTCGGCCGCGGCGTTATCGACGACAAGGGTCCGGCGGTGCTGTCACTCTACGCCGGCGCCTATCTGCTCAAGCACGGCATTACCCCGCGCTATACTTTCCGCGCGCTGCTGGGCTGCGATGAGGAAGTGGGCATGTCCGACGTTCACCATTATCTGGAGAACCACGCAGACCCCGACTTTTTGTTTACGCCCGATGCCGAGTTTCCGGTCTGCAATGCCGAGAAGGGCCAGTTTGGGGCGACGTTCGTGAGTCCCAAGATCGACGGCGGGCGCATCGTGTCGTGGAGCGGCTCCGAGGCGAGCAATGCCATTCCGTCGCAGTCCATCTGCGAGCTCGCGATTGCCGCCGATGAGCTGCCGGCGCCCGTTGAGAACGCCGACCGCCTGGAGATCACGGCGCTTGATAACGGGCATGCGCAGATTTTCGCCCACGGTATTGGCGGCCACGCTTCGATGCCTGAGGGCACCATCAACGCCGTCGGCCTGATCGTGTCGTATCTGCGCGAGGCCGAAGACGCGTTTGGTGCACGCGACGAGCGCCTGCTGACGCCTGCCGAGCACGAGTTCGTCAAGTTCCTGGCCTTTGTGCATGCGGATGCCTATGGCCGCGGCCTAGGTATCGATGCGACGAGTCCGGCGTTTGGCCCGCTTACCTGCAACGCTGGCGTCATCCGCGTGGCGGATGGCCATATTGAGCAGGTCATCGACGTGCGCTTCCCCGACAGCACGAGTGCCGATACCATCCGCGAGCAGCTCGATCCGCTCGTAGGCCGTTTTGGCGTGACGTGCCGTGTGGGTCGTGCGAAGGTGCCGTTCTCGGTCTCTGCCGACGATCCGGCCGTGAAGGCGCTTATTGATACCTATAACGAGTTTACGGGTAAGCATGCCGAGCCCTTTGCCATGGGCGGCGGCACGTACGCGCGCAACTTTGCCCGCGCCGTCTCGTTTGGCCCCGAGGAGACCGGCCTGGAGCTGCCCGCATGGGGCGGCCAGATGCACGGCCCCAACGAGTGCGCCAACGAGGAGCAGCTCAAGCAGGCGCTCAAGATCTATATCGTTGCGATCTTGCGTTTGAATGAATTAGAGCTTTAAGGTTTCGCGGTTTCCCAATCTAAGTTGCGGTGGAATAGTTCCTAAAATGGGCCATTTGATGGCCAAGCAGGAACTATTTCACCGCAACTTTGTTTTTATTGGTGTAAAAGGCGTGCCATGCTTGTCGGCGGGTTTGTTACTCGTTTGTAAAGGCTGGGCAGAGCTTGCGGTAAGGGTCTATCAATAGCCCGTAAGAAACCGCAGTTGGCGCGGGCGCTGACCGATCGAGGCCGTATCTTTCCAAACAGCAAAGCGGGCAGGGTGCCCGCGAGTCGCATGTATGAAAGGAAGATCATGCTCGATCAGGCTTATTCTCGTCGTCAGTTCCTCGGCCTCGCTGGTGGTCTTGCCAGTATCGTCGGTCTCGGCCTCGTGGGCTGCGGCGGCTCCGGCGCATCCGACGCCGCCGACAAGGGTAGCGCCGCTGCTGCCGAGTCCGTCTCCGGCGAGGTGACCTACGACGGCGCCTCCTCGTTCCAGGCTCTCGTCGAGGCCGCTGCCGAGAAGTTCATGGACGCCAACCCGGACGTCTCCGTCTCCGGCTCGGGTAACGGTTCGGGCAAGGGCCTGACCGCCGTTGCCGCCGGCACCGTCACCATCGGTAACTCCGACGTCTTTGCCGAGACCAAGCTCGAGGCCGATCAGGTCAAGAACCTCGTCGATCATGAGGTCGCCGTCGTGGGCATGGGCCCCGTCGTCTCCAAGAACGTCAAGGTCGACGACCTGTCCCTCGAGCAGCTCAAAGGCATCTTCTCCGGCCAGATCACCAACTGGAAGGAGGTTGGCGGAGACGACGCCAAGATCGTCGTCCTCAACCGTAAGGCCGGCTCCGGCACCCGCGCCACCTTCGAGGCCGCCGTCTTTGGCGACGAGGCCGTCGATTTTAAGGGCGACGCCGAGCTCGACAAGTCCGGCGACGTCCAGACTCAGATGGGCAGCACCGACAACGCCATCTCCTATCTCGACTTCTCGCACTTCGACGACTCCAAGTTCAACGCCGTCAAGGTCGAGGGTGTCGAGCCCAAGAGCGCAAACGTCACCGACGACTCCTTCAAGATCTGGGCGACCGAGCACATGTACTGCGCAAAGGACGCCGACGAGGCCACCAAGGCCTTCCTGGAGTTCATGCTTTCCGACGACGTCCAGGGCAAGCTCGTCGAGGAGCAGGGCTTTATCCCCGTCTCTGCCATGAAGGTCGTCAAGGATGCCAGCGGCAAGGTCTCTGCTAAATAAGTAATCGCCCCGGAAAGGTTTGCAATGGCAAAACAGCTGCCAAAGCGCGACCTTGAGAACGTGGGCCTGGGCGTCACGGGCGCGTGCGTAGCGCTCGTGACGCTTGTCGTTGCCGCGCTCATCTTTATGGTCGCCCAAAAGGGCCTCTTGGCTTTTCTCAGGGATGGCGTTTCGGTTGTCGAGTTCTTCACCGGCACCAAGTGGGACCTGGCCAACACAGCCGAAAACGGTCTGCCTTACACCGGCGCCCTGCCTCTGATCGTCACCTCGTTTGCGGTCATGGTGCTCTCCACGCTCATTGCGCTGCCCTTCGCCATCGGCTCTGCCATCTTTGCGGTCGAAATCCAGCCTAAGTTTGGCTCCAAGGTCTTTCAGCCGCTTATTGAGCTTTTGACCGGCATTCCCTCGGTCGTCTTTGGCCTGATTGGCTTTCACGTGGTCGTTGGCCTTATGAAGAGCGTTTTCCACGTGAGCACGGGTCTGGGAATCTTGCCCGGCGCCATCGTGCTGGCAGTCATGATTCTGCCGACGATGACCACGCTTTCGGTCGATGGCCTGCGCGCCGTGCCCGACAGCTACCGTCAGGGCTCGCTCGCACTGGGCTACACCCGCTGGCAGACCATCTGGCACGTGGTGCTCAAGTCCGCCATGCCGTCGCTCATGACCGCGGTCATCCTTGGCATGACCCGCGCCTTTGGCGAGACGCTCGCCGTGCGCATGGTTATCGGCGGCATCGAGGCCATGCCGACGTCGCTGCTGTCGCCGGCGTCCACCATCACCACCACGCTCACCACGTCTATGGCGGTCTATGCCGAGGGCTCAGCCCAGGACGACGTTCTGTGGGCGCTCGGTCTGCTGCTGATGGGCATGAGCCTCATCTTCATCCTGATTATCCATCTCATTGGCCGCAAGGGGGCGAAGGCTCGTGGCTAGCACGCGCATCCATATCGACGAGGCGAGACTCGGGCGTGTCCAAAAACAGGACCGCATCGCCACGGGCGTGTTGACGGCGATCGTCGCCATCGTCATGCTCGTCGTCGTCTCCATGGTGGCCTACATCCTGTTCGAGGGTATCTCGACGCTGTTCCAGCCGGGCTTTCTCACGCAGCCCGCACGCGCCAACGGAACGCAGGGCGGCGTGCTCTACCAGCTGTTCGACTCGTTCTATCTGCTGCTGATCACTCTAGTCATCTCGGTGCCCATTAGCCTGGGTGGCGCGGTCTTTTTGGTTGAGTACGCGCCCGATGGGCCTATTCGCGACATCGCCTCGACCGCCATCGAGACGCTGTCCTCGCTGCCCTCCATTGTCGTAGGCATGTTCGGCTTTCTGGTGTTCTCGGTGCAGCTGGGCTGGAAGTACTCCATCATCTCCGGCGCCGTCGCGCTCACCATGTTCAACATCCCCATCCTGGTGCGCGTGATTCAGCAGGCGCTCGAGGACGTGCCGCAGGCCCAGCGCGATGCGTGCCTGGCCATGGGACTCACCCGCTGGGAGGCCACGCTGCACATTCTGATTCCCGAGGCCATGCCCGCCATCGTGACCGGCATCGTGCTTTCGGCCGGCCGTGTCTTTGGCGAGGCCGCGGCGCTGCTCTTTACCTCGGGCATGAGCTCGCCGGTGCGTCTGAACTTCTTGAGCTTTAACCTGTCGAGTCCCACCTGCGCCTGGAACGTGTTCCGCCCCGGTGAGTCGCTCGCCGTGCACATCTACAAGATTTACGGTGAGGGCAGCCCCGAGGCCCAGCAGATCGTTTGGGGCACCGCGGCGCTGCTGATGATTTGCGTGCTGCTGTTTAACGTAGTCGCCCGTATCGTGGGCAAGCAACTGGCAAGGAGGATGACGGCCGAATGAGCGAGATAAATGCGACGCCCGCAACCGATGCGGCCACGTCCGAGACCCAGGACTTTCTGTCGAGTGTGGGGGAGAGCGAGAAGCACGTGCGCGTGAGCGGCAAGGCCGTGAGCGACGAGGTCGTGCTCTCCACCAAGGACGTCAACGTGTACTATGGCGACCACCATGCGCTGCACGACACGTCGCTCGACTTCCACAAGGGTGAGATCACGGCGCTCATCGGGCCTTCGGGCTGCGGCAAGTCGACCTTTTTGCGCAGCCTCAACCTTATGAATCGCGAGATTCGCGGCTGCCGCGTGGAGGGCGAGATCAGCTACCGCGGACGCAACGTGAACACCAAGACCGAGAATACCTACGAGCTGCGCCGGTCCATTGGCATGGTGTTTCAGCAGCCCAACCCCTTCCGCAAGTCCATTCGAGACAACATCACGTTTGCGCCCAAGCGCCACGGCATCACCGACCGCGACGAGCTCGATCGCATGGTCGAGGAAAGCCTGCGCGGTGCGGCCCTGTGGGACGAGGTCAAGGACAAGCTCGACAAGAGCGCCTACGCGCTTTCGGGCGGTCAGCAGCAGCGTTTGTGCATCGCGCGCACGCTGGCACTCAACCCCGACGTAATCCTGTTTGACGAGCCCTGCTCGGCGCTCGACCCCATCTCGACGCTGGCGATCGAGGACCTCATGTCGTCGATCGTGGCCGACCGCGCCATCGTCATCGTGACGCACAACATGGAGCAGGCGTCGCGCGTTTCCAACCGCACGGCGTTTTTCTACATGGGCGATATGGTCGAGTACGACGAGACCGACGAGATTTTTCAACGGCCCAAGGATAAGCGGCTGAATGATTACCTCACCGGCATGTTCTCCTAGTCCGGGACATGCTTGAGACCCGCGGCGGCCACGGTTGCCGCGGGGCTGATTGGAGAGGCGGGTCATCTCTTGCGGGAGATGGCCCGCCTTTTTGCGTCGCGTGCTGGTGCGCTTGCCCAAAACCACCACAAAGGTGCCTGTCCCCTTTGTGGTGGTTTTCGCTATCATGGACAACGTTGAATCTCTACGAAGGAGCAGGGCATATGGCGATTCTTTTGGGATGCGATTCCATCAGCCTAGAGTTTCCCACCAAGCATATTTTCGATAGCGTGACGCTCGGCGTGGGCGAGGGCGACCGTATTGGTATCGTCGGCAAAAACGGCGACGGCAAGTCGACGCTGCTGAGCGTGCTCGCCGGCACGTTGGAGCCCGACGACGGCCGCGTGACGCACCGCCGCGACACCACGATCGGATTGCTCGGCCAAAAGGACAATCTGGTCGATACCGACACCGTGCATCATGCCGTCGTGGGCGACACGCCCGAGTACGAGTGGGCCTCGAGCCCGCGTACACGCCAGATCCTGGCCGGTCTTATCAGCGATGTGCCCTGGGAAGGCACGGTGGGCGAGCTCTCGGGCGGCCAGCGTCGTCGCGTGGACCTCGCGCGCCTGCTGATCGGCGACTACGACGTGCTTATGCTCGACGAGCCTACCAACCACCTGGACATGCGCACCATCAACTGGCTCGCGCGTCACCTAAAAGCCCGCTGGCAGCGCAGCCAGGGCGCCATGCTCGTGGTCACGCACGACCGCTGGTTCTTGGACGAGGTCTGCACCAGCATGTGGGAGGTCCACGATGGCCAGGTCGACCCCTTCGAGGGCGGCTATTCGGCATACATCCTACAGCGCGTGGAGCGCGACCGCATGGCCGCCGTTACCGAGGAGCGTCGTCGCAACATGGCGCGCAAGGAGCTCGCGTGGCTGAGCCGCGGTGCCCAGGCGCGCTCCACCAAGCCCAAGTTTCGCGTGGATGCCGCTCGCGAGCTCATCGCCGACGTACCGCCCGTGCGTGACGAGTTGGAGCTCAAGCGTCTCGCCGTGAGCCGCCTGGGCAAGCAGGTTATCGACGTGGTCGACGTGGACGCCGGCTATGCGGATACCGATGGTGCGCCCAAGCAGGTGCTCTCTGATGTGACCTGGCTCATCGGTGCAGGCGACCGCTATGGTCTTTTGGGCGAGAACGGCGCCGGCAAGTCGACCTTGCTCGACGTGATCCAGGGCAAGATTGAACCCATGCGCGGCCGTGTGAAGATTGGCCAGACGGTGCGCTTTGGCGTGCTGTCGCAGCAGCTCGAGGAGCTGGAACCTTACATGGGCGATACGATCCGCGAGGTGCTCGGCAACTATAAGAAGTACTACGTCATCGACGGCAAGGAGACTTCGCCCGAGAAACTTTGCGAGCGCCTGGGCTTTACGACACAGCAGCTCTGGAGTCGCATCGGCGATCTTTCGGGCGGCCAGCGCCGTCGCCTGTCGCTGCTGCTGACGATCCTGGACGAGCCCAACGTGCTTATCCTGGACGAGCCCGGCAACGACCTGGATACCGACATGCTCGCGATTGTCGAGGACCTGCTCGACGGCTGGCCCGGCACGCTGATCCTGGTGACGCACGACCGCTTCTTGATGGAGCGCGTGACCGACCAGCAGTGGGCGCTGCTCGACGGCCACCTGACGCATATGCCCGGCGGCGTGGACCAGTACCTGCGCCTGTGCAACGCCACCGCCGAGGGCGAGCCCGTGGGTGCGCCGAGCGCCAAGACCGGCACGTTTGACACCGGTGCCGCGGCGGCTGCGGCCGAAAAGCCCAAGTCGAGCGGCCAGCCCAATGGCCTTTCCAACGCCGAACGCCAGAAGCTTCGCCGCGAGGTGAGCTCGCTCGAGCGCAAAATGGAGACGCAGCGCGCCCGCGTGGAGGAGGCCGAGGCCGCGATGGCTCAGGTCGACCCCACCAACTACACGGCGCTGGGCGAGCAGCAGGCAAAGATCGACGAGGCCCACGCCGCCATGGACGAGCTGGAGATGGCGTGGCTCGAGGCGAGCGAGAAGCTCGAGGGCGAGGAGTAGGCGAGGATGATCAAGGCCGCGTTTTTCGATATCGACGGCACGTTGTTGAGCTTTAAGACCCATCGGATTCCGGCGTCGGCGCAGCAGGTGCTCGACAGCTTTCATGAGCAGGGGATTGCGTGCGTGATCGCCACGGGTCGCCCGACCTACCAGATACCGGATTGGCTGCTCGATTTGGATTGGGATGCGTACATTACGCTTTCGGGCCAGCACTGCTTTGATGCCGAGGGCGTTTACCGCAGCTGCCCGATCGATCCGGACGACGTCGCAGTGATTGTGGACCAGGTGGCGCAGGGGCGCTATGACTCGCTGTGTATGCAGGGCGAGAACTCGTTTGTGAACCGCCTGTCCGAGCGCGTGGTGACGGCCGGCAGCAACGCGGGAATCGTTTACCACGAGGAGCCGTTTGAGCACGCCTTTGATGCGCCGGTCTACCAGTTCTGCGCCTTTGTGGATCCGGCCGACGAGCATATCGTGACTGATGCGGTGTCGCATTCGCTCACTACGCGCTGGTGCGACCTGTTCTGCGACATTATTCCCGCCAACGGCGGCAAGGACCTGGGCGTGGCGGCGACGCTGGAGCGCCTGGGCATCGACGCGAGCGAGGCGATTGCCTTTGGCGACGGCGAGAACGACCTGTCGATGTTCTCGGCCGTGGGCACAAGTGTGGCCATGGGCAACGCGCAGGATACCGTGAAGGCTGCGGCGACCTACGTGACGACCGCCGTGGACGACGACGGCATCTACAACGCCGCAAAGCACTTTGGGCTGCTATAGTTGCGACTCGGCACCTGGGGACGTTCCTTTTCTGCCGGCAGTTGGGGACACTCCTTGCGGGGTGTGCCTCCGTTTTGTTTCCGTCCCGTGCGTTTTGTGAAACACGGTTAACTTTTTAAACAACGGAGTAAGACATGGGCAACTTTTGCGGTAAAGTAAATCAAGCAAAAGTATCCAAAGGCTAACTAGAAGCCATCGCGAAAGGCGGCCCATGGCCCTACGTGAATCCGGAGAAGACTATCTCGAATCGATCTACGTCCTATCGGAACGTCAGGGCATCGTGCGCTCGATCGACGTTGCCGAATACTTGGGCGTAACCAAAGCAAGCGTCTCTAAAGCCATGGCGGCCTTGGAGAGCACCGGCTACGTGGAGATGGGCAAACGCGACGTGCATCTGACGGAGCGTGGTCTGGAGGTCGCTCGTCAAATGTGGGAGCGTCACTGCTTTTTCGTGGGGCTGCTGGAGGACGCAGGCGTAACGCCCGAGGTTGCCTCGCAAGAGGGCTGTCACATGGAGCACTGCCTGAGCGAGGAGAGCTTCGAGAAGCTAAGATCGATGCTGAGACGGGGTAGCGACCGGGATCAATAGCCCCGCCAACTAAGTCCAACTCAGACAAGGAACCCCGCCAGCAAGCGATGCCCTAGAACCGCCAGCAACGTCACCGCAGGCCGGGGCCGGGCTTGGTTTTTGAAAACACTCCGCAGACCAGAAGCGCCCCCGTTCGTAGCTCCGAAGGAGCAGAACGGGGGCGCTTCATTGGTCGAGGACGTTTTCAAAAACCAAGCCCGGTCCCGGCCGGAGGGACCACAGGCGCTACAGGTTCTTGACACCCATCGCGCGCATGGCGTTCAGGATAGCGATGATCGCCACGCCTACGTCGCCAAAGACGGCAAGCCACATATTGGCGATACCCAGCGCTGCCAGCACAAGGATCAGCAGCTTAATGCCCAGCGCAAAGATTATGTTCTGCCAAACAATCGACATGGTCTTGCGCGCCACGCGGATCGCGCGGGAAATGTTGGACGGCTTGTCGTCCATCAGCACCACGTCGGCGGCCTCGATCGCGGCGTCGGAGCCCATGGCGCCCATGGCAATGCCCACATCGGCGCGCGTAAGCACAGGCGCGTCGTTGATACCGTCGCCGACAAAGGCGAGCTTGCCCTTGCCACTTTCGGCCGCGAGTAGTGCCTCAACGCGCTCGACCTTGTCGCCCGGCAGGAGCTGCGCGTGGAACTCGTCGAGACCGAGTTGCTTGGCCACAGACGCTGCAACCTCCTCGCGGTCGCCCGTGAGCATGACGGTGCGGTTGATACCGGCGGCATGCAGGTCGCGAATCGTTTGCTCCGCATCGGCCTTAACGGTGTCTGCAATCACGATGTGGCCGGCGTACACGCCGTCAACGAGCACGTGGAGGATCGTGCCGACAACCTCACAGTCCGGTGCTTCAACGCCGGCCGCGGCGAGCATCTTGGCGTTGCCAACGACGACGTGCTTGCCGTCGATGGTTGCCGTCACGCCGTGGCCCGCGTCGTTGGCGGAGTCGCTCACGCGCTTGGGGTCGACCTCGCCCTGGTAGGCGTCGCGCACGGACTGCGCGATGGGGTGATCGGAGAACGACTCAGCAAGGGCTGCGACTTCGAGCAGCGACTGCTCGGTATAGCCAGCCTCGGGGTGCACCGCGACGACTGAGAACGTGCCGTTGGTGAGGGTGCCCGTTTTGTCGAAGACGATGGTGTCCACGTCGGCGAGCGTCTCGAGGTAGTTGGAGCCCTTGATGAGAACGCCCAGCTTGGACGCGCCGCCGATGCCGCCAAAGAAACTCAACGGTACGCTGATCACGAGGGCGCACGGGCAGCTGACGACCAGGAAGGTCAGGCCGCGCAGGATCCAATCGGACCAAGCGCCAGTCACCAGGCCGCCGCCAAGCGCGAGCACCGCGGCAGCGCCAGTGACGGCGGGGGTGTAGACGCGGGCAAAGCGCGTGATGAAGTTCTCGGTGCGCGCCTTCTTTTCGCTGGCATTCTCCACGAGCTCCAGAACACGCGCGACGGTTGACTCGCCAAAGGGCTTGGTGGTGCGCACGTGGATGAGGCCCGTCATGTTGATGCAACCGCTGATGATATCGTCGCCGGTCTTGGCCGGGCGGGGGACCGACTCGCCCGTGAGTGCGGCGGTGTCGAGCTGGGTTTCGCCCTCGACGATGACGCCGTCGATAGGCACGCGCTCGCCGGGCTTGACCACGATCACGGTGCCGACGGCGATGTCATCGGGAAAGACCTGTTCGAGTGTGCCGTCGGCTTGCTCGACGTTAGCGTAGTCGGGCGCGATGTCCATCATGGCACTGATCGACTTGCGGCTCTTGCCCACGGCGTATGCCTGGAACAACTCGCCGACCTGGTAGAACAGCATGACAGCGGCGCCTTCGGCCATGTGCGGGTCGGTGTCGGGGAAGAGCACCATGGCAAACGCGCCGATGGTCGCGACGGCCATGAGGAAGCTCTCGTCGAAGGCCTTGCCGCGGCGGATGTTATTGAATGCCTTTTGCAGTACGTCGTAGCCGGCAATCAAAAACGGCACGAGGAACAGCACAAAGCTGGCGTAGATGTTGCCGGGCTCCCCAAATGCGATAGTGAGGGCGCCGAGCTCGTCGAGGGCATAAACAACGGCAAAAATGCCCAGTGCTACCAGGATGCGGTTGCGCTTATGCTCAAGGGACTCTTTCTTCTTGCGCTTCTTCTTTTTCTTTTTGGGATCGGCGGCTGTCATGATTCAAACCTCTCATTTGAGTTTATGAACACTCGCTCATATAATTTCGCGAGCAAAGGCCGCGGCAAGCGCGGCCTCGCAGGTCAACGTATGCGCGGGTTAGAGAATGATCTCGCAGTCCGGCTCGGCGTCGGCGGTGAACTCAACGACGCGGTCCAGGACCTCGTCGAACTTGGCGTCGTCGGCCTCGAGCGTCAGCTTCTGGGTCATAAAGTTGACCGAAACGGACTTGACGCCCTCGAGCTTGGCAAGTTCGTCCTGAAGCTCGCGCGCGCAGTTGGCGCAATCGATCTCGTCGAGCTTAAACTGCTTTTTCATGGTGGGTTCCTTTCCCTGTGTTAGCGGTCTGGGTGCCGGCCGCGCTGATACCGTGGGTGATTGCTATTCGCAGATATGGCTCATGCCCTGGTTAAGCATGGTGTAGACGTGATCGTCGGCGAGCGAGTAGAGAATGTTGCGGCCGTCGCGGCGGAACTTGACCAGGTGCGACTGCTTAAGCGTGCGCAGCTGGTGCGATACTGCCGACTGCGAGGTTGCGGTCGCCTCGGCGATGTCGGCCACGCAGAGCTCGCGGCCCATGAGGGCATAGAGGATCTTGATGCGTGTGGTGTCGCTGAAGACCTTGAACAGGTCGGCCAGGTCGTACAACAGCTCCTCGTCGGGAAGGTCCTCGGGCGAGCAGGTGGTGGGGACGATCGGCTCGGTGGCCTCGATGCCAGTCTTTGTTTCATCAGCGTGGCTGCTCATTGCAACATCCTTTCATATGAACATGCGCTCATATAAATTACTTCCGATTATATGAGCGCATGTTCATATGTCAATACAATTTACGTTAACTTCGATGACTGCTTGCCGCCTCTGCGATTTTCTGCGGGTTGGGAGACATCGACGCAATGCTCGCCAACATATTTCGAGATGTTCGGCCAGCATGCTAAGAAAGCCACCTTGAGAAGCTTTAGGACTGTTCATATTTGTACTTTATCGTGTTAAATACAGCGAGAATCAGTTCTTCCTCTACGGGAGTTCCTGCAGAATCAGTTTTATCTAAAGTTATATTGAGCATTGCTGCAGCCAATCTGGCATATCGGTGGCCGAATAAGTCGAAAAATGTAGGTGGACATCCGCAGAGATCGCCTTTAGAAGAGCGAATTCTCAATTAGATCAATAATCGTGTCGTCTTCCGTGCGGTTTCCATCGATTTTTGCGAACATGTCGCATTCCCAAGGCCCATTGATTTCCTCAGCAAGGGCCCCGACGTGTTGCATGTCGTCGGGTTCTGGCACATCGTTGATGCTCGGGTCATCAGCTTGCGGATATTGGCTTGCAATTTCGCGCTTGGCGGCCTCTTCTTCTTTGAGTGTCTCCAGGACGCGGCGACCGTATTCGAAGTAGCGCCGCAAGACAAATTGACGAAGAGTTTCTTGCAGGATGGCGAAGTTATCCGGGAGTCGACCGGGCCATATCTTCTCGCGAATGCGAATCGCTTCCATGACCCGCCTAAAAGCGGACTGCTTGAAAAACGAATGACGACTAACTGTGATAACGGCATATCCCATGTTTCGCAGCGTGTTTCGGCGTTCCTCGTCAATTGATTGCTGTTCGGGCTCGTCGTGGTAAAAGCCGTTGTATTCGATATCGGTCATCGAATTTTCGAGCAGCGCGTCGAGGTAGAAAACCGTCCGTCGCGTTAGGGCGGCGTATCTTTTGGGGACTGGGATCGGATAGTCCGTTTTGATAGCGCGTATGGCTAAGCCACCCATTGACTTGGGCATTGTCAGCATCATGACAAACGCCGTTTCGAGTGGGGAGCGACAGCCTTCGCGTACATAAGAAAGTGCCTTAAGTGCTTTATTAGATCCACGATACCCCGATGCCTCTGAAAAGAAGGCTCTGAGCTCTTCAACGCTGGTTAGGGCTGGGCGCTCGCGATATTGAGTTTCGTCGGACGTTCCAAGCGCGTAGGAGCCGCAGATTTCAAAGTAATACTCAACGAGCTCCGAAAGGTTGAGGTCGGCTGCTGCTTCTAACGCGCACAGCTTGATATCGACGATGTAGACGTTCGGCTCGAGTTCTAGGTAGCTTTCTGCATCAAACGTATAGCGCGTGCAGTGGCAGATGCAGCCCTTGCGGTGCCTTTTGGCATTATTGGAAAACGTCAGCACATGGATGCTTTCAGAATCGACATTCTTTCTGTTGAGCCATGCTCGCGCCGCTTCCAGGTTGGACGTGGTCGGCGCAGACACCTTGATCTTTTCCATAGATATGGGATCGGTCGCGTGGCTTGCGAGCGAGTTGACTGTTTGGTATACAGCGCGTGCCGTGGTATGTGACAGAACGATTCCCATACGCGCATGATGGCATAGCGGACGCCATATACGCTCGAAACTTCGGGCAACGGTATTGGGGCGCGGCTTATCTTCTGCGAACGGTGGGTTTTTGAGCTGTCGTATTGAGGGGGGCAGCTTCGGCTGGGGAGGTTTCTGTCGGCTGCCCCATTTTGGTGAACTTTAGTTGCGGATTCGTAGCTTCTAAGCGTTTTTGCCGACCGCTCAGATGCCTCACCAACATAATTTGAGTTATTCGGCCTTATCCTATACGAATGGTGCGATCGCAACGTTCTATTCGAATTGATTCAGGTAGATTTATAGGGCTTGGTTGCGAAATTGGGGCGACTATAGCGCTCGATTGCGGTTCAAGGGGCCTTGACTAGTGGTTCAGCTGGCCGAACAACTCGAAAAATGTAGGTGGGCCAACCTGCCGACTATGTGAAGCACGCGTATTTGCTCGTTTTGATGAAAACTAGGGTGCAGCCATAAGGCTGCGCCCTAGTTTACTGCGTGCCGGTGTGCCCAGACGGATTGCGCTGTGCCTGGCAGGCGCTCCCGCAGATGGATCGGTTATTTCGCGAATAGGTTCTTGAGGTTGAACTCGGCTTGGACGGTGCGGAGCATGAGGTCGGTGTCGTCCAAGCCCAGGTGCTGCTCGTTGGCGTCGGCGGCGAGGGTTCCACGGCGGCGCGCCCAGTTCTCGAGCGCGGCTGGGGCGGACTCGCGGGGGAGCGAGCGCACGTCGGCGTCCAGGCTGCGGCAGATCTGGCGCGAGTCGATGACGATGATCTTGCCGGCGCGGCGTGCCTCGGCGTAGCCGTCCAGGTGGATCTTGAACCAGCTGTCCTCAAAGGCGGCGTTATGCGCCATGTACGGGTACTTCTTCATAAGCTTGAGCAGCTGCTTTTGCAGCTCTTTGTTCTCGCGGAACGGCTTTTTGCCGTCGATGTCGTCCCAGGTGATGTGGTGGATATTCGACAACGGCACATCCTCGCCGCGGTAGATGTCGGGCAGGCCGCAGTAGTGTGCCTCGGCGTCATGCGGGACGGCGTCGCTGGTGAGCTCCATGATCTCCCAGCCCACGTTGATGATATAGCCGCGCTCGGGTGCACGGCCGGTGGTCTCGATGTCGATACCGAGCACGGTGCCCTGGATGGGCTTGCGGGCGTAGGCCACGCCGAGCGCGTCGCGGTCGCCGCGGATTTCGCGCATAACGGACGCGGCGGTGCGCTTTTGCATCTTGCCGATGGCGGCGCAGGTGTCGGCATCGGACAGGCCGCGCGAGAGCGTCGCGGGCGTCACGTTGCGCAGACGCGCCTCGCCAATCTGGTCGCACAGGTCGCGGTTGCGGTCGGCCAGGTCGCGCACGGTGGCAAAGTCGAAGCCGGGGTCGCCCTCGGCAGTAAAGTACTCGGTCTCGAGCACCTTGAGGGCCTCCTCGCCCTTCTGGCGCTCGGACTCCATGGCGCCGTGGTCGCCGTAGATAAACATGGGGATAAACGGCTGGCGCTCGTATTCGAGTGCTTGCGATACGTTCATATGCTACTCCTTGGACGGGCCGCGTTGTGCGGCTCGAGGTTACTGAGTTATGGCGAGATGATAGTTTACCATAGGCAACTATTGGCACCGCGCCCGGGACAACTACAATACCCTAGTTGACCGCTAGGACTTTTACAATGCTGCCGAAAGACACGAAAGGTTCCATCCGTCATGGATTTACTGATTGATATTCTGCTCGACGCCGGCAAGGACACGCTGTCGCTGGTGCCGTTTTTGTTGGTGACGTATCTTGCTCTCGAGACACTTGAGCACGTTGCGGGCGACCGCGTCAACGGCGCTATCAAGCGCGCCGGCGCTGCGGGTCCCGTGGTTGGCTCGCTGCTGGGCATGGTGCCGCAGTGCGGCTTTTCGGCCATGGCGGCCACGCTGTACGCCGGCCGTGTCGTGACCTTGGGCACGTTGGTGGCGGTGTTCCTTTCGACCTCCGACGAGATGCTGCCGCTGTTGCTTGCCGAGCAGGTTCCCGTGCAGACTATGGCGATGCTTTTGGCTTCGAAAGCGCTGATCGCACTGGTCACGGGTTTTATCGTGGACGCTGCCATTCGCGGCCTGCGCCGTAACGCCCGCGCGCACGCGGCGATTCGCCGTACCGTGCTGGGAACCGCGGCCAATCCGGCCCACGTGAACTGCGCGCACGACGACCGCAGCGGCAGTGACATCATCGACGAGGTGGCCGAGGCGGGCGTGAGCGCCGACCACATCCACGAGCTGTGCGAGCGCGACCATTGCGGATGTGATGAAGACGAAGACGAGCACGAACACGGACATGGCCACGATCACGGTCATGAGGGCGAACATGAACACCATGATGGTCACGGTCACTCTCACTCCCACGAAGGGACGCCTGTCCTGTCGATCATCCGCAGTGCGATCTCGCACACCGTGCAGGTCTCGGTATTCATTTTTCTGGTGACGCTGATTCTGGTCGCCGTGCTCGAGACGTTCGGCGAGTCCGCGATCGAGCAGTTCCTGCGCGGCAACGAGACACTCGCTGTCCTGGGTTCGGCGCTTGTCGGGCTGATTCCCAATTGCTCGGCGAGCGTGGTCATTACACAGCTGTATCTGGAAGGCGCGCTGCAACTGGCGCCGATGCTCGCCGGCACGCTCATTTCCGCCGGCGTGGGTTATCTGGTGCTGTTCCGCACCAACCGCAGCGCCCGCGAAAATGCCGTGTTCCTGATCATGATGTACGTCATCGGCGCTGGCTGGGGCCTCATCCTCTCCGCCGTTGGCCTCTAAGTAGGCCTAAAAAATGGGCTTCAAATAGCCATGCTCAGCGCCTGCGCAATGCGGCGACGCATGGCATTTTGAAGCCCGTTTTTTGTTGAGCCATGGATTCCGAGCGCTCACACCGCTCAAAACAAAAAGGTAGATTTTAGGCATGTCTCAAAAATCTACCTTGGTTAGTGCAGCAACTCGGTGAGGTTGCGTTTAAAGCGGGCGCGGTCTTCGCTGGTAAATGCCGCCGGCCCGCGAGTGCGTCCGCCGGCGCGGCGCACCTTCTTTTCCTCGTGGCGAATAAACAGCTGCATGTCGATGGTTGCTTTGTCGTAGACGCGCCCGCGCACACCGATAGCGGCGGCATCGCGCCCGAGCACCATGCTCGCCAAGCCAATGTCCTGCGTCACGACCACGTCGCCCGCCTGCAGGCGTTCGACAATGGCAAAGTCGGCGCTGTCGGCGCCCACGCTCACGTCGAGCGTCGTGACCCAAAAGCCGCGTCGCGCGTGCTCGGCATCGCGCGGGTCGTCGCGGCGAATGTGCCGTTCCAGGTTTTGCGTGCTGTTGCCGGCGATAACAACGGCGACGCCCGCCCGCCGCGCGCAGTCAATCGACTCGCGCGTGACCGGGCAGGCGTCGGCATCAATAAAGAGCGTTCGCGGCATCTAGTGCACCAGTTTGCCAAATTGAATAGCGCGAACAATCAGCGTTACGCCAAACACCAGCAGCGCGGCGCCGCTAAAGATGACGAGCATCTTGGCCGACCACAGCGGATAGATAAACACGAACATGCCGGCGATGATGGAAAGTGCGCCGCTCAGGATGGCGAGGGCGCGGTTGGACGAAAGCTCGGACTCCAGAATGGACATGACACCTTCGACAATCCAGCCAAAGCCGGCCACGATAACCACCATCGTGGTGAGCGTCGCGGTCGAGAAGGCCTGGTTGCGCAGGATTATGACGCCGCCCAAGATAATGAGTAGGTTGGAGATGATGCTCGTCACGCGCCAGCCGGTGGGCAGCAGCGGCTCAAAAATGGCAGTGAACAGTCTGATGGCAGCAGTGATTACAAAGTAAAAACCCAGGACGGTCGTCAAAAAGACGAGGGACTTGGCGGGTGCAAAAAGCAGCGCGATACCAGCAATGAGTGCTAAGACGCCCGTGATGGCGTAGATCCAGCGTACGGCCTTGACGGCTTTGCCCGCCATGCTTTTCTCGTCAAATCCAAACTGGCTCGATTGCTTATCATCGTTCTTAAAGATGCCCATGATGTCTCCTTTCCGCGCGGCGTAAGCCGTATGTCTTGCAACCAGTATCGCCCAAGGGCGCCGCTGCATGGGGCGGGGAGGGCGAAATGCCGTCCCATCTTCCCGAATTGTTACCTTTGTTCCCGTTTGGATGTGGGATATTCAACAGCTGTGGAACATTGTTCGGCTGTGTGAAATTGCCTACGTTTTAGGTTAGATTTTCCTAAGAACAATTGACTTTAATTGGGGGTTCCTATGAACGAAACAGTTCCCGCGGCGCCGGTAGGCGCTGAGTCGATGGCAAAGCAAGGTTGCGAAAAGCTCGGCCTGGACACGTTTGACGCGCTGGTCCGCCGCGCCCGCACGTGCCGCCGCTTTGACGAGTCTATGCGCGTGCCGCGCGAGTTTTTGCTCGAGTTGGCGGAGCTGGCGCACCTGACCCCGTGTGGTGCCAATGCTCAGCGTCTTCGTCTTCATGTGGTGAGCGGTGCCGAGGATTGCGCGCGTGTATTTGACGAGCTCGCATGGGCCGGCGCACTTAAGGATTGGCCGGGTCCTGCTGAGGGCGAGCGCCCGACCGGCTACATCGCGATTCTGGCTGAGCGCGCCGTTCCGGGCAAGCCTGCCGCTCCCATTACCGAGGTCGACACGGGCATTGCCGCGCAGACGATGATGCTCGCCGCCCGCAGCGCCACGCCCGAGGTGGCAGCCTGCATGTTCAAGGCCTTTACGCCCCATGCGATCGATGCTATGGGGCTCGATAACGACAAGTATGAGCTCAAGCTGATCATGGCGTTTGGCGTTCCGGCCGAGACACAGGTGATCGATGCGATCGATTCCAACCCCGACGGCTCCATCAATTATTGGCGCGACGAGGCGCGGGTGCACCACGTACCCAAGCGTTCGCTCGCCGACGTGCTGGTGTAGTTGAGCGTCGCCGCGGTGCAATCCGGCGGCAAAATCACCACAAAGGCTCCTGTCCCCTTTGTGGTGGTACGAGGGGAGGGTGTGTGGCAGATCTGTATTTGGTGCGGCATGGGCAGACTGAGCTCAATGTGCAGAGCATTTTGCAGGGCTGGCACGATTCGCCGCTTACGACGCGCGGGCGCGAGCAGGCGCTGACGGCGCGTACGGCGTTTGCGGCGCGTGGCGTGGTCTTTGATCATGTGTATTCCTCGCCGTTGGGCCGGGCGCGGCATACGGCCGAGCTTATCGTTGGCGAGGGCCGTTCCATTGAGCTGGTCGATGACCTGCGTGAGTGGCATTTTGGCTCGCTGGAGGGCACATCAAATCGCGAGATGCCGCCGCAGCCCTGGGGTGATTATCCGGTGGCCTTTGGCGGCGAGTCGGAAGTGCAGCTTCAGTCGCGCATGGTCGCGGCGCTGTCCCGCATCATGGCCAGGCCGCAGCACGACTGCGTGCTGGCGGTTTCCCACGGCTCAGCCTGCCAGGAGTTTCTTGAGTATGTGACTGGCGGGGGAGAGCTACCCGACAACGGTGCCGTGCTTCATTTTGGCTATTGCGACGGGGCGTTTTCGCTCTTGGGTTGGTAACGAACGAAAGGACCCCTATGAATAAAGATCTGTATCTGGTCCGTCATGGACAGACGATATTCAACCTTAAGCGTATCATTCAGGGGTGGAGTGACTCGCCGCTCACACAGCTGGGCTGCGATCAGGCGGCGCGTGCCGGCATGTTCTTGCGTGCGCGCGGCATTGAGCCCGATCATGCCTACACCTCCACGCTTCATCGCACCGAGCAGACTATCGCCAACATGTGGCCGGGCTTGGCGTACGAGCGCCTGGACGGCCTGCGTGAGTGGTTCTTTGGCGACTTTGAGGCCGAGCGCGTGATGCTCATGCCCGAGCGCCCATGGCGTGACTTCTACTGCCAGTTTGGCGGCGAGGGGCAGATGCAGGTGCGCGAGCGCATGGTGGCGACGTTGACCGATTTGATGCGACGCCCGGACCACTCGTGCGTGCTCGCGGTGAGCCATGCCTCGGCCATCAAGGAGTTTTTGGACCACGTGAGGGGAGCGGCAGCCGACGAGCGCGAGCGCGTGCCGGGCAATTGCTCGGTGCTGCATTTTGCGTTTGGCGATGCGGCCGATACGTTTGAACTGGTCGAAGTCTTTACGCAGGAAGACTACGCGCGCGAGCTGGGGCTAGAGCCGCTCGTGGCGGCGGCAGGTCCGCAGCGTGGATAACGCTGACGTTGCGGCCCGGTTTACCGGCGTAATTGTTTGATGCGAAAAGGGCGGAGGTGCATGCGTTTGCTGCATCTCCGCCCCTTGTTTGTTTGGATGCTGGGTTTTCCAGCTTAGCGTTTGAGTTCGCTAGAACCGTGAGACCTGGTGAGTGAGCAGACCCGTCGGAACCTGCGGCGCGCTGCCGCTGACCTGCGCGGCGGGGAACAGCACGGCTACAGCAAAGTTGAACGGCTCTTTGCCAGAGTAGGCGCCGGCAGCGCGGGCCTCGTCGGCCAGAATCTGCGATGCCCCAGCCAGTGCGGCGACATAGGCGGAGTCACCGGCGAACACCGGGTCGGGCGCCTGATCGAGCATAGCGCGGATGGCCCCGACGGCGTCCTCGCGCTTGACCTCCCACGCGCGGTGCGTAATGCCCGCGGGGTCGGTGACGGCGTAGAGCGACGCGCCCTCTTTGGCGGCGCCCAAGATGATATCCATGACGGGCGAGGCCTCGTAGGCGAGCGACACGGGGCGTGGCTGCACCTTGAGCTCGGCGATCGCGCGCGCGGCGGCGAGTGCGTCGACGCTCTCGGCGGCAGCCTCGTCGCTACCCGTCAGCACGTTAACCGGGCAGATTGCCACGACACCCGTCACACGTCCCGGCTCGCCCGAGCATTCGTACACGTAATACGCCGCACCCGGGTCTTTGAGCATCAGACCATCGGCAATGGCTCCGCGCAGGGCGTCGTTGCCGCTCAGGATGCTGCCCATTGCAGGCAGCGCCTCGAGCACGCGGTCCTGAGCCGGGCGGATGCAGGGAAACGGAAGTGCTTTCATGGGCGGTCCTAACGAGCGAGTCGGTTTGTTCGCGGCTTATTATGCCCCAACTTGGCTGCTCGCGTCCCAGAGCGTGTTGTCGGCAAGCGCGATCAGCACTTGCTGACAACGAACGATATCGGCGTGGGGCACATATTCGTTGGGCTTGTGCGCGAGCGCGAGCGACCCGGGACCGTAGCTCATGCAATTGCGGTTGCCTGTCTTGCTGGCAATGACGGCGGTGTCGGTGTAGCCGGTAAAGAAGCCGACGGTCGTGTCCGCGTCCGTCACGTCATCGGCGGCACGCTTGAGCGCTGCTAGAAGGGGAGAGTTCGGGTCGCGCTCGATGGCGGGGCGGTCGCCCGTCACGGTGTAGCTGCCATGGCAACCGGGAACGGCGGCTTCGGCGACGGCGATGGTCTGCTCTACCATGCGCGTCGCGGCGGCCGTATCGGTCGGCGGGGTCAGACGCATGTCGACCCAGACTTTGGCGCGGTCGGGCACGACATAGGGGCGATATCCGCCCTCGATTTGGCCAAACGTGATGGTCGAAGACCCCAGCTCATCGTGCGCGGGCAGCGCCACAAACGCGCGACGGAGCGAACACACGACCTCGGCCATGGCGGCGACGGCATCCGCGCCCTTCCAGGGCTGGCTCGCATGCGCCGTCACGCCAGCCATTTCAATCTCGAACCACGTGCGTCCCTTGTGCGCCACCTGGATCTGTCCGTCGGTGGGCTCGGTGTCCAGCACCCATTCACGCGAGCCGACCCAGCCGGCATCGATCGCGGTCTCTGAGCCGCGCATAAAGTCTTCCTCGTCGACCGAGCAGATGAGCGAAAAGCCGCGGCGGGGCAGCTCGCCTTCTGCCGCCACGCGCTCGAGCGTATGGACCAGTGCGGCAATGGCGCAGGCCAGGCCACCCTTCATATCGCAGGCACCGCGGCCATAGAGTTTATCGTCACGCACGATTGCCCCGAGCGGCGGAATGCCTGCGTCCCAGCCGTCGCCCAAGGTGACGGTATCCATGTGGCAGATATAGACCAGCCGCGGCTCGTCGCTTTGGCCCGGCACGGTGACTTTAAGGTTGCGGCGCCCGGGCAGCACCTCGAGTTCCTCAACCTGCACGGCATGAAGCACCGGATGACTCAACCGCTCCAGCTGAGCCTCAACCAGCGCTTTGATATACCGCTCAATTTCATCCTCATACGCGCCCGGGTCTGAGCTGTCGATCCGCACAAGCTCCTGCGCAAGCCGCCAGGCAAAGTCCTCATCAACCATATGCAACCTCACAATCAGTTTGCTTTCCAAACCGATTGTAAGCCTCCTGAGAGATCCGCGACGTGGGCGTGGCAGTATTTACCGTTCGCAGGCCGAGCCAGCGCGTTTGCCGTCCGAGCGGGTTCACAAGCGACGCAGCGGGTACGTACCCTTCATGGACGACATGCTGTGCGACATATCTGCCTTTCGGTATCACCGGATACCTCCACAGGTCTTGGCAATAATGCCGGACCTGCCCGATTCTGCGGACGATCCGCGCAGGGAGCACCTATGTGAGCATCCGCTCGTCACGCATTTCCTGGGCACCCCGTTACACGTGTTGGCGCAGGGCAGCTGCGGACGTAAGGGCGATCGCATTGTCAGGCATGTTTGGAACGGGGAGAGGCCGTTTGATTCCGTGCGGCAGACGGAGTTTGGCCTCGATGTTGCGTCCCCACTCTTTACCCTGCTGACTCTGGCTTCCTCGGTCTCAAACGAGCGTCTAATCATGTGCATGTATGAGATGTGCGGCACCTTTGCCGTGTGCAAGATTGCGCCTCAGGTAAAGTCGGCACTTGAGCAGGCATATGGGAGCCGATGGAGTGACGCACGGTCGGGCTGGGAAAACGTAAAGGATGTCTCGGGGAATCCAACGGACTTGTGGAAACGACCTCCCTTGATCGAGCTCTCTGAGCTTACAGAGTTCGTCGATAAGGTCCGGGGGCTCCGCGGCGCTAAAACGTTCATACGAGCCGCGAAATGCATTACGGGGGTGGCAGCATCGCCGCTCGAGGTCCAGGCTTCGATGCTGTTTGGCCTTACGAGGTTGCGCGGCGGCGAAGGGCTGAGCCTTACCAATAACGTTGAGATTCGTATGACGCGCAGCGCCCGCCTGATTTCGGGGCTTGATAGGCGCTATGCCGATATCCTGCTGGCAAATAAGGACGGCAGCCGAGAGTGTCTGGTTGAATGCCAGGGTAAAGCCATTCACGGATCCATTGAATCCAAGATTTCGGACTCCGATCGAACGACGGCCTTGCAAGCCATGGGATATCCCGTCGTTCTGATGACCTATGGTCAGCTGGCCGACTTCGATGCCTTCCGCGTGGTGATGGAGCTCATCATGTCCTATCTCGATGTGCCGCTGAAAGACAAGACGCCGCGACAGCAGGAGCTCGAACGGCGGCTTCGTGAGGAGATTTTTATCGATTGGGCGGGAATGTAGTCGCGCGGTGGGTAAACGGTAGCGCGAGCTAGAGTTCTGGTCGCAAAAAGGCTTCAATTTTGCCTTGGAGGGACCCTAAAAATGCTATCTAGAATAAGTTGTTTCGGAAAATAGACAGTCAACTTACATTCGGCACATAGAGACCGATTTTTACCTACTAAAGTCCCTGATAAAGCTGTTTATCAAAGCGGGCGTGCTTAGCGACTGGAGCCTCACTATCGATTATCTGAAAAAACTTGTTCTGGGTATCATTTTAAAGTCGTCCGGAGCAACAAAATCGCCCCCCGTTTCGTGAAAACGGGGGGCGAATGGGCTTCGTGGTCTGTCTGGCAGGTTTGGCGCCGGCGCTACTTAATCACGCGCACGCGATACATCGACGGAATCTGCTTGAGCGCCTCGATCGTGCTGCCGTCCAGGTGCTCATCGGTGTCGAACATGGTGTAGGCGTTCTCGCCAGCGGACTCGTTGGTCATGCGCTGCACATTGGCGTTGTCCTTGGCGAGAATGGCCGTGATCTGGCCGATCATGTTGGGCACGTTGGCATGCAGGCAGGCAATGCGGCTTGCGGCGCGCGCCTTGCCCATGCTGCAGGCGGGGTAGTTGACGCTGTGCGCGATGTTGCCGTTTTCCAGGTAATCCTTGAGCTCGCTGATGGCCATGTCGGCGCAGTTGGCCTCGGCCTCGCCGGTGCCGGCGCCCGAATGCGTGGTGATAAACGTATTGGGCATCTTGACGGTCTTGGGCGTGGCAAAGTCGCAGCTAAACCAGCTGAGCTTGCCCTCGCGCAGGGCGGCGTCGACGGCGTCCTCGTCAATGATGGTCTCGCGCGCGTAGTTGATGAGCACGGCGTCGGGCGCCAGCAGGTTAATCTGCTCGGTGCTGATCATACCGATGGTGTCGGCCTTGCTGGGCACGTGCACGGTGAGGTAGTCGCAGCCGCGGCACAGATCCTCGAGCGTGCCCACGCGCTGCACCTCGCGGCTCAGCACCCACGCGTGCTCGACGGAAATGAACGGATCGTAGCCGTAAACGTCCATGCCCAGGTCGACACAGGCGTTGGCGACCTTGGAGCCCACGTTGCCCAGACCGATGACACCGATGCGCTTGCCCTTGAGCTCGCGGCCCACAAAGGCCTTCTTGGCCTTTTCGGCATCGACCTGAATCTCGGGGTCGTCGGCGTTGTTGCGCACCCAGTTCATCGACTGCACGACGCCGCGGCTCGAAAGCACCAGCATGCCCAGGACGAGCTCCTTGACGGCGTTGCTGTTGGCACCGGGGGAGTTAAAGACGACGACGCCCTTCTTGGCGTATTCCTCGACGGGAATGTTGTTGACGCCGGCGCCGCAGCGGGCGATGGCGCGAATGCCCTCGGGCAGCTCGTAGCCGTGCAGGTCGGTCGAGCGCATCAGGATGGCGTCGGCCTCCTCGGCGGTGGCCACAAACTCGTAGCCCTCGCCAAACTCAACCTTGCCGTCTTTGGTGATGTCGTCGATGGTCTTAATCTTACGCATGGAAAACTCCTTAGCAGGTTTGTTGTAAACAGATGGTTTGAAGTGGCTGGTCGGCCCGCGCGTTGCGGGCTAGTTAGATCGCGGACTCAAACTATGCTGTGCTTCGAAGTCCTTCATGTATGTGGCCAGTGCCTGCACGTCCTCCATGGTGACGGCGTTGTACACGCTGGCGCGCATGCCGCCGACGAGGCGATGACCCTTGACGTTTTGAATCTGGTGCTCGGCCGCGCCTGCGACAAAGGCGGCGTCGAGGTCGGCATCGCCGGTGCGGAACGTGACGTTGGCGATGGAGCGGCTGTCGGCCTGCGTGGTGCCATGGAACAGTTCGCTTTGCTCGAGCAAGTCATAGAGCAGGTTGGCTTTGGCCCAGTTGCGCTCGGCCATGGCGGCAAGTCCGCCGGTCTGCTCAACCCAACGGAACACCTTGCCGCACACGTAGATGCCAAAGGTGTTGGGCGTGTTGAGCATGGAGTCCTTGGCGGCTTGGGTCTTAAGGTCCATGTACTGCGGCGTCTGCGCATAGGCCGGGCCTTCGGCGATAAGGTCGTCGCGCACGATGACCACGGTCACGCCCGCGGCGCCGGCGTTTTTCTGCGCGCCGGCGTAGATGAGCCCGTAGCGCTCAACGTCGAGCGGCTGCGACAGAAAGCAGCTCGAGACATCGGCGACCAGCGGCACGTCGCCGCAAGCGGGCAGCTCGTGGTACATGGTGCCAAAGATGGTGTTGTTCTGGCAGATGTAGACGTAGTCGAGCCCGTCGCCCGTGGCCTCGGCGGCAATGCGCGCGTTGACGTCGGCCATGGTGGGAATGCGGTCGAAATTGGTGTCCTCGGAGCTCGCGAGCAGCACGGCCTCGCCGTACTTGGCGGCTTCTTTGTATGCCTTGTTGGCAAAGTTGCCGGTCACGATGTAGCTGGCGCGGCCGCGGCGCATGAGGTTCATGGGGATGCCCGCAAACTGCAGCGTGGCGCCGCCCTGCAAAAACAGGACACGGTAGTTGTCGGGGATGCTCAGCAGGCGACGCAGGGTTGCCTCGGAGTCGTCGATGATCTGCTGGTACATGCTAGATCGATGGCTCATCTCGAGCACGGACATGCCGCAACCGCGGTAGTCCATCATCTCGTCGGCGATCTCGGCGAGCACGCTGGTGGGCAGTGCGGCCGGGCCTGCTGAGAAGTTGTGCACACGCGCCATCTTCTAAGTCCCCTCGTAGTCGTTTGAACGTTCGGGATACTTTAGCACAGTGGAGCGCCAGGCGCGACCGCATCTCGGTAAAACTCGACTGCGCCGCTATGATTTACAGGATGGTTACATGGGGGAGGGATTATCTCGAGGCTCGTATCCGATCCGCCTCGGCCTTTGCTTGTTTCCAGGGGCGTACGCGACCGTTGGTGAGGTCGTCGTAGCCACGAGCGATGGCACGTTGAATGTGATCTTCGCGTTCCTGAATGGTAGTTAGTGCGCGCGTCTGATCAGAAATAGACTTTACGACAGACATATGAAGCTCCTTACATAGAAGCATGTGTATAACTCTATGTTGAATATAGCGGAGGATGGCGTTGGGCGTGTGCGTGCCTGCATTCGTAAGCGCGGTTGTCTGGCAAGTGTGATTTGGGGCGACCTCGTCAAAGCTTCTGAGCTGCGAAAATGACCGTTAACCGGATTTAATTTTGTTGCTCAACATTTGACACGCTGGGCGTGGTAACTTTTTTACCAACAGGTATGATTATTGTCATGTGCGCCGCACCTGCCTGCCGGGTTGCGGCGCACTTGTGACAGCCTTTGACACCCTTGGAGCGTGTACTGTGGATATAACCACAAAAAGCGTTCGGGGGGGGGGTGCTCACCCGCGAGCAATTCCTCCCGCATGAGATGCGCATCGTCGCTGCCCTTCGTATGCAGGGCGCAAGCGACGAGCAGGTCATTGTACGCGTAAAGAGCGAGAACCTCTTTCAATATCCCACGGAGCGCATGGTCGCCAACCGCGCAACCGTGTGCCTTCGACGCCTCGACGCCATGGTGCCCACGGACGCCGCATGCGCCGTGCGTGGCATCGACTCCAATATCGCCGTCGAGGCTGTGTCATCCCTAACCAGGCTCATGGCATCCGGCACTCCCACGCAGGCGGACCAGGCCATCTTCTACAGCATGATCTGCCGCTACGATATCGTGCGCGAGCTCGTGCTCGTCGAGGTAGGGGAGCGCCTACAAAACTTCGATTATGCCTTTACGGCGGTTGACCTCAATGCCTTTATGACACGCTTTACCACGGAGTATCCGGACGCGGCCCGCTGGACTGAGGCCACGGTCAAGCGCATTAAGGGCTCGCTCCGCCAGACGCTCCGCCATGCCGGCCTTATCGGCGAGGGCCAGGGCCCGGAGTCCGAGCGTCTGTCACCACTCTTCCTCGATTCCGATGTCGAGCGAGCCTTGGTTCTGCTGGGCGAGCAGTCGCTTATCGCGGCCCTTACCGGCAGGGTGGTGATGTAGCGTGGCTCCCGTCAACAGCGCCGCCGAACCTGCTATCACCCCGGCGACCGATTTCACCACCAATATCGGCATCCATTCCCGTAAGAGCGTCGTGGCGGCGCATGTCCGCTCTCAGCACGCCTGTCAGGAATTTGAGCGCCGCGCGCAGCTTCTGCGCGAATGCCTGTGCAGCGAGGACTTTTTGGCTAACAAGGGCATAGGCAATGAGATCGGCTTCCACACCTTTTGCTATGACCCCGCGCTGGAGTTTGAGGCGCGTGCATTATTTGACACCCTTTCACGCGATGCCGAGGCCGACAAGCTTCCGTGCACGCTCAAGGTCGTGAACCTCTACGACGCCGTGCTGGCAATTCTCGAAAAGCGCCGTGTCCTTAAGGCCATCCCACGCCAAGAGGAGCGCCGCGGTACCCAGCGCGTGCTCGAGGACGTGGCCAAGTTCGCCTCGCCCGAGATAGTCGCCGCGTACATCCTTGAGCAGACCGAGCCGCACGCGCCTGGAGACGTCGTTCTCCTCACCGGCGCGGGCGAGGTCTTCCCATTCTTTCGCATGCACACGCTTCTCCATTGCATGCTTGCGGATTTTGATGAGGTGCCTGTGGTCGCCGCCTATCCGGGCAGTTTCAACGGCTCTTCTTTCCAGCTCTTTAACCGTCTGCCGGCCGACAACTACTACCGCGCCATCGATATCTCGTAAGCACGGCTCCCCGCAGGCAAGTCCCTGCCGCCGGTAACAACCCTTTGCCATAACGTTCCCAAACCCAAAGGAGCACCCATGGACAACACGATCATTCGCGACCTCTTTGCAAAAGACATCAACCGCTCCATCAACGGCGTGGTCAAGGTCCAGGATTCAAAAGATGGGTCCATCCGCCAGGAGCTTGACGAGTACGTGGTGACGCGCGAGTTGCAGAGGCACTTTGCCACGTTCTTCAAGGCCTACGGCGATGCCATCGATGCGCGCACCGACAAGATCGGCGTGTGGATCAGTGGTTTCTTCGGTTCCGGTAAATCGCACTTCCTCAAGATGCTGAGCTACCTGCTCGAGAATCGCCAGATCGGCGGCAAGAGCGCCATCCGCTACTTTGACGGCAAGATCGTCGACCCCATGGTCGCGGCTGCCATGGAGCGCGCCTGCTCGGTGCCCACGCAGGCCATCCTCTTTAACATCGATAGCAAGGCGGGTCAGTGGAAGCAGGGCGATACGGCTCCCACGGCGCTGCTTCGCGGCTTTGAGCGCATGTTCTACGAGGCGCGCGGCTTCTACGGCGAGGACCTCAAGCTTGCAAAGCTCGAGGACTACATCGATTGCCTGGGCAAGACCCAGGAGTTCCGCGAGGCCTTTGAGCGCGTCAACGGCGAGTCCTGGCTCCAGGCCCGCGACACCTACAGCTACTTTGAGGACGACGTCGTCGAGGTGCTGCAGAGCGTGCTCGGCATGAGCGAAAAGGCCGCATGGAACTGGCTCGAGGGTTCTGAGGACGAGGTTTTGGCCCCCGATGTCTTTGCCAAAAAGGTCAAGGATTACGTGGACGCTCAGGCAGCGGCCCACGGTGGCAACTTCCGTTTGCTCTTTATGGTCGACGAGGTGGGTCAGTTTATTACAAACGACCAGGACCCAAGCCTTATGCTGAGCCTTCAGACCATCGTCGAGGAGCTGGGTGCCGCCTGCGGTGGCCGCGTGTGGGTAATGGTTACGAGCCAGGAGGCCATCGACAACCTGAGCCTGCCCGTGGGCAACGACTTTTCAAAGATCCAGGGCCGTTTCAATACCCGCCTTTCGCTCTCCAGCTCCAGCGTGGACGAGGTCATCCAACGCCGTGTGCTCGAGAAGACCGCGCCGGCGGCCGATATGCTTGCACAGGTCTACGAGCAAGACGCCGCCGTCCTCAAAAACAACTTTACCTTTGAGGGCGGCTCGCGCTCCGACCTTGCCGGCTACGCCAACTCCAAGGATTTTGTGGCCAGCTACCCGTTTGTGGGCTACCAGTTTAAGCTCCTGCCCGACGTGATGACCGAGGTACGCAAGCATGGTGTTAAGGCCAAGCACATGTCCACGGGCGAGCGCTCCATGCTGAGCGCGTTTCAGGAGAGCGCTCAGGCCATCCAGCATGACCAGACTGGTGCACTCGTGCCGTTCTGGCGCTTCTTCGACACAATCTCCAAGGATTTGGAGCACGGCATCATTCAAGTCGTCGTCTGTGCGGAGCGCGCGGCTGAAAACGCAGAGGGTCTTGAGAGCTACGATGTCCGGGTGCTTAAGCTCCTGTACTTGATCCGCTACATCGGCTACGTCAAGGCCACGGTCGAGAACATCTCCATCCTTATGATTGATAGCCTGGACGGGGACAAGCGCGCCCTTAAGGACCGCGTCAAGGAATCTCTCGCCCGCTTGGAGCGCGAGAACTACGTGGCACGCCAGGGCGATACCTATAGCTTCCTCACCGACGAGGAGCAGGAGATAGCACAGGAGATCGCACGCACCCCGATCGACAACGCGAAGGTGATTGAATACATCAAGAAGCGCCTGTTCGAAAGCATCTACACTGCGCGCAAACTCAACCGCGGGGCCAACGACTTCCCCTTTGACCGCTACGTGGATGGCTCGATTCATGGATCCAACATGGGCGGCATGGCACTTTCCGTGGTGACCATGGCCAGCGATCTGGGCCGTTCGGACGATGCCGAGTTGGCATTGAAATCCGTGGATAAGGCCATCGTGGCCTTGAGCGACGAGGTGGATTATTGGGCTCCACTCGTCAACGCCGCCAAGATCCGCAAGTACGCCAAGACGCGAAATCTCCAGGAGCTTCAGCCGAGTACGCGCCAGATCGTCGAGTCCAAGATGCGCGAGGCGGCCTATAACGAGAAAGAGGCCGATACCCTTTTGAGCGAGGCCGTGCTCCATGCACGTTGCGCGGTCAACGGCCGCATGGTTGAGGTCCGCGCGGCCAAACCCGTTCAGGTTTTTGAGCAAGTGCTGGCGCAGCTGTGCGATGTGGTCTTTGATAAGGCCGACTATATCGGTGCGCCGGTCACGAGCGATTCCGATATTCGCTCCACTCTGGCGGGCAACGTTCAAGTGGGGCTCGCTGGCATGGACGCGGGTAACACGCGTGCGCTCAAGGAGGTCGAGGACTACCTCAAAGTGCAGCACCAGCGCCACCTGGATACCGCTATGGGCGATATCCAGCGCCAGTACCAGCAAAGGCCCTTTGGCTGGCGCGAGGTCGACATCGCAAATGTGGTGGCGCAGCTTGTGGTGGAGCAGCGCGCGCAGGTGCTGTTTGGCGGTCAGACGGTTCAAGCTAACGACAGCCGCATGGTGGCGCTCCTGCGCAAGGATGCCGATAAGGCCCAGGTGCGCTTGCGCATGCGCATGAGCGACCGGTTGCTACGCGCCGCGGGCGAACTCATGTGTGACCTGTTTGATCTCAAGACCGTGCCCTCCAACGAGGATAAGCTCGTGGCCGAGCTCAAAGAGCGCCTTGAGGGCTTGCGCGAGGCGTGCCTCGCCATAGCACGCGACTACTACACGGGCATCAAGCCGGCCTACCCGTATCCCGGTGAGGACGAGTGCGAGAAGATGCGCTCGGAGGTGGCCGACGTCCTTAAGGACCAGAACGAGGCCGAGGCGTTCTTGACCACGTTCACCAAGCATGAGGAGCGCTTGCTCGATGCTAAGGAAGACTTTGACAAGGTGGTTGAGTTCGTCGAGTCCAATCAACGAACAGCGTTTGACCACGCCAGGGATTTCTTGAACCGCACCGAGGGTATCGAGTATGCCTCCGATGACATTCCCAGCGCGGTGGAGAACGTGGCAAAGGTGCGTGAGATCCTCAAAGATCCCAAGCCCTACGGCCGTATTAAAGACCTGCAGCCGCTTATGGATCCCGTCGAGGATGACATGAAAAAGCTGCTGGGCATCCGCCGCAATGAGTTTTTGTGTCGCATCGAGAGCGATCTGCAAGACCTGCGGGCGCAGGCCGAGAGTCAAAAGGGCTTTGTCAATCAGGCCAAGGATGCCATAGCAGACGCCGGCACCAAATACGAGTCGTTCAAAAACCGTGCCCACAGCGCTCAAAGTCTCAACGAACTGAGCGTTGTTGCAACTAACTGGGGCGACTGGCTCAGTGCGGCGGCCAACGAGATGTACGACGCTGTGGATGAGGCCCGCGTGCGTATGGACAACGAGCGCCGCACCACCGAGGTCATGAGTACGGGTGAGGTGGTCAAGAAGGTCTCCAACAAGGGCGCCGCATCGTCTGCTCCCGTGCCCGCGCCCAAGCCCCAGCGCAAGATCAAGACTGTGCGCCGCGCCGATCTGGCCAAGCCGAGTCGTCTCTTGTCCGCAGAGGATGTGGAGCGCTACGTGGACGACTTGCGCTCCCGCCTTATGCAGGCGCTCGCTGCAAACGACGAGATCCGTATCAACTAACCCGCGGAGCCACCGGTGCCAAAGCGCGCACCGGTGGCTTATGGCGTTTAGAAAGGCTCATCAACCATGAACGATTCTGCTCTTAAGAGCTTCTGCACCTGGGCCCGTACGGAGCTCATCAAAGGCGTGGAGGCGCAGATGGTGCGCTACGGCATCACCGAACCTGCACCCGCGCCCGTTGGGTCCGAGACCGTTAGCGGCCTGCCCCTAAGTCCGGCTGAGATTGAGCAACGCGACGAACTGCTGCGCATGCAGGCAGAGGTGGGTCACGAGGCGCTGCGCGACCGTGCGGCCTACACCTGGTTCAACCGCATCGTGGCCATTCGCTTCATGGATGCACGCGGATGGCTTCCCAGCCGCATGCGCATGCTAAGTCGTGCGGACGGCAGCCATGGCAGCGAGGCCGTGGAGAACGCACTGGACGTAGAGATAGCGACGGCCGATACCGATCGCATAGCCGAGCTCAAGATGGCGGGCTTGGATGAACCGCTGTGGCGCTATCTGTTTGTTGCTCAGTGCGAGGAGCTTGCCGATTGCCTGCCGGGTGTCTTTGAGCGCGTGGGCGGAGCCATGGAGCTGCTGTTGCCCCAGGGCCTCATGATGTCCGACGGCGTGGTGGGCAAACTCAACACCATTCTCGCTGACGAGGACTGGCGCAAGGGCGTGACCGTTCTGGGCTGGATGTATCAGTACTACAACGCTGACGTCAAAGACGAGTTCTTCAAGTCCAAGCGCAAGGCAGCGGCGGCGGACATCGCGCCCGCCACGCAGCTCTTCACCCCCGAGTGGATCGTGCGCTATATGGTCGAGAACTCGCTCGGCCGTCTGTGGATGCTCAACAATCCGGGGAGTTCGCTGCGCGAGCGCATGGAGTACTACATCGAGCCCGACGAGGAGCACGAGGACTTCATCTACATCTCGAGCCCCGAGGAGATCACGCTCTGCGACCCGGCGTGCGGCTCGGGCCATATCTTGGTCTATGCGTTTGAGCTGCTTTTTGCCATGTACGAGGAGCGCGGCTATCGTGAGCGCGAGATTCCCGAGCTCATTCTTACTAAAAACCTTGCAGGCATGGAAATCGATTCCCGCGCGGCACAGATCGCGGAGCTGGCGCTTGCCATGTGCGCCCGCGAGCACGACCGTCGCTTCTTTAGGCGTGGCGTTCGCGCCGACGTTACCGTGCTCTCGAGCATCCCGCTAGGGGAGGACGAGCTGCCGGGTAACAAGAAGCTCGCCGAGGAGCTGAGTCATTTGGGCGAGATCGGTTCGCTGCTCAATCCTTCAGAGGACGAGATCGACGAGCTCAAGGCTGCCGCCGCGAGTTGTTCCGATGACCTTTTTGCCGCTACGGCCAAAACTAAGCTCGAAAGCGCTGCCGCCATCTGCGAGAAGCTGTCCCATCGTTTTACCTGCACCGTTGCGAATCCTCCGTATATGGGCAGCAGCAGCTTTAATCCATTCATGAGCAAGTGGATCAAGAAGAACTACCCCGACGTGAAGAGCGACCTCTGCACGTGCTTTATCGAGCGCGGTTTTAACCTTGTCGAGGATAAGGGCTACGCCGCAATGGTTACCATGCAGAGTTGGATGTTCCTGGGCAGCTTTGAGAGGATGCGCGCCAAGGTTATCGACAACAAGACAATCGTTTCCATGGCCCATCTGGGACCTCGCGCGTTTGATGCTATCGGCGGCGAGGTCGTCAACGTTACAGCTGACGTGATCTACAACCAGCATTCGGACGCCGAGGGCGCCTATGTGCGCCTTGTTGATATCAACGGCTCTGAGGCCAAGAGGCTCAAACTGGTCGAGGCCATCCAAAACCCCGATTGCGGCTGGTTCTACCGCCGCGACGCCGGCACCTTCAAGCAGATTCCCGGCATCCCCATCGCCTACTGGGCAAGCGACGGACTACTCTCTGCGATGGCTGATGGCGTTAAACTATCTTCGTTCGGAAGAACGTCTAAAGGAATTATCACTGGTAAAAATGATAAGTTCATTAGGCTTTGGTGGGAGTGCGCCGTTGGGACTATCGGTTTTTCGTCATCATCTGTATCCGATTTATTTAGTGGCAGAAAATGGCACCCCTGCACAAAGGGAGGCTCTTATCGTAAATGGTTCGGTAATCTTGACTCTGTAATTGATTGGTCAAATAACGGTCACAGTGTGTTTGAGTCGGCCTCGCGTGAAGGAAACCATGCGCAAGATTATTCGGATGAACTGAAATTCAAGCCCGCCATTTCATGGTCGGCGATTACTTCGTCCATCCCTTCGTTTAGGTATGCGTCCAATTGTCTTTCAGAGCATGCCGGCATGTGCCTTTTTGTTCCTGAGGATAAAATCGGTTATATGTTGTCGCTGCTTAACTCCAGCGTTTCTAAAGAGTATTTTTCGTTAATCGCTCCAACTCTGAACGTTAACGCTGGTGATGTGGATAAATTTCCCGTCCTACTGAGTTGCTTCAATCTCGTAGACGGGTTATTTAAGGAAAGCAGAGGATTATCAAAAACCGACTGGGACTCGTTTGAAACCTCCTGGGATTTCAAGCGTCATCCTCTCGTTTAGGAGTCCACATGTCGCAGAAGAAAAAGGCTAACAATAATAAATGCGCACATCCACCTCTTAAGAATGATGTGTCGTGGATAAAACAGGTTCATGAATCGTATAAGGACGATGTCTCTAAGAAAAAACTACGCATATATTTGCAAAGATTTGTATCCGAATCAGAAGCTATTGATGCTACGAGGCAGACCAATGGGTTTATTACTGATTTGAATATTTATACTACTGTTCAGGCAAATGCGTTTCTTGAACAGATGTGTTTCGACAGTGCCGTTAAAACAAGATGGGCATATACCCCTAATGACCTTGCAAAAGCGGCCCACGAAGCAGGTAGCGATTCATCTGATTTTATTAAACGAGATTACGAGTTTGCCCTCATTTGCTTATCAACAGCGGCTTGTCTTAACAAAAGGATTGCTGGGCTTTCAGAATTCAAGCCGGGTGCGAAGACCAAAACAGGCAGGAGAAAACAGAATAAAAGTTCATTTAGAAGACTTGACGCCGTTTTTAGACATCTGAGGAATGCTCTCGCTCATGGTCAATATTTGCGAGTTGTTAAGCCCGATGGATCAGTGTGGTGGGCTTTACAGGACGCAAACGGTAAAGGAAACGTCACGGCAAGAATGCTACTGAAAGAGGATACGCTTGATGCATGGGTGAATCTGCTCTCGCTAAGAGACAAGAGATATAGAGATAAAAGCTAGTAGTTAGAATAGGTGCGAAATTGCATCGCCTTAGTTCCTCAAGCTTCCTGTACAGCGGGGAGAGCGTTTTAGCGGTTTTTTTGGATACTGCAATCCATTTTTTCGCAGTGGTTTCCAACAGCAACGAAAGGATGGCCTACCATGGCCACTTTACTTCAAGATAAATATGAGGCTCGCAAGGCCGAGGTCAATGCTCGCTTTGAGCAGCTTCGCGCTAACGAGGAAGAGCTCAACCGAATCTTTGCCAAGATCTACAACATGGAGGGCGAGGTACCCATCGAGGTCGAGGACAAGTACGTTTCGGTGGCGCGCATCTTCGATACCGCAGATGAGATTCCCGAGAGCTATAAGGGCAACAAATACGTGCGTACCAAGCGCGACGAGGTCACCTCGCTCATAAGCTATGCCGTCGGCTGCATGTTTGGCCGCTATTCGCTGGATGTGGACGGGCTGGTTCTGGCCGATCAAGGCGCCACGGTCGACGACTATTTGGCCAAGATGCCCGATCCCGATCACGTGACCTTTATGCCCGATAGCGACAACGTGCTGCCCATTACCGATGACGAGTACTTTGACGACGACATCGTGCGTTACTTTATCGACTTTGTGCGCACCGTGTACGGCGAGGAGACGCTCGAGCAGAACCTGGCCTTTATTGCCGAGGCGATCGGCGGCAAGGGTACCTCGCGGGAGGTAATCCGCGCCTACTTTTTGAAGGACTTCTTTAAGGACCACTGCCAGACCTATAAGAAGCGTCCCATCTACTGGCTGTTCGACAGTGGAAAAAAGAACGGCTTCAAGTGCCTTGTTTACATGCATCGCTATCAGCCCGACCTGTTGGCTCGCATCCGCACCGACTATGTGCATGAGCAGCAGGAGCGCTATCGCTCGCAGATCGGCTATGCCAACGATGCCCTTGCCAGTGCCGAGCGCGGCGAGCGCGTGCGCTTGGATAAGCGCGTCAAAAAGCTCAACGACCAGCTCAAAGAGACCATTGGCTACGAGGAGAAGCTGCATCACTTGGCAGACCAGATGATTAAGATCGACCTGGATGACGGCGTCAAGGTCAACTACGCCAAGTTTCAGGATGTGCTGGCAAAGATCAAGTAACTGCAGATACGGTAAGGATATTCATGCCCAAGATCGATGTAGAAGAACAGCTCAAACTGCGGTTTTTGCAACCGTTGCTCGCATGTATGCCCCGCCGTGTGGTGGTTTGGCACGATGCGGACGGCGAGTTTGCCCCTGAGTTTGAGCGATTGGCCGCCGAGGGATTCGATGGCGCGGGGACCGATGACGGCGTTATGCCTGTTCAAGGTGACTTTGAACGCCCGGTGCGATTTATTGAGGCCTGCGAGGGCCGCATGTTTGCCGTCAAGAAGCTTATCAACCGCGATGACCTTGCGAGCGATATCTTGTTGTATCGCCGTTGCCCGCGCGGCAGGCTTGAGGGCGATTGGCTTGCCGATGTTGAGCTGTATGCCGATCAGTTCCAGGCTGACTATCTTTCACTTTTGGCCGATCAGCTGGGTATCGAGAATATTGACGCCGTGCGCGAGAGTCTGTGCGAGCACAAGACGTTCTATGATGCCAAGACCCGCTGCGCTAAGTTTGCCGCGTGTGTTCCGCATGCCTCGGGCGCATCCGATATCGAACTTGGCATCCTTACGGTGATTTTTGGCGGTAAAGAGCCTGGCGACGCGCGGCCCGCGTTTGTACTGCGCGGCTGTATGACCATGCTGCTGCACGAGGGGCCCGAGGCACTGGCCGAGTTGGCGGACAAGTACTGTGCGCGCGATGTTCTCTCTGCCTTCATTGTGCGTTGCTATGGGTTTGAGGGGCCGCTGTATGAGCGTGATTCGCTGCTTGCACTGGCATCCCACGTGTTCCTTACGGCGGCATCCACAGCGATTCCCGAGGGAGCGCTCAAGGGACTCGAGCGTTTTGTGGCTCCTGCCTATGGTCCCTATTGTCTTGAGGCAGTGCGTACGTGGGACCAGGTTGCCGATGCTCAGGCTTCGAGCGAGGACCTATTTGAGATCTGCCGTTTGGTAGAGGATGCTCGCGGGCTCTTTGCACGGTTTGAGGCCTTGCCGATCGATGTGCTGGCCTCGCTTGATGTGTTCCCGTGCGTCAACGAGGCCGTGCTTTCGCAGCTGTTCTGCTCGTTTGCTCAGGGCGCGGACCGTGTTGAGGACGCGCGCACCTTTGCGGCGCGTCGCTGCGACCTGAGCTGGTACCGCCGTGTCGAGAGCTACTTTGACCTGCTTGTCGCCGTGGCCGATATGTGCGCGTTTAGGCAGGTGCACGCGGGCGGGTTCCATCTGGCGCAGCCCCAGCAGGTGTGGGATGCCTACACGTCCGATTGGTATGTCATGGACGCTGCCTATCGCCATATGTGCACCGCGTATTTGCGGGCACGCTCCGTCGAGTGCGATGTGCTCGAGGAACCTGCCCGAGCCGTAGTGGACTGGGCGGAGAATCTCTACAGTAACTGGTTCTTGGCCGATGCCAATGCATGCTGGGCATCGGCTGCGCAAGGGGAGTGGGCCGATTGCGGCTACATCGAGGGGCCCGAACGACAGGATGAGTTCTACTGGCACGTGCTGCCCGCCTTTGTGGGCTCTGCCAAAACGAAGGTCGTTATCGTGAGCGACGCGCTGCGCTATGAGGTGGCCCGCGACGTCGCGGCGCTGCTCGAGCGCGAGCGTGGCGGTAATGTCAAGGTCTCTAGCATGCAGGCGGTCTTTCCCTCCATTACCGAGGTTGGTATGCCCGCGCTGCTGCCACACCAAGCGCTTAAGCTTGCAGCGGATGGCTCGTTTGTGCTGGCTGACGGCATGCCCACTGCGACGACTCCGCAGCGCGAGGCCGTACTTGCCCACGTTGAGCCCACGGCCCGCGCTTTGCGCTCGAGCGCATTCCTCAACATGGCGGGAACCGAGCGTAAAGCGCTGCTCAAAGACTCCGAGCTCGTTTATCTCTACCACAACAAGATCGATGCCACGGGCGAGAAGGCCGCTACGCAGGATGACGTTTTCGATGCCTGCGCGGACGCCGTGGAGGAACTTGCCGCATTGGCGCGACGCGTGTGCACCGACGCTCCGGGCGCGCGTGTTGTTATAACGGCGGATCATGGCTTTATCTACACGCGTCGGGAACTTAACGAGTGCCAGATGCTCGGCAAGCCAGACCTTCCCTTCCTTGACGCTCCCGTCATGCACGGCAAACGTCATCTGGTGGTGCCCAACGAGGCCGTGGCCAAGCTTTCGGACGAGGCGCGCGGGGTGTTTGCTGATGTTGACATGGGGCGTTTGGGTGCCGGCTTTGAGGGGTTTGCCCCGCGTGAGAACGTGCACTTCAAACGACCCGGCGGTACTAACAACTACGTACACGGCGGTATGAGCCTGCAGGAGCTTTGCGTGCCCGTTATCGGATTTTGGCGTGCGCGCTCGGGTTCCAAGGACTTTGTCGATGCGCGTGCGGCGACGCTGCGCGTACTTAGTGAGGGACGCCGAGTGACCAACTCGCTCTTTTCGGTCAATTTGATCCAGGAAGAACCTGCCCAAGGTAAGGTCTTGCCGTGCGAGTACGAGTTGGTGTTTACCGATGCAAGTGGCAACGAGGTGAGCGATACGGTCAAGGCGCATGCCAACAAGACTTCTGTTAACTCGCAGGAGCGCGTGGTGCATGCCAAGTTTGCGTTGCATGCAGCGGATGGATTCTCGGCCAAGGGTCCGTACTATCTGGTCTGCCGCGAGCGCGAGACGGGCAAGATCGTTTGGCGCGAGACGTACACCATCGCTGTTTCATTTGCCCCCGTTGCTGATTTTGGTTTTTAGGAGTGTGCCCTATGTTTGATAGCCATGACGACGATCTGTGGGAAGTCCCCTCGATTGATGCGGATGTGCCCGAGCAGGCTGCGGTGCCTACAGGGGTGGCCGTGCCTGCTGCGGAGGCTGAGACTGCCGCGCCCGTTGAAGCTGCCGCGCCCGCCGAGGGTGAATCCTCGACCGATGGCTATGACCAGGCCGTGGCCGAGGACCCCGAGGGCGACGGCTACGACATGGATGGGCTGGACGGCAAACTGCTCGAGCACTTTGCTGGCAAGATCGTGCGCAAGGACCTGACGGCCCTTATGAAGCGCGGCGCCAACGTGCCCACCTTTGTGCTGGAGTACCTGCTAGGCATGTACTGCTCAACTGACGACGAGGATGCCGTGGCAGAGGGTTTGGAGCGCATCCGCAGGATCCTCACCGATAACTACGTGCGTCCCGACGAGTCCGAGCGCATTAAGTCCAAGATCCGCGAACTGGGCCGCTTTACCATCATCGATAAGGTGACGGCCAAGCTCGACGAGTACAAAGACATTTACGTGGCGTCGTTTGCCAATCTGACCATCGAGCCGTTTGTGATGCCGGCCGAGTACGTGCGCGACTATTCCAAGATTCTGCAAGGCGGCATTTGGTGCATTATGAGCATCGAGTATCGTCACCCCTTGGATGAGGAAGACGAGTTTGGCATGGAGGTCTTTGGCGACGATGCGCCGCGCCGCTCCAAGGCCAAGCGCAAAAAGCGCGGACCCGAGGACTCTCCGTTTAGTGTGGCGTCGCTCACGCCCATCCAGATGCCCAATCTAGACCTGGATGCCATGGTCGACGAGCGCCAGTACTTTACGCGCGACGAGTGGCTCAACATGCTGCTGCGCTCGGCTGGCTATGAGCCCAGCGAGCTTTCCGAGAAGGAGCGCCTGCACTTTATCGAGCGCATGGTGCCGCTGATCGAGCGCAACTACAATCTGTGCGAGCTGGGTCCCCGCGGCACCGGCAAGAGCCATATCTACAAAGAGGTCTCGCCTTACGCCATCTTGCTTTCGGGCGGCCAGACCACTACGGCCAACCTGTTCGGCCGCATGAACTCCATGCGCGCCGACCGTGTGGGCTTGGTGGGTCACTGGGACTGCGTGACGTTCGACGAGGTCGCCGGCATGCGCTTTAAGGACACCAATGCCGTGCAGATCATGAAGGACTATATGGCGAGCGGCAGCTACGCGCGCGGCCGCGACCAGATCAACGCCGATGCCTCCATGGTCTTTGAGGGCAACATCAACGACACTGTGCAAAACGTCCTTAAGACCACGCACCTGTTTGATCCGTTCCCGCCGGAGTTTAACAACGATTCGGCTTTTTTCGACCGTATCCATTATTACCTGCCGGGCTGGGAGATTCCCAAGATGCGCTCGAGTCTGCTGACCGGGCATTACGGCCTGATCACCGACTGCCTGTCGGAGTTTTGCAAGGAGATGCGCCGCAAGGACTTTACGCACCATATCGACCGGTATTTCCGCTTTAACAGCGACTTTAACAAGCGCGACGAGATCGCCGTGCGCAAGACCTTTGGCGGCCTGGCCAAGCTGCTGTTCCCCGACGAGGCCATGGACAAGGACGACGTGCGCTGGCTGCTGGACTATGCCATCGAGGGCCGTCGCCGCGTAAAGGAGCAGCTCAAGATTATGGCGGGCGTCGAGTTTATCGACGTCAACCTGGGCTATATGGATGCCGACAACCCGCAGGACGTGCATGTGGTGCGCGTGCCCGAGCAGAGCGAGGACACGCTGATTCCCGACGGGCCGCTGCTGTCCGGTCACGTGTTTGGCGTGGGCAGATCGCAGGGCGGCGAGGTCGCCGTGTACAAGCTGGAGAACAAGGCCGTTGCCGGCGAGTGCAAGTTTAAGCACGAGGGCGTGGCCTTTAACAAGCCGGTGCGCGATACGCTGGAGGCCGCGTTCGACAACTTTGTGAACCTGGCGAACCGCGTGGCGCCGGGCATGCACATTGGCTCCAAGGACTACCTGCTGTTCTACAACGACTTGCAGAGCAAGGGCCTGTCCGAAGAAGTTTCGCTCGCCGAGTTTGTGGGCCTGTGCTCCGCGGCCTGCAACCGCCCGGTGATGCCCGCGCTGGCGATTCCTGGAATCTTGCGCATGTCGGGTTCTATGGACGAGATCCGTGGGCTCGAGGACATTATGCGCGTGGCCAAAAACGCTGGTGCTAAGCGCGTGATTTTGCCGCTGAGCGCCATCGCGGGCCTACAGAGTGTTTCGTCCGAGATTATTTCGGGGTTGAGCCCGGTGTTCTACATGGATGGCGACCCGGTCGACGCCGCAAAGAAGGCGCTGGATCTGTAGAAGTGCGGGCGAGCGGGCTTGCGTGCGCGTGGGCCCGCGAGCGTATTGGCGTGTTCGGGTAAGGAGGCCTTGCCATGGCGGGCGAGCGTTCTGTTGGCGAGCTGCTCGACGAGCTGTTTGGCTTTGAATCGGTGGCCAAGCGTCAGACGGCGCTTGAGCAGTACGATCGTGGGGAGTTGGTGCGCAAGGCGCGCTCCCGCGAGCTGCTGGGTGTGCTTAGGGGCGTCGAGGCTGCCGAGCACGCTGCGCGCGACTCTGCCGTGCAGGCTGTTGACGGGTATGTTCGCCGTGTCGAGGGCGCGGCCCTTGCGCGCGCTCGCAAGCAGGCGGGTGTTGTGGGCCCGCTGCAGATGGAGCGCCGCTATGCTGCCTTTTTGCGTATGGAGGACAAGGCCGAACTGTTGGCCCGCTTGGAGCAGACGCTTGCGTTTATCGAGGTAAAGCTGCGTGCCAATACGGCAGACAGGGTTCGTGCGGCATACGATGCTGCGGGGGCTTTGGTGTTGCAGGGCGCGGCGCGTCTGAGTGACGCGCGCGTTGTGGATGCCGCACCCTTGGATGCCGATCTGCTATGCACGCAGCTGGAGCAGCTGCGTTGCACCGCCGATACAACGGACCTTGCCGGCATGATTACGGCGACGTTTGAGTCCGAGCTGAGTGCGACCGGGCCGCAGGGTGCTGACGCGTTTGCGAGCGATGTGGCTGGCGATGTGGCGCTGGAGCGCGAGCTTACTAATGTGCGCGGTGCTGCGCAGCGAGCGCGCTTGGCAGCCCAAGCGTATCGGGCCGAACGCGCTGCCCGCGTTGCAGGGAGCACGGTGGAGCCGGTATCGTTGCCGGGGCTTGTTTGCATTACGTGCGAGACGGGGTGCGATGCCGGGGAGCTTGCCGAGTTGCTCGCTCAGGTTAAGAAGTCGTTTGAGGCCTATAGGCGCGTTGTTACCGACGGCGGGTTGTTCTGTGCCTTTGGTGCCGGTTCGCCGCATGGGATTTGCCGCGGCAGTAGCTATTTCGACTACGATGATCGGTTTGACGAAGACGTGTTGGTGGGCGAGTATGACGGTGCTGCCAGGCACAATGTTCGGCGCGAAGTTGCGATTCCCGAGCTTGTGGACGAGGCTTCGGTCGACGGCGGCGACTCGCTCGAGGTTGCCGTGGCGCGCATGCGTGAGTTTAACGGACGGCGCTACGATGGTGTGCTGGACGAGGATCCTGCGCGCCATGTGAATGCGTTTTGGTATGGACTCAAAAAGCTCAGCCAGTATTGCGAGGCCGCCGTGCGCGTGGACGTGCGTGCTTGGGATTGCTTTATCGATAAGGTACAGTTCGCCTACGATGAACCCGTGGGCCGTTTGGCTACGCAGATGGACGACAAACAGGTTGAGGCTTTTGTCGCTGCCGTGGATGCGCTCGGCGCTGACGAGTAAGGGCCTGGTTTGGCGGGAGGTTTCACCATGAAAATCGAAGTCGATGTAGATCAGCTGCGCGAGAGCCTGCTCGACCGCGCGGGGAGTGCGGCGGGCGTGGGCTTTCCGGCCGCTATGCTCGACGTAGTGGATATCGAGGACGAGTCGCCCCAAGAGCTCCTAGCCCGAGCCGAACGCGAAGGCCTCGACCTCCGCGACTTTGCCGTCGATGATGACTAAGGGGCGGAGGTAGCTAATATGGGACGGCGCGTCTGCATCCGCGACTGCGCGAAAATACGCGATAAGCCGTCGCAATGGAGTCTAACGACCTTGCAATTGCTCTATTTTGACTGCCCGCAGACTAAGTGAGTAGGCTTTTTTGGAAATCCTGAGCGCACGACTAATTTGCTTCAACAAACCCGCAGGTCACAGACTTGTGCTTTGGTGACGTGGTCGGCGATTCGACAAAAGTCTACTCACTTAGTTTTGAGAGACACTAATTGTCCGCAACGAGACCCCTGTCGGGGCGATTTATGCTCAAATGTAGCCAATTCGGGACGGCTGTCCCTGGCCGCTACGACGCGAGCGTGGCGATGACGGCTTCGTCGCCGGCGTATATGAGGGTGTCGCCGTCGGGGATGATCGTTTGGCCTTCGCGCTTGAGCATCACCACGATAAACGGGTGCTTGCCCTGCGGCACGTCGCGCAGGCGCTGACCGGCCAGGCGACCGTGGGGCGTCACGGTGACCTCGCGCAGCGTAACCTCGGCACGCTCTTCGAACGTTGGGGCTGCCATCACCAGAAGGTCGCCTTCCTCGATGACGGTATCGCCGTTGGGCAGTACCGGGTGCGCCCCGTCGCGCAGCACCAAGACCACGAGCATGTCCGTCGCGCTGCCAATATCGGCGAGCGAGCGCCCGGCAAACGGATGGCCAGCGCCCACCTTGAGCTTTACAAACGACATGCCGTCCTCGTCGCGGTAGTCGTTAAAGGTGCGGCGCACGTCGCCGGCCGCATCGATCATATCGAGTTTCTTCGCCACCGCCGGCAGTAGCGAACCCTGCACCACAATGCTCGATACGGCAATCACAAACACCAGGTCAAATAGGTCGTGTCCGCCGGGAACGCCGGCCACCACAGCAAAGAGGCTAAAGACGACCGAAGCCGCGCCGCGCAAGCCCGCCCAGCTTACGAGCGCAACCTGGCGAGGGCTCGTCTTAAAGGGCGCCAGCAGCAGACCGACGGCGATGGGGCGGCTCGCAAAGAGCATAAACGCCATGAGCGCCAGGCCGGGTAGCAGCATTTGCGGCAGGCGCGCGGGCGTGACGAGCAGGCCGAGCAAGAAGAAGATCGTCATCTCGGCCATCTCGGTAAGGGTGTCAAAGAAGTGCGCCATCTCGACCTTGCCGGTGATGTCGCTGGCTCCCAGCACAATACCGGCCAGGTACACGGCCAAAAAGCCATTGCCGCCCAGGTAACTCGGCAGCGCGTAGGCCACGATGGCCACCGCGAACAAGAAGATGGTCTGCGCGCCCTCGGCCGTTGCGCGTGCGCGCTCTATCAGGCGGCTGGATGCCCAGCCGATGGCAAGACCCAACCCCACGCCTAGGATGATCTGCTTGGCCAGCAGCACGGGGATGTTAATGTCGCCGCCGGCCGCGAGTGTGGCGAGCACGGCGGTGAGCATGTAAGCGACGGGGTCGTTGGAGCCCGATTCGACCTCGAGCAGCGAGTCGGTGCCGCCCCTCAGCGACAGGCTGTGCTCGCGCAGCACGCTAAAGACGCTGGCCGCGTCGGTGGATGCCACGACCGATCCCAACAGCAGGCCACCAATCCAGTCAAAACCCAGCACGAAGTGCGCAAACGCACCCGTAATGCCGGCAGTGATGACGACGCCGAGCGTGCTCAGCAGTACCGCGGGCACGGCAACGGGTTTGGCACGGTCGATATTGGTGTTAAAGCCGCCGTAGAACATGATGAACAGCAGCGCCGTGCTGCAGACGGTTTCGGTGAGCGCATAGTCGCTAAAGTCGATGTGCGCCGGACCGTTGACGCCCAGCAGCATGCCGAGTGCGATAAAGATGAGCAGGGTGGGGAAGGGGAGCTTTTTGCCGACGGGTTTGATGGTCAGACACAGAATAATGACGAGGCCGATAAAGAGAAGGATCTGGTTCATGGATGGTGTCCGCTCCTGGGTGGTTGGCGTGGCACGGTCAGTTGCCTGCGGTTATTTGTACCCAAAGATGGTGGGTTTATGGGGTTAGATTGCGGGCGTGCGCGATATCGTCATAGACGGCTGCCGTCTTTGCCTCTGCTCGGAAACCCTTTCCAGCTTTATTGCAACGGAGTACAATGGGTAACGTTTAAGTTCAACTTGAAGTTTTAGTTGCGGTTCCGGGCTTCGGTCGCAAGGTAGGGAAAGGCGTTCCATGGCGATCTATGTGACATCTGATGCTCACGGACACGTGCATGCGCTTGACGAGGCCCTGTCTAAGATCTCGTTGACGTCCGACGACACGCTGTACGTGCTGGGCGACATGATCGATCGCGGGCCCGATCCGGTCGGCGTTATTAAGCTCGTGCGCTCGCTGCCTAACGCCCGCGTTCTCAAGGGCAATCACGAGCAGATCATGCTCGATGCCATCATTGGCCAGGATCCGCTCGATGCCGAGACCTGGGATATCAACGGTGGCTGGACGACGCGCGAGCAGCTCAACGACATGGAATTTGAGGCATACGAGGAGCTCGTGCGATGGATGGCCGCGCTGCCGCTCTACGCGGTGGCCGAGACCGAGGAGCGCCCGTATCTGCTGGTACATGCTGGAATCGAGATGAAGGCGGCGCGCGCGTTTTTACTTGAGCATGGCGTCGATTGTGCCGATGGCGTCGGAGCGGTGGGTGCCGATCGCGAGCTGCTGCAGCAGATGCTCGCGGTGCAGTCGTCCGATGACCTGCTGTGGATTCGTCACGGCTATTGGGATGCGCCGACGGGACTGCTTTCTGCCGAGGGCGAGGGTCCGGTCGTGGTGAGCGGCCACACGCCCACGGTGTCGCTTGGGCGCTATTGCGAGGTTGGCGGCCTGGCGGGGCTTGATGAGGAGTCGGGCCGCGGGCAGATTGTGCGCCTGGGTGGCGAGGATACCGCCGGCGTGCCCGATCGTATCGATATCGACTGCGCCGCCGCCACCGGCTCCGAGTTCGGCCGCGTCGGGATCCTGCGCCTGGATGATGGCGCGGAGTTCTACGCGAATATCAACCCAGGCGAATAATCGGTGCAAAGGGTAGCTAATTTGGGACGGAGCTTTTTTGACTACTTTCGGAGAATAGCGCCTTCTTGCTCGGTAAGCGCGAGAAATGAGGAACGTCTGCGTCCTCGGCAGTGCGAAAATGCTCGAAAAACCGTCGCAACGGAGTCAAACGACGTTGCGACGGTTCTTTTTTGGCTGCCCGCTGGCTAAGTGAGTAGACTTTTTTGGAAATGCCGAGCAGCCGGCAAATTTGCCTCAACAAAACCGCAGGTCACTGACTTGTGTTTTGCCGGCGTGGTCAGGGATTCGGCAAAAGTCTACTCACTTAGTTTTGCGTGTCGCAAATCGTCCGCAACGAGACCCCCCATTGCGCCAATTAGGCGCCGTACGGGTTGCGGTCGCGCTCGATGCGTTGGCGGATGTGGGCGTATTCGATAATCAGCAGCACCAGGAGTAGGGCCATGATGGCTAGGTAGCTCACCACGGCGCCCATCAGACCCAGCAGGTTGATCAGGATCACCGGCAGCACTACGCTTACGGCGAAGCAGATCAGGTAGATTTTGGTGACGTCGCCGGCATGGCGCAGCACCGTGATGATGGCGTAGAGAAAGTCGATGGCCGCGGTGACGCCGCCGGCGACAACCATCAGCAGTGCCAGCGTGCGGTAGCGCTCGAAATTGAGGCCGTACATGAAGCTCATGAGGGGAATACCGGGACCTGCCATAAATGCGGCGCACACGCTGGTGATGACCACGATCAGTGCCATAACGGCAACAATAATCAGGTCAAAGCGACGACGCTTGCGAGGATTAGCCCAAATGCTCGACAAACGCAGGAGCTGCGGTTTATAGATAAATCCAATGCTCAACAAAATAGCCTGCGCCGGAAAGAACAGGGCATTAAAGTACAGCTGATACTTGTAGGCCAGCGTGCCTTCCATCACGAACTTGGGCATGCTCTCGATAAGGTTGAACAGGAACAGCGCGCCAAAAAGCGGGGCGCACTGGATAAACAGGTGACCGACCTCGCGCAGGCTCACGCGGCGCGATTTTTCGGTTTCGAGCAGGGCGAGCGGCGCGGTGACCAGAACGAGCGAGGCGATCGCGGTAACACCCATGGCCATGGCGGCGATGGGCATGCTGCGCGTGAGGAACAGTACCACGCTAAAGACCGCGATGACGCCGACGGATCGTAGCGTTTGGCTCATGCCGGCCAGGTAGAGTTTGTCGGCCTGCTGCAGGCGGCCCTCGTACACGTCGGCAATGCCGTCGATCACCTTATACAGGTAGACGCCCAGGCCGATTGTGGCCATCTGCGCATCGTAGCCGCGGGCGCTGCTGTATACCAGGCCGCATGCCAGCGCGAGCGCTCCGCAGATCCAGCGGTTGAGCTGGTAAGAGGCAAAGGACGTCTTTTCGTCGATGTCCGAGACCTGGAAATTGCGCACGCCGTAGTTGCACGCGATCATGATGAGCGTGCCGGTGACAAAGGCGATGGAGAATTTGCCAGCCTCCTCGGCGCCCACGAGCTGTGTGGACACGATGGTGAGCAACGGAAACGCCATGCCCCATACGGCGGTGCCCAGGGTATTCCAAAGGTAGTCGCGACGGGTGGCGTGATCTTCGTACTCGGCTTCTTGCGTGGAGAAGCCGCCGCCGTAGACGGCTCCGAGCAGGCGGTTCCACCAGGCATTGACCATGCGGTGGATGGGGCCGGGCTGGCGATCGCGCTCGCGGCGACGGCGTGTGGCCTGGCTGCTGTCGGGACCGCCGGCGTTACGCTGGCTTAGCTCTTGGATTCGTGCGAGCTCCTCGGCGGTGTGCGATGCGGGGAACAGGCCGTTCTCGATGCGTCCGCCCTGCCCGTGCGCCCCGTCCGATACGGCGGGGTCGGCGACGCCATTGCGGCGGGCGATGGCGCGGCGAATGCTATCGAGGGGCGTGATGCTCAAAGCGGAGTCCTTTCTATTGCTGCACTCTAGTATAGACGCGACGGTGTTCGGTCGTGTTTTTGAACAGGTTGTTCGATAATTTCGGCGGCGCCATTCAGTAGACGGCATTTGGGGACGTTCCTTATGTGCCGGCACTTTGGGAACGTCCCTAAGTGCCGGCATCCGGGGTCGCTCCTTGGTTGTTGCCTGTTCAAGAGTGTCCCTAACGACTAGGCCGCTTGCGTGCGATTTTTGACCGTTGGGCGGGCGCTTCGCCGTTGCCGCAAAAACGTTTTTGCATATCGGGTACAACGGGCTTTACGTGAGTAAAGTGCGCGCCGCGTCCACGTGTCGCGTTTTTAAAGGAGGCCCCATGCCAGGTGTTACCCCTGCAGAAGTTCTGTCCAACTTTGGCATTACGCTGGTCGAAGATCCCGCCGAGAACCAGCCCCGCCTGCTGGTTGACCTGCCGGCAGCAGAACTCGTCGAGCACGCCATCCGCCGCAACGAAGGCCGCATGGCCTCCAACGGCGCACTGGTGATCGAGACGGGGGAGCGTACCGGACGCTCGCCCAACGACCGCTTTATCGTCGACACGCCCGACGTGCACGACAAGATCGCCTGGGGCGCGGTCAACCGCTCGCTGTCCGTCGAGAGCTATGAGACCATCAAGGCCGGCATCGTCGACTACCTCAACGAGCGCGATGTGTTCGTTACCCGCGGCATGGCGGGCGCCGACCGCAACCACACGCGCCGCCTGCTCGTCGCCTGTGAGCGTGCCAGCCAGGCACTCTTTATTAAGCAGATGCTCGCCCGCCCGCTCGCCCGCGAAATCGCACGCACCGGTGAGCCCGACTTCTGTGTGCTCGCCGCTCCCGGCTACCAGTGCGATCCCACCATTAAGGGGCTCAACTCCAGCGCCGCCGTGGTCATCAACTTCCAGGAACGCGTGATTCTGGTCGCCGGCACCGGCTACTCCGGTGAGATCAAAAAGTCGATCTTTAGCGTCATGAACTACCTGCTGCCCGTCGAGGACGACGTGCTGCCCATGCACTGCTCGGCCAGCATGGATCCCGTCACGCACGAGACCGCCGTGTTCTTTGGCCTGTCCGGCACCGGCAAGACCACGCTTTCGGCCAACCCCACGCGCCTACTGATCGGCGACGACGAGCACGGTTGGTCCGACATGGGCATCTTCAACATCGAGGGTGGCTGCTACGCCAAATGCGAGGGCTTGGACGCGTTCCACGAGCCCGAAATCTTCAACGCTGTCCGCTTTGGCGCGATCTGCGAAAACGTGGTGCTCGACGAGAACCGCAAGCCCAACTACGACGACATCTCGATCACGCACAACACACGCGTGGCATACCCTGTGGAGCACATTCCCAACGCGTGGACCAAGGGCATGGGCACCACTCCAAGCGTCGTACTGTTCCTGACCTGCGACGCCTTTGGCGTGTTGCCGCCCATCTCACGCCTGACGGCCGATGCCGCCATGTATCACTTTGTGACGGGCTTCACCGCCAAGATCCCCGGCACCGAGGTCGGCGTCACCGAGCCCACGCCCACGTTCTCTTCGCTGTTTGGCGAGCCGTTTATGCCGCTCGACCCCATGGTCTATGCCAAGATGCTCGGTGAGCGCATCGCCGACGGCCGCACGCGTGTGTACCTGGTCAACACCGGCTGGATTGGCGGCGGCTACGGCGTGGGCCATCGCATCGAGCTTGCCTACACGCGCGCCCTGGTGGCCCGCGCCCTCGACGGTACCATCGAGGACAGCGAATTCGTGCATGACGATATCTTTAACGTTGACATTCCCACCACGTGCCACGGCGTGCCCGACGGCATCCTGGTGCCGCGCCAGTACTGGCAGAGCACCGCGCGCTACGACGAGGCGGCGCACAACTTGGCCGTGATGTTCGAGGAGAACTTCGAGAAGAAGTACTCGCACCTGCCCGAGTCCGTGAAGGCCGCCGGTCCGCACGCTCAGGTGCACGCCGACGCCCGTCATCGCGGCCGCGGTCTGCTGGGACTCCGACACTAGCGTTGCTTCAGACCCAAAAACCACCATAAAGGGGACAGTGAACTGCGCCCCGAAACTTGGACTGAATAAATAGCGACTACGCCGCAAGGGCC
>CABQQR010000005.1:0-129926 GCA_902466395.1 uncultured Collinsella sp.
CGGACAGGTCGACCAGCGATTCGTATGGCGAAATGCAGCGCGTCCGGGATGCCGAGCGCGGTCTTCGCGATGACCATCGCGTCGCGCTCGTCGGTCTTGGCCTCGCCGGCGAACAGGCCCGCGGCGCGGCTGGCGGCGAGCCCGGGCAGGTGGGCGACCCCGAGCCCCGCGGCGCGGGCCCGCCTCACGGCGAGGGACCCTATGTTGCGGAACTGGTCGACGACGACGAGCGTGCCGGCGGGCGCGGAGGCGAACAGCGCGTCGAGCTCGGCCTCCCTGTTGCGGACGGGGGCGCTGGCCAGCACCTCCCCGTCGCGGTCGATAAGGCAGGCCCAGTGGGAGGACTTGCCGACGTCCAGGCCGAGCACGGCCGCGGGCCTGGTGGATGGCGCTTTCACGGTGGTATCCTTCCGGTAGTCGTTCGACCGGATGGCCTCCCCCTCGGCACTCACATTACCAGCCGCGGCACCTGCCCGGCACTTTCCTATCAGCCGTCGGGGGCGGCGCGTCCCGCGCCGGCAGCACCCAACGGGCCCTCTCGGGGGCAGGGACGTTCGGCCGTGCGCGGGCGCCCGGTCGGCGGCCCGTTCTGGGCGCGCCTCAATCGTAGCCCGAGACGGTCCCGGGCTGACAATTTCGACTGTAATGGACGTTCTTAAACGACTAGTCGTTGGGGACAGTCTTCGCGCAGTTCGTGCAAGGACCGTCCCCGGCTGTCGACATAATGGGAACACCCAACTGCCGGTCTAGGCGAGGCCCTCCAGCACGCGACGGAGCTCCTGCTGGACGGCGTGGTCGCGGTTGTGCCCCACCACACGATCGGCAACGGCCTTGAGCGCAGGACGCGCGTTTTCCATCGCGCAGCCCATGCCGACAAAGCGAATGATCTCGTAATCGTTCATCGAGTCGCCAAACGCCATGACCTCGTCGCGACCAATGCCGTAATGCTCCGCGAGCTGCGCGATACCCGAGGCCTTCGACACACCAGGCTGCATGGCATCGATCCACGCGTTGCCCGAAGGCGCAAAAGTAAAGAGCTGACCAAGTTCGCGCTGTAGCACGTACGCACTGTCCATAACCGCACTGTCGTCGCAAAAGATACTCGCTTTGATGATATTTACGCTGGGATCGGGCAGCTCCCAAATACGCTCGGCATTGGGAAGGTCCTTATCGACCTCACGCACGAACTTGCACTCGTCATCGAGCAGGAAGGACTTGGTTCGGTCAAAGAGCGCAAGATGCAGATTGGGAAACGTCCTGACGGCTTGGGCGAGCCTTCGAATCGCCAGGTGGGAATACACCTCACGGTCTACCATCTTACCGTCGGCGTAGACTTGGGCGCCGTTAGCGGCGACAAAGTCCATCTTGTCGCGAACGGGCGCAAAGAACTCGCACAGGCGATCGTAGCGACGACCTGACGATGCGGCGAAATGCACGCCATGCTCGTGTAGCGCCAGAATCAGTTCGTAGGTCTCGGGAGGCACCTGGCCGTTTTCGTCAAGCAGTGTGCCGTCCATATCGGATGCAATCAGTTTAAACATAGAAAAGCTCCCTTCGGGCTTGTTGGAATCGAACGTGTATCCGATTCCAACGTACCCAAAGGGAGCTCAAATAAGACTCCGCGGGCGTAAACGTTACATAGACCTGGCAAATAGCTCACGCGTGCCAGAGAGCCCACGACCGCGGCGGCAGGCGACACACGGAAGAGTGTCCCCAACGACTAGTCGTTTAAGAACGTCCCCGATGACTAGTCGGCGTAGGTGAAGGTGGTGACGTCGAACATGCCCTCGGGGCGGATGCGGAGCGTCGGGATCACCGGCAGGGGCAGGAAGATGATGCCCATGATGGGGTCGAGCGGCGGCTCGATGCCCATGGCGCGCGCCTTGACCATAAAGTCGTCGTGCTGCGCGGCGACATCCTCGGCCGTGCCCTCGCTCATCAGGCCACCGAGCGCCAGCGGGATGCGCGCTACGACCTCACCATCGCGTACCAGCACGTGGCCGCCCTGGCCAACAGCCTCGACGGCAGCCATCATGTCGGCCGCGTTGTCGCCCACCACGCACACGTTGTGCGAATCGTGGCCAATCGTCGAGGCGATGGCACCGCCCGTGATGGTAAAGCCGCGCACCCAGCCGCGACCAATGTGCTTGCCAACGAGACCCAGGCCCGCAGGACCATCACCGTCGGCGCCCTCGGCCTGCAGTGACACGCCGCGGCCGTGGCGCTCGATCAGCATAATGCGGCGCAGGCCCTCGGCGCTCTCGGGGCGAGCCATGCCCGTGATGGCCTTACCCGGCACCACGTCAATCACGGCCTCGCCCGGCTTAAAGGCATAGTCAAACACGTCGAGCGAAAGCTTCGGCAGCTTAACGGAGGCGCGCAGCTCATCGGCAAGGGCCGCAACCTCGGCCATCTCGGGTGCGATCTCGCCCACAAAGGTGCCGTCCTGCGCCACCAGAGCACCGGCGGCATATACGCGATGCGGAGCCTTGGCAAACGTCAGGTCATTGAGCAACAGCAGGTCGGCGCGTTTGCCCGGGGCGATCGCGCCACGGAGCTCATGCGGGTCGCGACAGCCGTGGTCCAGGCCAAATGCCTCAGCCGTGGAAAGGGACGCCATGGAGATGGCGACCACCGGGTCGATGCCGGCCTCGATGGCCACGCGGCAGGCATTGTCGATCATGCCAGTCGCAAGCGCATCGGAAGGGGCGCGGTCGTCAGTCGCAAAGCAGCAGCGGCGGGCGCGCGCGGGGTTCTCCAGCAGCATCGGCGACAGATTGGCCAGGTCATGGCTGCACGTGCCCTCACGCAGCATCACATACATGCCGCGGGACAGCTTGTCGAGCGCCTCCTCGGGAATCGTCGACTCGTGGTCGGCGATAATGCCCGCTGCGGCATAGGCGTTGAGGTCCATACCGGCAACGAGCGGCGCGTGGCCGTCAACCTGCTTGGACGGCGTCTGGTTGGCAGCATCGATGCGGGCACAGGTCTCGGGGTCGGCCATAAAGACGCCCGGCAGGTTCATCATTTCGCCCAGACCAAAGACATCGCCCGGATGCTCGGCAAAAAACGCCTGCATGTCAGCGGCGGTAATCACAGCGCCCGCTTGCTCGTCGGGCAGTGCGGGCACGCACGAAGGCATCATGTACTTGATGGAGATGGGCGCACGACGACCATCCTCGATCATAAAGCGCAGGCCGTCGAGACCGGCAACATTGGCAATCTCGTGGCTGTCGGCAATGGCGGTGGTAGTACCGCGCGTCGCGGCCATGCGAGCATACTCGGCGGGACGGATGTTCGAGGACTCAATGTGCAGATGCCCGTCAATAAAACCGGGAGCGAGATAGCGACCCTGGCAGTCGACGACTTCAGTTGCCTCGTAGGTGCCAGCGGCATCGTCGCGACCATCGTAGAGCACGCCGACGATCACACCGTCCTTGACGGCAACGCTACCGGGCGCCACACGCTGGCCATACACGTCGACGATCTGCGCATTGGTAAACAGCGTGTCGACGGGCACGCGGCCCTCGGCGGCCTCGATCACAGACCTCATGACCTCAACGGACATACATTCTCCTTTAACCGTAGAAAACAGCTGCGGAGCGGACAGGCCTTCACCGCAGCAAGACAATAGCCATTGTATGCCCAAACGATGGGTCGGGAATACACCCCCTCCGCTTAACGGCACACGCCGCTTGGCGCAATGGGGACAGGTTGCTTTGTACCAATGACAAGGAGTGTCCCAAAGTGCCGACACAAAAGGAACATCCCCAAGTGCCAAAAAGGCCGCAGTCGGAATCGTTCCGGCTGCGGCCCTATTGCACATGTTAGGTTAACCTACTTACTAGACCAACTTGAAGCCCTTGCGCTTGCCCACGGAGAGGGTGTCGCCCAGCTTGAGGGCGCTCGGATCGATGTTGTAGCTCTTGGAAGCCACAGCCTTGCCGTTGATCTTGACGCCGCCGCCGTCGATGTCGCGGCGGGCCTGACCGGCGCTGGCCGAAAGGCCCAGGTCCTTGAGCAGGCCAGCGAGGTAAATCTGGCCCTCGTCGTTGACGGTCAGCTCAACGTGCTTCTCGGGGAAGTCGGCAAGCTGGCCCTCCTTGAACACACGGTCGAACTCGGCCTGAGCCTCGTCGCCGGCGCCAGCACCGTGGTAGGTGTCGCACAGGTCGCGGCCTAGAGCGCGCTTGAGCTCGTAGGGGTCGGCGGAGCCATCGGCCAGGGCGGCATCGATCTTGTCGACCTCGGCCGGGGCGAGCGAGCTGGCCAGACGATAGTACTTGCCGATCATCTCGTCGGGGATGGACATGGTCTTGCCGAACATATCCTTGGGAGTGTCGGTCAGGCCGATGTAGTTGCCATAGGACTTGGACATCTTGCGCACGCCGTCGGTGCCCTCGAGCAGCGGCATGGTAAGCGCGATCTGCGGCTCCATGCCCATCTTCTCCATGAGCTCGCGGCCGGCGAGCAGGTTGAAGAGCTGGTCGGTGCCGCCCATCTCGACGTCGGCCTTGATCTGAACGGAGTCGAAGGCCTGCATCACGGGGTACAGAAACTCGTGCAGGGCGATCGGCGTCTGGGACTGGTAGCGCTTGGTAAAGTCGTCGCGCTCAAGGATGCGAGCGACGGTGAACTTGGAGCACACCTGCAGCAGGCCGGCCAGGTCCATCGAAAGGATCCAGTCGCCGTTGTGCACGATGGTGGTCTTCTCGGGGTCCAGAATCTTCATGGCCTGGCTCACGTAGGTCTCGGCGTTGGCCTCGATCTGCTCCTGCGAAAGCTGCGGACGCGTGGAGTTCTTGCCCGAGGGGTCGCCGATCAGCGCGGTGCCGTTGCCGATGATGAGGGTGACGTTGTGGCCCAGGTCCTGGAACTGACGCATCTTGCGCAGGGGCACGGCATGGCCCAGGTGCAGATCGGGGCTAGTGGGATCGACGCCGAGCTTGATGTTGAGGGGCTCGCCCTTCTCAAGCTTCTTGCGAAGGTCGGCCTCGGGGACGATCTGCGCTGCGCCCGAGGTGATGATACGCATTTGCTCGTCGACAGACAGCATTGGGTATCCTCCTTTTGCTATAGCACCCTCACCGGATACGGCGGTGCTGGAAGTCCATAAACTCTCATATGATAACAAACTGACGCGACGCGGCACCTACGACAGGAAAATCCTCGTCCTGCCGCACGCGTCAACGGCGACCGGCAGACGCGTACCGTCACGTTCAACTAAATATCGTGTTTGCTGACGGCGCGAGCAGTCACGACAATGGACCTGCCCCGTCGCATCCGCAGTGCAGACGCCCTCGGCGGTCAGCAGGCAGTGCTCGCACACCATGAGCTCGGGGCAATCGGCATCGACAGGGCTCAGAACACCAGGTTCGGCCGTCAGTTCGGCAATACGCTCCGCATCATTGCCGAGCAACTCGGCCGGCAAGTACACCCGCCCCGCACCGAGTCCGCGCAGCCAGGTAAGCGTGGCCCGATTCGCGCAGAACACCGGCGCCGCCACGTCAAACGTCACGCCCAGCTCGCGAGCAATCACCACCTGTCCCAGGTTGCGGCAGACGACGCGCCCGGCACGCTGCATCAGCGAGCGGGTCCGGTCAGCGTCACCCGTGCGGCACACCTCGTCAAGCACCACAACGGTGTCGGACAAATCGAGTTCTCTGCGCGGGTCGGTATCCATCAGCTGCCAAGCAAAAACCATGCGAGCGGGAACCGCGCACTCCACCAACTCCGGCGACGCACCGCCATCCACCGCAACGTCCTCAAAGGGCAGCACCTCAACGGCACGCGCAACGGGCGCAATCGCATCCGCCTCGGCCCGCATGCGCTCCAACACCGCCGCCGTCTGATCCAACACGCCGGCGCTACGAATCAGGTATACCTCGCAGCCCGCGTCCACCTTACGCTTGCAATGCACGACGACGCGCTTCCCCGCTGCGGCATCCACCGGGCAGGGCACCTGCGGCCAGCGCTTGGGCACATCGGGACGCGCGTCGACACCCGGATAGAACCGAATCTCGAGCGTGTCACCCGCCGCCACGGCGGCATCGAGCTCAACGGTCACCTCTTCGTGGCCCACAGCGACCAAGCGCCCCACGCGCACGCCCTGGTTAATTGCACGCTCAAAGCTCATCAGCTCGGCACCCGAACGCCCTCGCAGGTACGCATCGGTAAACCCACGGTTAAACGACCTTCCCAGCTCGCGCTCAAGCTCTTCCACGGCACCGGGGTCCCACGCGCCGTCGCGCAGCATATCGAGCGCCCGGCGCCAAACCCGCACCACGTTGAATACGTAATCGGGGTTCTTCATGCGTCCCTCGATCTTGAGCGACGCAACGCCAGCATCTACAAGCTCGGGCAGATGCGCAATACCCAGATAGTCACGCGGACACAGTAGACGATCCCCCTCGACGGCGACAACGCTCTGCCCCGCCTCGTCCACTAGGTCGTACGCCAGACGGCACGGCTGCGTGCAGTCGCCACGCATCGCCGAGCGCCCACGCCGCAGGGCCGAAAACTCGCACGCCCCCGAATAGCCGATGCATATCGCACCGTGGCAGAATACCTCGATGGGCACGCCCGTGGCACAGAGCGCCGCAATCTCGTCGACCGCCAGCTCGCGTGCCGTCGTCACGCGCTCAACTCCCAACTCCTTGGCAGCCAACTGCACGGCACCCTCGCTATGAGCGCCCGCCTGCGTGGACAGGTGAATCTCGACCCCGGGAATCGCCGCGCGCAGCGCGCAGGCCAACCCGGCATCGGCGACAATCAAAGCATCGGCGCCCAGCTCCAGTGCATGAGCTCCCAACGCCACCGCGTCGGACAACTCATCGTCAAACACGAACACGTTGAGCGTTACGTACACACGCACGCCATGGGCATGCGCCACGGCACAACCGCGCGCAAACTCGTCGTCGGTAAAACCGCGCGCACTCACACGGGCGTTAAAACCGCCCAACCCCGCATAGATGGCATCGGCACCCGCGGCGATGGCCGCAAGCATCTGGTCGAGTCCGCCCGCCGGCGCCAGCAGCTCGGGCAGCGCCGCACCGGCAGCATCCAATCCAGTCTCGTATTGTCCGCTCGGCCCCATCGTCCGAATCGCCATCGACAAACTCCTTACCAAGGTATGCATTCACTCTGAAAAATGCCGTCTTCCAGCATACACGAGGCCTCGCGCGCCCCGTTTGGTTTATCGTGTAATAACTTATGTCCATCCTGCCCCGACGGCACATCCACCGTCCGGCACGACATACCTGGAGGTCAATATATGGGTCCTCGCCAACGACAGGGACGCAGCCGTTCAAAGACGCATGCTCTGCCCATAATCCTGCTCTCGTTTTTGGGCTTTCTGCTGATTGCGGGCGTGGCATTTGGCATCGGCATGATCGGCAACGTCAACCGCTGGCTGTCCGATCTGCCCGACTACACCGACGCCAACGCGTATCTGGTGAGCGAGCCCACCGAGATCGTCGACTGCAACGGCAACAAGATCGCGAGCTTCTACACGCAAAACCGCAAGTCCATCACCAAGGACGAGGTCTCCCCCTACGTGCTGCAGGGCACCGTTGACGTCGAGGACGAGCGCTTCTACGAGCACGGCGGTATCGACCTGTGGGGTATCGCGCGTGCTGCGGTGGCAACCCTCGGCGGCGGGCACGAAGGCGCCTCGACTATCACCCAGCAGCTTGTGCGCAACACCATCCTGCAGGAGGAGCAGTTCGACTCGACCATTGAGCGTAAGGTGCGCGAGGCCTACATCGCCATCAAGATGGAGGACATGTACTCCAAAGACGAGATCCTCATGATGTACCTCAACACCATCTATTACGGCCACGGCGCCTACGGCATCGAGGCCGCAGCCGAGACCTATCTGTCCAAGAGCGCCGCCGACCTCACCCTGAGCGAGGCCGCGCTACTCATCGGCCTTCCCAACTCGCCTTCGCAGTACGACCCCACGGTCAATCCCGATCTGGCACTGTCCCGCCGCAACAAGGTTCTCGACAACATGCTGCGCCTGGGCCACATCACCCAGGAGGAGCACGATGCCGCACAGGCCGAGCCCATCACCCTCAACGTGACCGAAATCTCGGGCAGCGGCGTCGACGTTTACTCGCAGCCCTACTTTGTCTCCTACGTCAAGCAGCTGCTGGAGCAGGAGTTCTCGACCGACGTGCTCTTTAAGGGCGGCCTGACCGTCAAGACCACCATCGACCCCACGATGCAGCAGGTGGCAGAGAATGCCGTCCGCGAGCAGCTCGACACGCTCTCGCTTGACGGCCTGGACATGGGCATGGTCGTCGTCGACCCCAAGACCGGCTACATCAAGTGCATGGTGGGCGGCTACGACTACAACGCCGACGAGAACCACGTAAACCATGCCACGGCCAAGCGTCCCGTCGGCTCCACCTTTAAGGCCTTTACGCTGGCAACTGCCATCCAAAACGGCATGAACCCCAACGTCACCCTCAACTGCAACTCGCCGCTCAAGGCCAAGGGCACCACGACTGAGGTCCAAAATTACGCCAACCAGAGCTATGGCAACATCACGCTTAAGCAGGCGACGGCATACTCCTCCAACACCGGCTACATCCAGGTGGCGGAAGCCGTCGGCAACAGCAAGATCATCTCGCTCGTCAAAAAGCTCGGCATCGACCCCGCCAAGGACAACATCGAGGACGTTCCCGTCATGACGCTCGGCACCGGCTCGATCTCGCCACTCGAGATGGCCGCCGCCTACGCGACGTTTGCCAACGGCGGCTACTATCGCCAGCCGATCGCCATCACCGAGATTGATTCTCGTACCGGTTCGGTGCTGTACCAGCACACCGACAATCCCTCACAGGTGCTTACCGAGGGCGAGGCCGCCGCGGTCACCGATGTTCTGTCCGGCGTCATGAAGGGCAGCGGTACGGGTGCTGCCGGCGCCCTGAGTGTCAACCAGCCCTATGCCGGCAAGACGGGCACCACCGACAACACCACCAACCTTTGGTTCTGCGGCTATACCCCGCAGCTGGCGTGCGCCCTGTGGACCGGCTATTCCGCGGGCGAGATCCCCATCCAAAAGTACGGCACGGACCTGCTGGGCGACAGCACCAACCTGCCTGTCTTTAAGCGGTTTATGAACACCGTTCTGACCGGTACCGAGCGCGAGGAGTTTGCGACCGGAACGGCGCCCACCTACAAGAACAACAGCGTCTGGAAGTTCTACGGCACCAACAACACCAAGAAGTCGGAGAACGACGACAAGGACAAGGACGAAGAGGAAGAGGAAGAGGAAACCACCACAACGACCACCACGACGACCACGACCACCGAGACCACGGGCGGCGACACCACCGGGGGCACCGGTACGACCGGTGGCTCGACGGGCGGCTCCACTGGTGGTTCGACCGGCGGCGATGGCGGCACGCCTACGCCTACGCCTACGCCCACTCCCGACCCCTCGCCCACGCCTGACGATACGGTCGGCTAAGAAGTACGCGACTAAAGCCAACAATGCCCCGAGCAGCTTATTGAACTGCTCGGGGCCTTTTAGTTTGAAGCGACCTGGTGGGCGGTCTTTATACCGGCAAGCAAAAAGGGGTACCGACCAACGTCGATACCCCCCTACAAGCCACTATGTAAGCGCACGCAGTGCCGAGCGCACGACCCGCACGCCTACTTGCGAGAATTGCTCAGCTTATTGATCAGCGCCTCGAGACGCTCGCCGTCCTCGGCCGTCTGGGCAATAACCAAAATCGTATCGTTGCCGGCAAGCGAGCCAAGCACATCGGGCAACTCTGCCGCATCAACGGCGGCGGCGATGCCGGAAGCCGTGCCAGGCTGAGCCTTGATCATAACCAGATTATCGGTACGCAGAACGCCCGTTACGAGCTCGGAAACCATGCGCTGCAGGTGTAGGTCCTCTGCCAGAACATAGATGCCCTCAGGGAGCTTACGCAGCCCCATATCGGCAATATCGCGAGAGACAGTCGCTTGCGTGCAATCAAAGCCCATAGCGCGGAGCTCATCGACCAGCACGCGCTGCGTGCGGACGTCCTTATTGCGCACAATATCTCTAATGGCATCCTGGCGCCCATTGCGTTTTTTAGCCATACAAACCCTCTCTCCAAAAGATGGCGGAGACAATCAATCAGTGATTGAATAGTTTAACGCTATTTGAAGGCTTTTGTGTATAAGAACGCATTTCGAAACAATTCTATGCAAATTTGTTTCGAAATGAGCCGTTTAGGCGGTTTTTGCGCCCGTCCGGTTAAGAAAAGCTGCCAGATGCGTACACATCACGCAGCGCGCAGGCTTGGCGCTGGCGATCGGCCCAAACAACAGACCGAGTCCCCGATGGTTGTCCTTGAGCGCGGCGACCATCTGACGGGTTCGAGGCGCCTCGAGCATATCACGCATGCGGGCGGAACGCTCGATTGACGACACTCCATGCGGGCTCAGACACAAATTCTCGATGCAGGCGACCAGTCCGGCAAAGTAGAACTTTTGGCTTGCCAGCTTGAGCCGACCACCGCTATCTGCTTCCGAGAGTGAGTCCGCAAGCTCGTCGAGCGCTCGAGTGTCATCGGATATCCTGGCATACATGGTGGGATCAAAGGCATCTGTAAGCTTAGGTGCCACCGCGTGGAAACAAGCGTCGCCGCAGCCGGACACGAATCGTGCCTGCGAGAGCGCATAAGCCATAAACTCAACCGTACGGTACGCCTTGCCGCGCGACAGGCATGCCTCAAACAGCGGACGGCTATACATCACGCCAGAGGTCTGAGCGACTAGGCCGCCTAAAATCAACTGGGGCAGCCCAGTCACCATAGAAGACTCGTCTTCTATGGCAATAGAGGCAGCATCCAAGACGCGCGAATGACGCTCGCGGTGCGCATCGTATCGATCGAGCGACACCGTGGGGAACACTATGTCTGCCGCAGTATCGCACGCGATATCGACCATCTTGGAAAGGGACTGCGGAGCAAACCACTCATCGGCGTTCATGGCGATGATTTGAGAGCCGCGCGAGGCATCAAAACCGGCACGAAGACAAGCGCCGCGCTTCGCGTCCTCGACGTCAATCAAATCAATATGGATGTCCCTGTCGGCAGCAACTTGAAGCGAATGGCGCACACCGGGCGCAGCATCGCGGCAGACAACGACAATCTGCAAATCATAGAGGTCTTGGTTCTGGATACTCTCGAGCGCACGCATCGCATAGCTGGGCGAACCTTCTACCACAAGGATCACCGAAAGTCGCGGATGCGAACAACGTCGAACCAAGTTTTCCATCCTCTCGATAGCACCAAATCAAACTGTCGTTCATGGTACACCCGAGCTATAAAAGCAACGAGCCGCCTAACATGTTGCACGCCAAGAACAGATGTTGCACACGCGCAGCTCACACATAGTATGTGCAAGGCACAGACGCGCCGAGCACTCCCCTAGTCGAGAACGACAAGCTCGTCGGGGCCGTAATCCACACCCATAAACGTAAGGCCGCAGGCAGGAGCCGTGGGGCCCGCAGCGGTACGGTCGCAAGCATCGATAACCTCGCGCATCCACTCGGGTTCACGGCGATGCATGCCAATCTCGACAAGCGTGCCCACGATCGTACGGACCATCGAATGCAGAAACGCATTGCCCTCGATGGTAAACGTCAGGATGTCCTCGCCAAACGCAACCTCATGGCCAAATTCGGCACGCATCACGCAGCGATGCGTGGGCTTGCCAACGGCCGAGGCAACCTTGCAAAAGCTTTTAAAGTCCTGCTCGCCCAGCAGCGCGGGGCAGGCAGAAGACATAGCCTCAACATCCAAGGGATAGCGATGCCACCACACGGCACCGCGGGACAGCACGGGGCGCGCATCGCGATCGGCAATACGGTATGTATACGTACGGGAATGCGCGTCAAAGCGTGCAGAAAAGCCTTTACGGGCCCTGTAGACCTCGTTAATGGCGATATCTTTGGGCAGCAGGGCATCCATGGCCCGCAGCCACCTACGGCGCGTACAAGCGAGCTCAGCGTCCGTAACGGGCACGCTGATGTGCTGAGCCACGGCATGCACGCCGGCATCGGTACGCCCCGCGCACGTCAGATCGATCGGGCGGCGAAGCAGCGTCTCGATGGCTCGACGTAGCTCACCAGCAACCGTCGTCTGTCTCGGCTGCTCGGCAAATCCGCTATACGACAAGCCATCATAGGCCACACGAAATACGAGTGTGGCGTCAAGCTCGGAAATCGAATTGAAATCAGACGGCGCAGTCATGGACGCTCCCAACAAACAAGCAACGGTATCGCGACAAAAAAAGAGGGGTACGCGAACGTACCCCTCGAATATAGCCTATGCAGACGGAATGTCTACTCAGCGGTCTCCTCAGCAGGAGCCTCCTCGGCAGCAGTCTCCTCGACAGCCTCGACCTTCTTGGGAGCAGCGGCCTTCTTGGGGGCCGGAGCAGCCTTCTTGGCCTTAGGCGTGCAAGGCTCGGTGACGAGCTCCATGATAACGATGGGAGCATTGTCGCCCTTGCGGTTACCGAGCTTCATGATGCGGGTGTAACCGCCGTTGCGGTCCTGCCACATGCCCTGGGCAGCCTTGTCGAAGATCTCGGCAACGAGCTGCTTATCGCCGAGCTTGGCGATAGCCAGACGACGAGAGTGCAGGTCGCCCTTCTTGGCCCAAGTGATGATCGGATCGACGACCGAACGCAGCGCCTTAGCGCGGGTCTCGGTGGTCTTGATGCGGTCGTTCTCGAAGAGGGCCTTAGCAAGGCTCTTCTTCATGGCCTTGGTGTGGCTCGCATCGGTGCCGAGCTTCAGGCCCTTCTTAACGTTGTGACGCATGGTCTAGTTTCTCCTCAAATATGCGAAGCATTAAGCCTTCAGGCTCAGGCCCATGGACTCAAGCTTGTCCTTCACTTCCTCGATCGACTTAACACCGAAGTTACGGATGTTGAGCAGATCGTTCTCCGAGAACTCAACGAGCTGACGGACCGAGTGAATGCTGGCGCGCTTAAGGCAGTTGTAGGAACGGACGGAAAGGTCCAGATCCTCGATCTGCTTGTCCAGCTCGGCGTTGTCGTTGGTGACCTCGGGAGCGAAGATCGAAGCCTCCTCCTCGACCTCGGGGGTCTCGGCAAGGTTCATAAAGGCGGCCATATGCTGGTTGATGATATTGGCAGCCTGGACCACGGCGTCGCGCGGGGCGATGGAGCCGTTGGTCTCGATCTCGAGGACAAGGCGGTCGTAGTCGGTGTGCTGACCGACACGGCAAGCCTCAACGAGCTTGGCGCAACGGGAAACCGGCGAGTACAGCGAGTCGACGTGGATCACACCGATGGGATCGTTGTCGCGCTTGTTGGCCTCGCCAGAAACATAGCCGCGGCCATAGCCGATGCGCATGCTCATGGTGAGATGGCCACCCTCGGTGAGCGTAGCGATGTGCTGCTCGGGGTTGACCAGCTCAAACTCGGACGGAATAAAGAAGTCCGCACCGGTGACCTCGCAGGGGCCGTCAACCGAAATGGTGGCGGTCGCCTCGTCGGTCGTGCCGAGAGCCCTGAAGACAAGACCCTTGACATTCAGGACGATGTCGGTGACATCCTCGACCATGTTAGGGATGGTCATGAACTCGTGCTGCGCGCCATCGATCTGAATAGCCTCGACGGCGGCACCCTCGAGCGAGGACAGAAGAACGCGACGAAGGGAGTTACCCAGCGTATCGCCGTAGCCACGCTCGAGCGGCTCAACGGAGACACGAGCAGACGTCTCGTTAATCTCTTCGACCTGAACCTGAGGCCTAATGAATTCTGACATGTATTACCTCCAGCCTCAGCAGCCCGGATGGACTACTTAGAGTAGAGCTCGACGATGAGCTGCTCGTTGATATCACCGCTGATCTGCTCACGCGTCGGCAGAGCGAGCACGTTACCAGACAGCTTCTCGATATCGACCTCGAGCCAGCCAGGGACCTCAAAGCGCTCGGAGGAAATCAGAGCCTCCTTGATGGGGAGGAGGTCACGGAACTTCTCGCCGACAGCGACGACGTCGCCGGCCTTGACGCGGTAGGACGGAATATCCACGCGCTTGCCGTTCACGGTGAAGTGACCGTGACGGACGGACTGACGAGCCTCTTTGCGGGTGCGGGCGAAGCCAAGACGGAAGACGACGTTGTCAAGGCGAGACTCAAGGATGATCATGAGGTTCTCACCGGTGACGCCGTTCATCTTACGGGCCTTGTTGAAGTAGCCGTGGAACTGCTTCTCCAGAACGCCATAGATGAACTTGACCTTCTGCTTCTCGCGCAGCTGCATGCCGTACTCAGATTCCTTGCGACGGCGCTTGGGCTGACGGATAGATTCCTTCTTGCTGCTGTAACCGAGCTCAGCGGGATCGATCCCGAGCTGACGGCAGCGCTTAAGAACAGGAGTCCTGTCGATTGCCATATTGATACGATCCTTTCAGTTACACGCGGCGACGCTTCTTGGGGCGGCAGCCGTTGTGCGGAATGGGGGTCTTGTCCTGGATGCTCGAGACCTCGAGGCCAGCAGCCTGGAGGGAGCGGATGGCGGTCTCACGACCGGAGCCGGGGCCCTTGACGAAGACGGAAACCTTCTTCATACCGTGCTCCATGGCCTGCTTGGCAGCAGCCTCGGCAGCCATCTGGGCAGCGAACGGCGTGGACTTACGGGAGCCCTTGAAGCCCACCTGGCCAGCCGACTTCCAGGAAATGACGTTGCCCTGGGGATCGGTGATCGAAACGATCGTGTTGTTGAACGTAGAACGGATGTGAGCCTGGCCCACGGAAATGTTCTTACGGTCCGCGCGCTTCAGACGGGCAGCGCGAACGTTCTTCTTAGCAGTAGCCATCTATCTAGCGCTCCTTATTTCTTCTTCTTAGCACCGATCTGACGCTTCGGGCCCTTGCGGGTACGAGCGTTAGTGTGGGTGCGCTGGCCGCGGACCGGGAGGCCCTTGCGGTGACGAAGGCCGCGGTTGCAGCCGATGTCCATAAGGCGCTTGACGTTCTGGTTGCGCTCACGGCGGAGGTCGCCCTCAACCATGATCTGGTTCTTATCGATATAATCACGGATGGCGTTAACCTCATCCTCGGTGAGGTCCTTAACACGCGTATCCACGTTAACGTTGCACTCGACGCAGATCTTCGTCGCAGTGGTGCGGCCGATGCCGTAAATGTAGGTCAGACCGATCTCAACGCGCTTCTCACGCGGGAGGTCGACACCATTAATACGGGCCAACGTAGTCTCCTCTCTTAACCCTGACGCTGCTTATGACGGGGGTTCTCGCAAATGACGAGGACCTTGCCATGGCGCCTAATGATTTTGCACTTATCGCACATCTTCTTGACCGAAGGACGTACCTTCATCGTTCTTCCTTTCGGTAGCGCTCAAACTACTTCCCTACTATCTACTCGCCCAGCCGCAGGCGTTTAAAACTATGGCTGGTCTTCACACACAATCCGACCGTAGGTTGAGCTAAGCCTGCAGCCGGAAATGGAGTGCGTGTATGCGTGCCGCTATTTGTAGCGATAGGTGATGCGGCCGCGGGTCAGGTCGTACGGGGAAAGCTCCACGACAACCCTGTCACCGGGGAGAATACGGATGTAATTCATTCGGATCTTGCCAGAAATGTTGCACAGAACCGAATGACCGTTCTCGAGCTCGACCTTAAACATGGCATTGGGCAACGGTTCCTTTACCGTACCCTCGAGCTCAATTGCGTCTTCCTTCTTCACAAGCAATCATCTTTCTCTAGAAAACGACAGCGATTGAGTATTCTACAATACGCATGCACGTATCGTAGTATCTTCGTAATGGCTCCACAACTAAGCGGAACTTGTTACATTTCTCCGCCTTGGAGCGAACACCAAGCACCTTGGGCATCCGTGGTGAGAATCACCGGACCGTCATTGGTAATGGCGACGGTGTTCTCGTAGTGCGCGGCGGGCAGGTGGTCGTTGGTCGTAACAATCCAACCGTCGGAGCCCGTGCTCACATGGTTGGAACCCATCGTAACCATCGGCTCGATGGCAATGACCATGCCGGCCTGGAGGCGAACGCCCCTCCCCTTCTTTCCATAGTTAGGAACGTTGGGGTCCTCGTGCATCACGCGGCCAATGCCATGGCCAACATAGTCACGAAGAACGCCATAGCCGTGAGACTCGGCGAGAGACTGAACGGCATAACCAACATCCCCGATATGGTTACCGGGGACAGCCTGCTCGATGGCAGCCTTAAGGCAATCGCGCGTAACCTCGCACAGGGCCTTGGCCTCGGGCGTTGGGGTGCCAACGAAAAACGTCCAAGCGTTATCGCCGACCCAACCGTCGACAACGGCTCCCGTATCGATGGAAATGATATCGCCATCGCGCAGGATCATGTCGGGGTTGGGAATACCGTGGACCACGGCATCGTTGATCGATGCGCAAATGGTTCCCGGGAACCCGCCGTAACCCTTAAAGGCCGGGGTGCCGCCATGCATGCGGATAATCTGCTCCGCGAGCTGATCGAGCTCAAAAGTCGAAACGCCGGGGCGCACCATGGCTCCAACGTGGCGGAGCGCCATCTTAGATAGCGCTCCTGCCTTCTTCATCTGCTCAATTTGCGTTGCAGACTTAATCTTGATCATAGACCGAGAGCCTCTTTGACATCCCCGTACACGGTCTCGCGAGCCTGGTCACCGTTGACCGACTTGAGCAGACCCTGGCCACGATAGTAGTCGACGAGCGGGCTCGTGGACTTCTCGTAGACGTCGAGACGGTTCTTGATGGTCTCGGGCTTGTCGTCGTCGCGCTGATACATCTCGCCGCCGCACTTGGGGCAGGTAGCATCGGCAGCGGTGCCGGTGTAACCGCAGGCGCGGCAGGTGCGACGCGAAGACAGACGATCGATGATGACCTCGGGGGCCACATCGACCAGAAGGGCGCAGTCGATCTCGCGACCCATGGCGGAGAGCTCGGAATCGAGCGTCACAGCCTGGGCGGTGTTGCGCGGGAAGCCATCGAGGATGAAGCCCTGCTGGGCGTCATCGGCGGCAAGGCGCTCTTTGACAAGGTCGATCACGAGCTGGTCGGGAACGAGCTCGCCAGCGTCCATGTACTTCTTAGCCTGAATACCAAGCTCGGTACCACCCTTGACGGCAGCACGCAGCAGGTCGCCCGTGGAAATGTGAGCGACGCCAAACTCGGCGACGAGCTCCTGTGCGACGGTGCCCTTACCGGCACCCGGAGCTCCGAGCAATACGAGGTTCATGAGCAATCCTCCTCTAGCCTATTTAAAGAATCCATCGTAATCATACATCTTGATCTGGCCTTCGAGCTTATCGACCGTGTCGAGCACGACGCCGACCATGATGAGGATGGACGTGCCGCCAAATGCCTGGATCAGATGGTTACCCGTGAAGGAGAAGATGATCGAAGGCACAATGGCGATGAGCGCCAAAAAGACAGCGCTGGGAAGCGTGATCTTGTTGAGCGCGTTCTTGATGTAGGCCGCGGTAGCCCTACCCGGACGGACGCCCGGAATAAAGCCGCCCTGCTTCTTAAGGTTGTCGGCCGTGTCATCGGGGTTGAACACCATGGAGGTGTAGAAGTACGCGAAGAACACGATGAGGACAACGTTAAGCACCCAGTTGAGCCAACCGGTCGAAAGCGCAGAGGCAACTGCCTGAATCCAGCCGATGCCGGGGAAGAACACGGCAATCTGAGCCGGGAAGTACAGCAGCGCCGAAGCGAAGATGATCGGCACGACACCCGCGGTGTTGACCTTGATGGGCAGGTAGGTGGTCTGGCCACCCATCATGCGACGGCCCACGACGCGCTTAGCGTAGGAGACCGGAATGCGGCGCTGGCCGCGCTCAAGGAAAACGATCAGCGGGATAACCAGCAAGATGATGGCGCAGATGATCACCATGGTGATGATGCCACCGGCATTGCCCTCGGTGCTGGAGAAGATCGCCTGCGGCAGGCCGGCCATGATGTTCGCAAAGATGATCAGCGACATGCCATTGCCGATACCGCGCTGGGTGATGAGCTCACCAATCCACATGATCAACATGGCGCCCGCGGTGAGCGTTCCGACGATCATGAGGTCGAAGATGATCTCGGGAGCGCCGGCGCCATTAAAGCTGATGCCGAAGCTCTTAAAGAGGAAGAGGTAACCCACGGAGTTGAGGATTGCCAGAGCCAGGGTGAGGTAACGCGAGTACTGCGTAATCTTGGTCTGACCGACCTCGCCCTCGCGGGCAAGCTCATGCAGGGAAGGCACAACGGCCTGGAGCATCTGGAGGATGATCGAGCTGGTGATGTAAGGCATGATGCCCAGCGAAAACACCGAAACATAGCTCAACGCGCCGCCAGAGAAAAGATTCAGGAGGGCCATAGCACCTGCGGCGACCGAATTGTTATCGGTCGAGAAAAGGCCCAGCATCCCCTGGAAGGGAATGCCGGGCACAGGAACGTGCGCACCAATGCGGTACACGACGAGCATAGCTATGGTAAAAAGAATCTTTTCGCGCAATTCTTTGATGCGGAAAGCATTCTTAAGACCATTTAGCACGGCAGCTCGACCTTTCCGCCGGCGGCCTCGATCTTGGCCTGCGCAGAAGCACTGACCTTGTCGACCTTGACCGTGAACTTCTTGGTGAGCTCACCATTGCCGAGCACCTTGACGGGCTCGAACTCGCTCTTGGTGATGCGAGCGGCCTTAAGAGCGGCACCGTCGATCACAGCGCCATCCTCGAACTTACGCTCGAGACGTTCAACGTTAACAGCGGTGTACTCGATACGACGGGGGTTGCGGAAGCCCGGAAGCTTGGGCAGGCGCATAGCCAGCGGAGTCTGGCCACCCTCGAAGCCGGCACCCTTGGTGCCGCCAGAGCGGGAACCCTGGCCCTTCTGACCGCGGCCAGAAGTGGTGCCGTGACCCGAAGAATTGCCACGGCCGACGCGCTTACGGTTCTTGGTGGAACCGGGCGCGGGAGTAAGATCGTGAAGCTGCATTTGCTACTCCTCTACAATCTCGACAAGGTGCTTGACCTTGAAGATCATGCCGCGGACGGACTCGTTGTCAGCAATCTCGCGAACCTCGCGGATCCTGTGGAGACCGAGGGCACGGACAGTACGGACCTGGTCCTGCTTGCAACCGTTGGTGCTGCGGACCTGCTTGATCTTGATGGTGTCAGCCATGCTTAGTTCTCCTTACCGACGAACATCTCGGAGACCGTCAGGCCACGGCGAGCCGCGACGTCCTCAGGGCTGGAGAGCTCCTTGAGGCCCTCGACGGCAGCCTTGATGATGTTGAGGCCGTTGTCGGTACCGAGGGACTTGGACAGGACGTTCTTGATGCCAGCAAGCTCGAAGAGGGGACGCACAGCGCCGCCGGCGATAACGCCGGTACCCTCGACAGCGGGCTTGATGATGATGCGGCCGGCACCAAAGTGACCGAGAACCTCGTGCGGAATGGTGCCCTGATCGGTCACCGGCACGTGGAACATGTTCTTCTTGGCATCGAGAGACGCCTTGGAGATGGCCATGGGCACCTCAGCGGACTTGCCCATGCCAACGCCGACGTTGCCCTTGCCGTCGCCAACGACGACGAGAGCGACGAGGCTCATGCGACGACCACCCTTGACGGTCTTCGACACGCGGTTGATGTAAACGACGCGCTCCTCGAACTCGGAGGCCTCGCGCTGCTGCTTCTGATTACGAGCCATGTGCTACATACCTCCTAGAACTCGAGACCGGCGGCACGAGCACCGTCGGCGAGGGCCTTGACGCGGCCATGGTAGATACGGCCACCACGATCGAAAGCGACCTTGGTGATGCCGGCCTCGATGGCACGCTTGCCAACGAGCTGACCGACCTTCTCCGCAGCCTCCTTGTTCGAGGTGTGGGTGCCCTTGAACTCGGCCTCGAGGGTCGAGGCAGAGACGAGCGTCAGGCTGGAGCCCTTGCTGTCGTCGATGATCTGGGCATAGATGTTGGCGTTGGTACGGGTCACGCGAAGACGCGGACGCTCGGCAGTACCCGAGACCTTGCCGCGAACACGACGCTGACGACGCTTGAGGCCTTCCAGCTTCGCCTTATGCTTGTTCATACGTAAACTCCTAAAAAGGTTGATCTTGCCAGCACCTAACGGGGTGCTGGTCTTATGCGAGTGAGTCGGTTACGACTACTTGGCGGCCTTACCCAGCTTGCGGCGGATGTGCTCGCCAACGTAGTGGATACCCTTGCCCTTGTAAGGCTCGGGAGGACGATGGCCGCGGATCTCAGCGGCGATCTGACCGACCTGCTGCTTGTTGATACCCTTGACGTTCACGTGGGTGTTGTCGGGAACCTCGAAGGTGATGCCCTCGGGAGCCTCGACGATCACGGGGTGCGAGAAGCCCAGGGAGAACTCGAGGTTCTTGCCCTTCTGCTGCACGCGGTAACCGACGCCGGCGAGCTCGAGCTTCTTCTCGAAGCCCTCGGAAACGCCAACAACCATGTTGTGGATGAGGGCGCGGGTGAGGCCGTGGCGGGCACGGGTCTCACGCTCGTCGTCGGGACGGGAAACGGTGAGGACGTTGTCCTCGACGTTGATGGTGAGCTTCTCAAAAACATCGAGCTCGAGCTGGCCCTTGGGGCCCTTGACGACAACGTTGTTGCCGTTGACTGCCACTTCGACTCCGGCGGGAATCTGGACAGGCTTATTACCGATACGAGACACGGTGATCTCCTTTCCTTCTACCTACCGACCGAATTACCAGACGAAAGCGATGATCTCGCCGCCGACGTTGTGCTTGCGAGCATCGCGGTCGGTCATAACGCCATGGCTGGTGGAAATAATGGCGGTACCAAGGCCACCGCGAACGCGGGGCATGTCGGCAACGCCGGTGTACTTACGCAGGCCCGGCTTGGAAATGCGGCGGATGCCGTTGATGACCTTAGCCTTCTTGGGACCATACTTAAGCGTGATGTGCAGAGTCTTCTGGGGCACGGTGTCCTCGACATCGTAGCCCTCGATGTAGCCCTCCTCGTGCAGAACACGAGCGATCTCGACGAGCTTCTTGCTGCTCGGCATGGAGACCGTGGCCTTGTTCACAGAGTTAGCGTTACGGATGCGCGTAAGCATATCTGCGATCGGGTCTGTAAGGTTCATACAGATTCTCCTTCGTTCTTGATGAACACGTGCTCTTGGTTCTTCGCCGCCCTTAACGGCAAAGCCTAACTAGCGCGTTTTCCCTGTTCCAAACGGATGCTTGAAACGCTGGTAGTGACTTACCAGCTGGCCTTCTTAACGCCGGGAAGCTCGCCCTTGAGTGCAAGCTCGCGGAAGCAGACACGGCACAGGCCGAACTTGCGGTACACAGAGTGCGGACGGCCGCAGCGCTGGCAGCGCGTGTACTCACGAGTAGAGAACTTCTGCTTGCGATTGCACTTGACGATCATCGATGTCTTAGCCACTTATATCCTCCTCACATAGAGTATTGTTCGCCCCAAGCGCCGCCCCCTTCTGGGAACGGCGCTCATAGGGCAGGTGAACCTATTTCTTGAACGGGAAACCGAAGGCGTCCAGAAGGGCCTTGGCCTCCTCATCGGTATTGGCGGTGGTCACGAAAGTGATGTCCATACCACGCTGGTGATCGACGGAGTCGAAGTCGATCTCGGGGAAGATGAGCTGCTCGGTGACGCCCATGGAGAAGTTACCACGGCCGTCGAAGCTCTTGGCGGAGATGCCGCGGAAGTCGCGGATACGGGGAATCGCGACGGAGGTCAGACGATCGAAGAACTCCCACATACGGTCGCCACGCAGGGTAACCTTGCAGCCGATCGGCATACCAGCGCGCAGGCGGAAGGTAGCGATGGACTTGCGGGCACGGGTGATCATCGGCTGCTGGCCGGTGATGGCGCGCAGGTCGCGCACGGCACCGTCGATGGCCTTGGAATCGGTAGCGGCCTCGCCGACACCCATGTTCACGACGATCTTCTCAAACTTGGGGATCATCATGACGTTCTCGTACTGGAACTTGTCCTGAAGCTGCTGCTTGACCTCGTTGTTGTACTTGGTCTTCAGACGCGGCACATACTTCTCTTCTGCCATTGTTCACTCCTTCTTGGGGTTTTAAGCACGGGGCGTGGCCACGATGGGTTGTCCTCGTGCCTCCTGGCTGCATCCGCGCCGCTCATGGCATTTCGCGGTTTGGACTCGACGCAGCAGGAGCCGACAAAACAATCGGTACTATACGCGCATTGGGTGCGTATTTCCAGAAAAACCTCGTCTGCCTGCACAACTCCACAACTCCCCCGCACAAATGGGTCCCAAAAAGCAGTTGCGGTGAAATACGGACTGTTTAAGCCTGTTAAGCCGCCAAACAGTCCGTATTTCACCGCAACTTATTGATGGGGATGAGACTATCGCTTGCGGGGGACGAGTTTGGTGCGGCGCAGGTGGATCATCTCGGCGGCGATGGAGATGGCAATCTCCTCGGGATCCTCGGCCTCGATGGCAACGCCGATCGGCAGGTGCAGCCCGTCGATCTGGTCCTGCGTAAAGCCCTCCTGCTCCAAACGGGCGCGCACAAAGGCCGTCTTGCGGCGCGAGCCCAAGCAGCCCAGATAGGCGGGTTTAGCGCGCATGGCCTGAATCACCACGTCGATATCGGACTTGTGACCTGCTGTGGCCACGACCACCAAGTCGCGCGGGCCGATGGGACACTGCTTGCTCAGGTTCTTGTAATCGACCAGGCGACGATCGTAGACACCGGGCACCCATTCGGGCGTCAGCGTGCCGGGGCGGTCATCGCACGCCACAACGGCAAAGCCCGCCGCTGTGAGTACGCGCGCCGTCGCAGCGCCCACGTGTCCGCAGCCAAAGATGTAGGTCTGGCCCTCGGGGCAGAGCGTCTCGATGTGCGCCGGGGGAATCTCGGAGGCGGCGTTGGTGTAGGTGACCTTACTCCCCTCCTCCACCAGCGAAAGCTCGGGGCAGCCGGCAATGGTATGGCGCGATGTCTCGCCATGGTACTCAACCACATCGCCCTCGAGCGCGCTCGCGATAAACGGCTCAAAGTCGATGACGAAGTCGCCGATGCGCCGATAGGCCAGCACATTGGCAATCTCCTGGAACAACGGTGCCTTGGTCGCGTCCAGGTGCAGATAGCACAGGCAGATGGCTCCGCCGCAGATCATGCCGGTATCGGAGTTCTCGCCGCCCATGGTGTAGCGGACCAGACGCGATTGCCCTGCGGCCAGCAGCTCGCGCGCCTCGTCCAGCGCAAAGAGCTCAATCTTGCCGCCGCCGATGGTGCCCGCTTGGCTGCCATCGGCAAAGACGGCCATCCAGGCGCCCACGCCGCGTGGTGATGACCCCGCCGTACCGGCCACGACCACGAGCTCGCACGTCTCGCCAGCACGCAGGGCGGCAAGCGCCGCATTCACAACATCGAGCTTTTCCATTGCCGCCTTCTATCCTCTAAAGACATCGGTGAGCATAGCGAGTGCCTCGAGCACGCCGCCGCCGACCGATGTCGCCTTGTCCGAAATATAGTTGATATAGCTGGCATCGCCGCGCGGGTCGACATCGGCGCATTTAAAGCCCTCAGTCACCTGCACGCCGTTCGCCAAAAGCCCGCGCAGACAGCCATCGATCTGCGTGCACATGGGCGTATCGCCCGCGTAGCCAATCACGTCTCCGGCGCTCACGATGTCGCCGATTGCGCGGTCGGACCGAAACACGCCGGCGGCGGGGCTGTGGATAACACGTTCCTTGCCATAGCCGGCGATAATGCCCGGCACGCCCGTGTTGGGCTGGGGCGAACCTTGGGTAATGACACGGCCGAGAAAATGCCCGCGCATGGTCTCGACCACGGCGTCGCAGTCAACCGGCGCGGTAAAGCCCGGCCCCACAGCGATGACGGCAGGCGCCATGTCGCGCGTGGTGCCCAAGTTGCGCTTAGCCAAAATCGCGTCGACCACAGCCGCGGGTTTCAGCTCGCCGAGCATCTTGGCCTGAGGGTCCACCACAACGGCGACGTCTCCAGCCTCGGTAATCTCAAGCGCCTCAGCCGGCGTCCGTGCCAAGCGAGCGCGAATGCCTTCGACCTCGACCTCGCCCAGGCGAATGGCCTCGCAAAAACAGATTGTGCGGCGGATGCACGTGGGAACCGCGATATCGGCCATAACGACCGAAACGCCGGCGCGCACCAAGCGAGCGGCGACGCCCGTGGCGATATCGCCGGCGCCGCGAACATAAACGAGCATTCCCGGGGCACCTCCCTGTGCTACGGTTTGAGCAGAGCAAAAGCGGTTCGGCCGCTACTCTGATGATTATTTATTATCACAGTATTATACGGCGGTGAACAGATGGAAACGGTTAGCGGCAATCTTGCCTCCGCGCTCAGGATCGAGTCGGGCATTACCGCGATTATCGGCAGTGGCGGTAAGTCGACCTTGCTAAAGACGCTGGGTCTCGAGCTCATGCGCGCTGGCGGCCGCGTGCTCCTCTGCACCACCACGCACATGTTTCCCGTCGCCGGCGTGCCGTGGGACGGGTCAAACCGTCGCCTGGATGCCGCGCCTTGGAAGCCGGGTGCCGCGCATGCCCCCGGCTGCACCTGCGAGGCCTGCGCGGGCCTTGTGCGCGGAAGCATCTGCCAGGCAGGCGTCTTGGACCCGGAGACAGGCAAGCTCTCCGCCCCCGCTGAGCCGCTCGACCAGCTGGCGCAGCGCTTTGACTATGTGTTGGCCGAGGCAGATGGCAGCAAGCGACTCCCGCTCAAGGCGCATGCCGCCTGGGAGCCGGTAATTCCCGCCGCCACGGCAAACGTTGTCTGGGTCGTCGGCGCCTCAGGGCTGGGCAAGCCCGTCGCCAAGGTTGTCCACCGCCCCGAGCTCTTCTGCGAGCGCTGCGGCTGCGAGCCCACCGACGCTGCCACCCCAGAGCGCGTCGCCATGGTGCTCAATGCCGAGCTGCAGATGCTGAACCTCGACAATGCCCGCATCATGCTCAACCAAGTCGACACGCTTGCCGATCCAACGATGGCAGATTGCTTCGAGGCAGCCCTCGGCCGCCCCCTCATCGCCACCAGCCTCCAGGGGTAGCAAATTTGGGACGGGGCTCTTTTTGCTACCCCGTCCCAAAAAATCATCTCCCAAATTAGCTACCCCGGCGGTCTTCCCGTTAGCGGGGCACGTAGCGGCCGGGTTGGGCTCCGGTGGGCTCGCCGTCGCGCGCAGCCAGCACGCCGTTCACAAACACGGCCTTGGCGCGGCCGTGCGCCTCAAAGCCCTCGAGCGGCGTATAGTCCACAGCTTGATGCTGCGTCGCGGCGCTAATCGTCCAGCGCGCCTTGGGATCCCACACGCACACGTCGGCATCGGAGCCCTCGGCAAGACAGCCCTTGCGCGGATACATGCCAAAGACGCGCGCCGGGTTCTCGCTCATCAAGCGGCACAGATCCTCGGAGCCCAGCTGTCCCTCAAAACTCGTAGCGATCGCGACGGGGCGATGCTCCACACCGGGCCCGCCGTTGGGAATCGCGCGGAAGTCATCGCGCCCGCGGTCCTTTTGCCCGTGCAGGTTAAAGCTGCAGTGGTCGGTCGCAATCGTATCGATCTCGCCGGCCACAAGCGCCTCGCGCAGTGCCGCACGGTCGCCGGCATGGCGCAGCGGCGGGCTCATCACATACTTGGCGCCCGCAAAGCCGTCCTCGCCCTGCTCCAAGTAGCGCGTATCGTCGAGCATCAGATATTGAGGACAGGTCTCGACATAGATGTTCTTCTGCCCGCGCGCTTTGGCAGCGCGAATGGCCTCGAGCCCCAGCTTGGTCGAAAGGTGCACCACGTTGACCGGAGCGTCCCCGGCCAAGTGCGCCAGATACAGCAGGCGGCTCACGGCCTCGGCCTCACACACGTCCGGACGGCTGAGCGCATGGCCCTCGGGCCCGTGGATACCCTGCTCAAACACGCGCTTCTGCAGCGCGTTGACCAACGTGCCGTTCTCGCAATGCACGCACAGGATACCGCCCACGCGCTTGAGCTCCTCCAGCACCTCGAGCGTCTCGGCATCGTCCAGGCGCAGATGGTCGTAGGCAAAGTAGGTCTTAAACGACGACACGCCCGCCTCGCGCATGGCCGAAAGATCGGCGCGGTTGCGCTCATTCCACTCGGCAAGCGCCATATGGAAGGCATAGTTGGCGGTGCAGGTGCCGTCGGCGCGATGATGCCACTCGGCCAAGGCATCGGGCATGGTCACGCCGCGATCGGCCGTCGCGTAGTCCACAATGGTCGTCGTGCCGCCGCAGGCAGCCGCGCGCGTGCCGGTCTCAAAGCTATCGGCTGTCCAATCCATGCCGGTCCAGCACTGCATGTGCGTGTGCCCATCGATAAAGCCCGGGAACACCCAGCAGCCCGCAGCATCCTCGACGGTATCGCCCTCGGCCGGCTCAATCGCCGCGGCAATCCGCACGATCTTATCGCCATCCATGGCAAGATCGGCGCGGCGAAGCCCCTGGGGCGTCACGAGTGCGCCGTTTTTGATGATGATCATAATTGCTCCTTATTGATTGATGCAGTTGGCCACGCGATCAAAATACGAGCAGGCGGCGATATGCTCCGTTATGCGTCGCTGTCCCTTGACGGTATCGACGTCCCACAGCTCGTAGGCACGCGCCTCGACCAGCACCACGTCGGTACGGTCCTTGAGGATCGAACCGCCGCCGTCCTTACCCTCAAGACACATAAGTGCATCGAACAGTTCCGCCGGAAAGAGCACCGGGCTCGAAGGCTCACCGTTGCACGCAAGACGCACCGGATGCTTGCGGCCACGCTCGTCAAATGCACGAACCATAGCCTCAAAAGAATCCGAACTCACGAGCGGCTGGTCGCCCGGCAAAAAGAGGCAACCTTTCCAGTTGCGTTCGACTCCCCGCGAAAGGCCCGCACGGACGCTTTCGCTGCGCAGCTCGCCATCGTGCAGCACGCACGGGCAATGCTTGTCATCACAAATCTGAGCGACCTCGGGCCAACGCGTCGAAACCACAACGTCAAAGCCCCGGGGAACCGAATCAATGGTCCGGGCAATCAGCGGCTCGCCATAGATATCGGCGAGCATCTTGTTAGAGCCAAATCGCTTGCCCTCGCCCGAAGCCATAATGACGCAACCAAGTTTCATGGCGATACCTCCCCTGAAACCATCGTACCCATAACTCGCGTCGCGGGGCATCTACATCGAAAGCGCTTATCCCGCACGCCCACGATGCAAAAAGGGGCACCCCGCCGGTTGGCAGAGCGCCCCCTTTACATGGCTTACCTCAACCCAGCTTTAGGCCTGGAACCAACGGGCGGTGTTGCGCTCGTCGAGGGCCTTGAGGGTAGCGGCGGGATCGGCAACCTTCTGCAGGAACATCATGGCTGCGATGGCGTACGGCTTGTAGCTGGCCTCCTTGTACATGCCCACGCGGTGCATGTCGAAGACGTCGGCGTTGACCTCGCCGTGCTCGCAAGAGACACCGGAGATGTCGGCAGGCAGCGGATGCATAAAGATGGTGTCCTGGCCGTTGGCGGTCTTCTCCATAAGCTCGGTCGTGGAGCACCAATCCTGATGCGTGGCGTTCTGAGCGAGCAGCTCCTTCTCGAGTGCAGCGATGCCGGCGTCGTCGCCCTCGGCGTACAGGTTGGTGCGCTTCTCCATGGCGGCAAACGGAGCCCAGCTCTTCGGGATCACGATGTCGGCGCCCTCGAAGGCCTCGGCCATGGTGTTGACCTGCTTAAAGGTGGTGCCGGACTCGGCGGCATAGCCCTTGGCGCGCTCGACGACCTCGGGCATGAGGTCGTAGCCCTCGGGGTGGGCCAGGGTGACGTCCATGCCAAAACGGGGCAGCAGGCTGATCAGCGACTGCGGGCAGGACAGCGGCTTGCCGTAAGAAGGCGAATAGGCCCAGGTGACGGCAACCTTCTTGCCCTTGAGGTTCTCAAGGCCGCCAAACTCGTTGATGAGGTAGAGCATGTCGGCAGAGGACTGCGTGGGGTGATCGGAGTCGGACTGCAGGGAGATGAGCGTGGGACGGTGATCCAGAACGCCGTCCTCGTAGGCCTGCTGGACAGACTCGGAGACCTCGGCCATGTAGGCGTCGCCCTTGCCGATGTACATGTCGTCGCGGATGCCGATGACGTCAGCCATGAAGGAGATCATGGTAGCGGTCTCGCGGACGGTCTCGCCGTGAGCGATCTGGGACTTCTTCTCGTCCAGGTCCTGCAGCTCAAGGCCGAGCAGGTTGGCGGCCTTAGAGAAGGAGAAGCGCGTACGGGTGGAGTTGTCGCGGAACAGGGAGACGGCCAGACCCGAATCGAAGATCTTGGACGAAACGTTGTTCTCACGCAGCTCGCGCAGGGCGTCGGCGACGATGTAGAGAGCCTTGAGCTCATCGGTGGTCTTATCCCAGGTGTGCAGGAAATCGCTGCCGTACATACCCTTAAAGTCGAGACCGTTCAGCTGCTCGACGAGCTCGGTAAACTTGGCGTCCATGTAAATGTCCTTTCTAAAGGTGAAACGATCGCAATGAGTAGATATGCTCCGGCATGCGCGTGTGGCTTGAACATACAGAGCACTATGACGAGGACCCGCTACCGTTGAGGAAGCATGGGAGATAACGACCGCGGGCCCCAAGTCAACAGGAGGCGCCGGGGGCATAAACTGTCCCCGGCTCAACAAGATCGAGGAATGGGACTAGTCGATCTTGTTGTTGGTCAAACCGGCACGGAAGACGGTGGCGTCGCCATCGGCCTGGCTCGGATCGTAGAGGTTCAGGGCAGCCACATACATGGCGGCAGCAGTGACCAGGTCGTCCTTGTAGGTGACCTCGTTGGGAGCGTGAGCCTGAGACTCGGCACCCGGGCCAAAGCCCACGCAGGGGATGCCGTAGCGGCCCTGGATGGAAACGCAGTTCGTGGAGAAGGTCCACTTGTCGCACAGCGGACGACCGGTGCGCTTGTCCATGCTGGGCTCGCAGCCGATGCGCTCGTCACCGAACATGGCCTTGTGGGCGTCGACGAGGGCCTTGACGTGCGGAGCGGTCTCCTTGTTGATCCACGTGGGGAAGTAAGCCTCGGTCTCGTAGACCTCGCCGGTCCAGGACGGACGGTCGTACATGTACATGGAGACCTTCACGTCGTCGCCGTACTTCTTGGCGGCCGGCAGGTTGCGGATCTCGTCCAGGCAAGACTCCCAGGTCTCACCGGCGGTCATACGACGGTCGATGGAGATGGCGCAGGAATCGGCCACGGCGCAGCGGCTGGGGCTGGTGTAGAAGATCTGGCTGACGGTGCAGGTGCCGCGGCCCAGGAAGCGGGCATCCTCGTAGTGCTCGGGGTTGTACTTGGGATCGAGCATCTTGACGAGGCCCTTGATGTCGGTCGACTCGTCGCAACCGTTGTTGTTGAGGGCGCGGACGTCGGCGATGATGTCGGCCATCTTGTAAATGGCGTTATCGCCGCGGTCGGGAGCGGAGCCGTGGCAGGAGGTGCCGTGAACGTCGACGCGAATCTCCATGCGGCCGCGGTGACCGCGATAGATGCCGCCGTCGGTGGGCTCGGTGGAAATGACGAACTCGGGCTTAATGCCGTCCTTGTTGTAGATGTACTGCCAGCACATGCCGTCGCAGTCCTCTTCCTGGACGGTGCCGACGACCATGATCTTGTAGCCCTCGGGGATGAGGCCCATGTCCTTCATCATCTTGGCAGCGTAGGTAGCAGAAGCCATGCCACCCTCCTGATCGGAGCCGCCGCGGCCGTAGATGATCTCGTCGGTCTCGTAGCCCTCATAGGGATCGGCATCCCAGTTCTCGATGTTGCCGATGCCGACAGTGTCGATGTGGGAATCGATGGCGATGATCTTGTCGCCCTCGCCCATAAAGCCCATGACGTTGCCCAGGCCGTCAACCTTGACCTCGTCATAGCCAAGGCTCTCCATCTCGGCCTTGATGCAGGCGACAACCTCACCCTCCTCGCAGGACTCAGAGGGATGGCTAATCATTGCGCGAAGAAAACGCGTCATATCAGCACGGTGGGACTCAGCAGCAGCCTTGATAGCGTCGAAATCGAGTTCTTTAGCCATTGTTCATAACCTTTCAAACGAAGGAATCTACCTGTGAGGTGGCGGAGCGATACCTATTTACTCCGCCCAGTATTAGCAAGTGGGGTATTCGCCCTCCCAGACGATGCGACGGTACTGATCCGGGTCCGTGTCACCTTCCGTGGAGAAGCAGAGCACGGAGCTCGTCTTGTCCAGGCCGATGAGCTCCTTGAGCTCGGCGTACTCGGGATCGAGCATGAGAGTCTCGACCAGACCGGTGGTCACAGCGCCGGACTCGCCGGAGATGACGCGCGGGTCGCCCTTCTCGGGAGCGCCCAGAGTGCGCATGCCGCGAGCGGTGACCCAGTCGGGGCAGGACACGAAGGCGGTGGTGTGGTTGCGCAGGATATCCCAGCCCAGAATGTTGGGCTCGCCGCAGCACAGGCCGGCCATGATGGAGGGCATGTCACCGTCCACGATACGCGGGTCGCCGTCGCCGGCGGCAGCGCCCTTGTACAGGCAGGCGGCAGGCGCGCACTCGACCACGACGAAGGTGGGCGGGTTATCGGGATACAGGTTGGTGAAGTAGCCCACTACGGCGCCGGCGAGCGAACCCACGCCAGCCTGAACAAACACGTGCGTCGGGCGGTTGATGGCCATCTCGCGCAGCTGCTCGGCAGCCTCGGAAGCCATGGTGCCGTAGCCCTCCATGATCCAGGACGGGATCTTCTCGTAGCCCTCCCAGGCGGTGTCCTGAACGATGACGCCGCGCTCGCAGGCATCGGCCTCGGCGGCGGCCATGCGCACGCACTCGTCGTAGTTGACCTCTTCGATGGTCACCGTGGCGCCCTCGGCGGCGATGTTATCAAAGCGGGGCTTGGTGGAACCCTTGGGCATGTGCACGACGGCCTTCTGGCCCAGCTTGTTGGCAGCCCATGCCACGCCGCGGCCATGGTTGCCGTCGGTGGCGGTAAAGAAGGTGGCCTGGCCAAAGTCCTTGGCAAGCTGATCGGAGGTCAGGTAATCGAAGGTGCACTCGGCAACGTCCTTGCCGGTCTCGTCGGCAATGTAGTTGGCCATGGCAAACGAACCGCCCAGGACCTTAAAGGCGTTGAGGCCAAAGCGATAGCTCTCGTCCTTAACGCACAGGTTGGACAGGCCCAGGCGCGCGGCCTGGCCATCCAGGCGGGCAAGCGGAGTGACGGTGTACTGGGGGAACGACTGGTGGAAGGCGCGGGCCTTCTTCACGTGGTCGAGGCTCATGATTCCCAAGTGCTTGTCATCGCTCTTGGGCATCGTGTTGCCCGCCCACTGGATCTTATCGGCCATACGGTGAACTCCTTAAGTTCTCTCTTGCCGGCCCCCGCATACGCGTTTCAGCCCGATCCCATTCACACGGCTGAACTTTTATGTGGATGCCAAACAAAAAGTTTGTTAGCACTGTTCTATCACACTTTTTGATTGGAAAACCTAACAAATTGTTTGTTGCCGTAATCGGTACCTTTTCGCCGCCGAACGGTCACATAACGCAGCGACGCTTTCGTTATTTGCGAACAAGTGTGGTTTATGGCAAAGTGAGCCCAAACTAATTTTTAGGAAGGCACCCATGACCCCCGCACAGATTGAGTTTTATAAGCGCCTTGCACACGGCCTGGCGCTCCAATTTGGCCCCAACTGCGAAATCGTCGTCCACGATCTGGAGACCGAGGACGTGGACCACTCCATCGTAGTGATCGAAAATGGCCACGTCAGCGGGCGCAAACTGGGTGACGGCCCCAGCCATATCGTGTTTGAGTCCATGCACGAGGGCACCACCGACGTACACGACCGCGAGCCGTACCTCACTAAAACCACCGATGGCAAGCTGCTCAAGTCCTCGACCATCTTTATCCGCAACGACGAAGGCAAGCCCGTCGGCATTTTGGGCATCAACTTTGACATTACGCTTATGAAGGCTTTTGAGCGTTCGCTCGACGCCTTTACCGGCACCGGCGGCACGGGCTACACCGAGCCCGAGCCCATTACCAAGAACATCGGCGACTTGCTCGAGGACCTGCTGCACGAGTGCGAGCAGTTTGTGGGCAAGCCCGCGGCGCTCATGACCAAAGATGAGCGCATTCGCGCCATTGGCTACCTCGACCGTCGCGGCGCCTTCCTCATTTCCAAGTCGAGCGAGCGCGCCTGCGAGTTCTTTGGCATCTCCAAATACAGCTTCTATAGCTACCTCAATGAGGCCAAGGCGGCGGCCGGCGACAAGTAGGCACTCGCCTGGATTGCCCTCCCCTTTTGGGCGCGAGTTCTGGAAAGCACGAATCCAAGACCGAGCCGCTTGGGAAGTTCCATATAATCGATGTCATTAGTATTTCGAAAGGATGGAACAGAATGGCGTTGAGCAAGGCATCATGCACCGGTCGCGGATTGATTCCGGCAATTGGTGGACATGTGCACCGCATGTTCGATGAGGGTGAAGACGACCTGTTTTCGCTGAGCCTTGACGACGTGATGGATGATCGCCCGTGGACCGCCGACGAACTCATGGGCGGCGGGGCTCGCCCGTCAAGCCCCAATCCCGCACTTGCGCCTAAGCCCGCATCTGCGCCGACTCCTGCGCAGCCGCCTGTTTCGACGCCCGCGTCTACGCCCGCACCCATTTCGGCGCCCACACCCGCTCCCCGCCCCGCAAGCGACCCGTCCGAGACGGCGGCATTTCTCGCTGCGGCGACGCGGAGCAAATCGGCCGACAGCACCGTTATGTACAGCGCCCAGCAGTTGCCCGTTCCTGCGGCACGCAAGTCTCCGGTCACAAGGCTCGATGAGCCCGTTGCCCATCAGGTTGCCTACGATTCCTGGGCTGCAGCCGATCTGGATGAGACCTCTACCGGCATGCCGGCGCTCGACGTTCCAGTTAACCCGCTTTTTGCCGCCAACACGAGCGCCGCGGACTATGAGGGCGGTGCGGCATATTCCGATTATTCCGATGGCTATGCTGGCACCGATCGCATCGAGACCGAGGATTATGGCACCGCATCGAGCGATTATCTCAACGATCCGTACGCTGCCACGCCTGCACCGGAATATGACCCGGAGGCCGCGTCCGCGCCGGCGTATACCAAAAGCACGGGCGAAGAGCGCTTCGCCGATTATTACGCCGAGGAAAAGGCGCTGCGTTTCTCGGAATTTCCGCAGGCAGTCAAGGTTGCCTTTATCGCCATTGTCATTGCCCTGCTCGGCGTCATTGCGTTTGAGGGATTCCGTCTGTTCTCCGGCCCCACCCAAGCGGAGTCGGAGACCCAGCAAAAAGAGGACGATAACAAGTATCTGGACATCAACACCCTCAAGGGCGACCCCAACGACGGAGACGACGAGTAGCGAGGGTTAAGGGAGGGCCGGAAGAGCCGGCGGCATGTTACGGCTCCAAAAGCCCTGCCATAAAGATGGGCAGATACAGCACGTCACCATCGCGGTGAAGATTACATTCCGCAAGTACCAGGGCGCGATCGATTCCGTAGCCCTTCGTCGCGAGCGCGTTGTCGAGCGCCGCATGGGACTTAAAGCTCTTGCCCGACTTGACCTCGATGGCAAGGACCTCCCCATCGAGCGTCTCCTCCACAAAATCGAGCTCGCCGACTTTTTTAGACGTAAAGTAGCGCAATCTGAATCCGTGGGCTTTGAGCTCTTGGGCAACGAAGCCCTCAAACGCCGCCCCCATGTTCATGCCAAAGGCGTCTTCCGCCTCCCCATCAAAAACGCCTTGGGCGACCCTTTTGGAATACGACGACATGAGCATTCCGGTGTCCAAGTAAAACAGCTTAAAGAGATTTCGCTGCTCCCCCATTAAAAGAGGCGCTACCGGAGCTGTCACGTTATACACGGGAAGCGCGACACCCGCCTCCGAGAGCCAGAGAAAATGGTCTGTAACCTGCGAAAAGCGCTTAACACCGTTAATCGATGACAGCTTGAATCGCTTGTTTTTGGAGCCTGCCTCGCTTGGAATCAAATCATAGATATCGCGAATAACCAAGCGTAGCTCGGGCGGAGCGTACTTTGCGATGTCATCGCGATACAGGGCGTGAAGATCGCGGTGGATGTTTCGAACCTCGTCGACATTGCGCGTCGCCAAGAAGGAATTGACCGCGTCGGGCATGCCTCCCACCACCACATACTGATGGAACAGATCGAGCAAGCGGTCATACAGGTAGCCGGGAAGCTCCCCTTCATCCTCTAGACAGCCCCTGAGCATGTCAGACACGCTGGCACCAACGCCATTTGCCCAGCAAAACTCCTCAAAGTCGAGCGGGTACATCTGGACCTGCTCGACATACCCCACCGGCAGGGAATCGATGCCCTCGAGCTCAACACCAAGGAGCGATCCGGTAAGGATGTATCGAAAGTCACCGCGCTGGACCAGGTATTTGATAAACGTCACCACGTTAGGGCATCGCTGTACCTCGTCGATAACCACGACGGTCTTGTTCGCAACCATCGGCTGCGTCGCTGCAATAGACATGCGCATAAGCAGGTCGTCCGCACTTTTTGCCGCCAAAAACGAATCGCGCACGGACGCGTCGGCGATAAGATCGAACGTCACGACATTTTCGAACGATTCGTTTGCAAAGACGCTGACTAAATATGACTTTCCCACCTGTCGGGCGCCCTTGACCAAAAGAGCCTTGTTAGGCGACGAGGCAAGCCAAGATTCAAACTGTGCTTTCGCTTTTCTCTGCAGCATAAGCATACCCCTTATTACGTGCTGTTTTGGCACTAGGATACACTTTTCCGTGGTTGTTAGATGCTTATTTCGACACTTTTTCGAGGTTTTAAAGTGTGTATTACGACACTTTTCCGTACTTTTATACCAGTCAATATTGCACTTTTCCGGATTTAGGCCGAATAATTGCCCGCGATTCCGACACCAACCGACCAAGAGCAGCCTCTCCCACCAGATGCGCTTTACGGTGAAGAGCCACCAACAAATCTGAGGCAATGAAGGCCGGGGGGCCAATCCCCGGCCTTCAACCTAGCACTGCTTTATAAGATCGAGCACCGCGGGAATGTCATCAGCGTTCCGAAGTGCGACATAGGTCGGTAGACCCGGGCCAAATCCGCCCTGTGAGCGCTTGTCCTGACACAGGCCCTCTGGATCCGTCAGATCGTCAACGCTCTTTGCCAGGCCGACGGCAATCCAACCACCGTTGCTGGTCCTGCCTTCTAGCACGGCGTGTAATTTTCGCTTGCCCGACCTGAAGCCTACATAGTACTTGGCTATATAGGACTCCCACGAAGGGTTACCACTCAGAACGGACTCGCGTACCTCATCGAAAAGCTTCTGGTTGAGTCCGCCTTCAGCAAAAGTGGGGTGGTTCTCCTGCAGAGTCCAAATAGGCGCCTCGTCAGACTCCCCGCGAGAGGGGCGATACTTGTCGACGACATCTGCCGGAAGATCGGGGTACTTCCATATCTCGCACGCCTCTTTCGCCAGCTCGTCCGCACGCTGCCTAATCTCCTCCTCGCCCCATTTTTCATGCGAGGCGATCGACTTGTTTAGGTAGAGTGGGCTGCACATAAGTCCCACGTTCGGAAGATTGAGCTTGTCCGAGAACGACCGGTTTGAGTACTCCTGGTTGTAGCCCGTCAGCGTTAGATTTCCCAAGTTGTTGCACAAACTGTCGTGGATGTCTTCCCAGTTCTCGCCAAGCGATTCCTTCCAGCCGTGCTCATCATCAATCGTCTGGGGCATGACGTGCTCGATCTGGTAATCGTCAGCCGAGATGGGCTCCTTCGGGTGGTGCCAGTTCTCCATGCGTTCCAGGTAATAGCGCTTTTTGGAGAAGCGGTTGTAGCAGTCACGCGTCTTAAACTCCTCGACAAAATGCTCGTCCGTCGGGAAGTACGCGGTCATACCACTGCTATGGATAAGGAGCATCGCCGTAACGTACTCCTCTATATCGTCCTGTTGCTCAAGGCTGCGATACATGCCGGCAAAGAAATTATTTAGGCCCGTGGTAAGCCTGCCGCAAACCGCGCGCCTGAACAGAAACGACTCGATAGTCTCGCAGATACGTAAAAACGCATTGCGGTCAATCCTGCCCCCTTCATAAACCGAGTAAAGCAGCATCAGCAAAGGCCTGACCGATTTCACATAAAGACAGGCAATCCTGCCGAACACTCGACGCAGACCCTCATCCTTCTCCTTGTCAAGGAACAAGCTGGCATATCTTTGCGCATATTCGCGGAGCTCCTTCAGCAGGCCCTCGGTATCCCCATCGTAGCCGTCAGCGAAATAGCGTTTGAACTCGTAGTAGGCCTCGTTTTCCTTCGGCATCCTATTGGGGACCTTGAGCCACAGCCAGTACCAGACAAATGCATTGAACTCTTCTTCGCCGCCTTTCCCGAACAGGCGCTCGAGCGGATGCCAGTAACCCTCGTAAAGCTTGGTCTGTTCGTCGTTGGGAAGCGACATAAGAACGTAGTTGCGAATGAGGTCAATGGGCGTGAGCGGCTTGCCCTTGGAGTTCATGGACTCAAATATGAGCTGGGCATTATCGACGCCAGCGGTGAGCTTAGTGTCGATGACCTGCACGCGGTTTAGCCCCGCCCAAAGCCTTGCCGGATCGAATGATTTCCCGCGCATCTTTTCGCGGAAGAACGCATGGTTCTCGACGATCCGATCCGATTTTTCATCTGGCATGGGAAACCCAGACACGATGGAGAACAGAGTCTCTTTATCGTCCTGCGAGAGCACTAATTTGTAGCGCGCCAGCCCGTTGTAATCATCATCGTTAAAGAGGTAGTTCTTCCGCAGCGCAGAGATTTTGAGGTCGCCAAGGAAGCCGGCCTTGTCGGGATTACCCTCCAGATAGTCAGCCAAGGCAGCGATCATCAACGAAAACGTCGTCATGCGCTGCTGCCCGTCAATCAGAAGCACGCGCGAAATGCTCGTGGCAGAGCTCTCGGACTCGGGGATATAGAGCATCGACCCCACGAAGTGCGATACGCCATCACGACCCGCTCGCATGACATCATCCCAAAGAACCTCGCACTCTTTTACGCTCCACGAGTAAACTCGCTGGTACACGGGAATGACGAACTGCATCTTCGCGACACCCATGAGGTCGAGTAGATTTGCCTCGGTTGCTTTCATTTGCGATTGTCCCCTTTCTTGTTTACGCTGCTTGCGGTCAGTCCTCCACTGAACGAAAGGCGCTAAAGACCAGAGCATCGAAGCACTGGAGCAACCGGGATGCTCATATCGTTAGATTCTACAACGAAAGCAAACACTTACGCCGTCATGGTGGCGCGCGATCGCTGCACGCCACTCCCCAAAATCATACGATGTCAAAAGACTGACACTTGTGTATGCCTTTTGACATTGCCACAGTCTTACGGGCTTCTTGTCTCATCTGCCAAGAGCGGATATCTAGATCGCTGCCTCTCCCGCCCAAAGAAACTCGACAAGAACTGATCGAAGGGCAAATCAGACATCGAGCAAGTCGCCGACCTGCACTCAGCCTCGACAAGTGGCATCGAAAACAAGCTCACCGGCATAAAGCTTGCGTTAAAACAAAATGAGCCCCGGCGACTTGTATCAGAGGCCATTCCCGGGGCATCAATATGCAGTGTACCTATTCATCGCCCGATGCCGGCAAGCTGTTGAGCGGCTCACCCTCACCGGCGGTGCCAAGGCGCCTCTGCATCTTCTCGATCTGCTTAAGGGTCGAAGTCAAATACCCAAGACCCTTCTTCAGTTGCTTAAGTAACTTGCCATCCTTGCGATTTCCCTTTCCGTTCTCCTTTTCGACATCTTCTTCAATGCCAGCGATGCCGCGCTGCACGGCCTCGGCTGCTTTCCGCACCAAAATGGCCCCCTCATGCGGGCAGCAGTCAGTTGCCACATCAAGAAATGCGAGAAGCCTTGAGCATTCAACGAGCACGAACTGAGCATAGTCCTCCCCCATCGACGCCGCCAGGGCAACGCCGCCAGAACCCAAAAGGCCAAGCGCAGCGCCGCCGCCCGCAATTAAAGCGGTGCCGCCAGCCATACCCATGCCGCCGGCGGCCAAGGCGCCGCCGCCGGCAGCGGCAAGACTCGCATTGACAAGCGCAGCCCCGTGGAGGCCGACAAACGAGCCTCCAAAGATACCGACAGCGATATTTGGAGCGACCACCGCGGCAGCTCCTCCAGTGCCCACGGCCACCACCGCGGTGATGGCTCCGCCCACCAAAAACTTTGGCAACGCGCCTGAAAGCCCGCGAATGCGCGCCTTACATCGCTTCTCGAGGGAACGTATGGCGTCCAAATCAGCCGCGTCTTGTCTCTTGGGAAATTCATCTCTAACCCAAGACCCATTCTCCTTCAAACCTTTGTATTCCTTCTTCTCTTCATCTCCTAACTGCGAATAGGGGCAAAACTCAACCAGCTCCTGTGCAACCAGCAGGGCGCGCACCTTACCGCCTCGCTGCCGCGAAATAGCCTCAAGGGCTCCGTATGCATCTTCCTCGCTCAAAAAGTAGCCGCCTGCATCAATGCCTAGGCCATTCGCGACCGAATCCTGCCACGCGCGGGCCCAGCTCCTCTTTTGCCCTTTGCGCACTTCGTTCTTCTCGTTCCCGCAGTCGTAGTTGATGGCGGCAAGCTTCAGCGAGAAGGCAATCCTCATCGTTTCTCTATCTAGGCTATAAAAGTGGAATCCATCGAAAATATCCTGGCGGCGCCTGGCGCGCTCAGCCCAAGCCTCGGACATTTCCTCCGCCATATAGTCCCAGTCGGCATGGAGTGCAAACGCAAGGCGTCCAACTCCGACGTAGCTTATACGCAAGAAGAACTTCTGGGCGAAAACGACTTTGTTCCCCTCGCATTCGATACCCGCCCTGACCGCCACCGTCGCCAGATTCGCCAGAACAAACGAAGTGCTCGAAACCGTGACCATGCGAGTGAGGGCCCTACTGTTATAGGGCATAAAATGCGAAGCCTTGAGTTTGTTCAAGCCGGAGAGCTTGCTCACTTCACAACGCTCTAGCTCGGCCTTGAGCCTTGAAAGCATGTAGAGACAACGAACGATAACCTCGTTGGCCACGACTGCTGGCACCTGGCTTAAAGCCTGATCGAGAAGACCGACTTCCGTCCGAAGGTCGAAGCGAATGGGCTTGCCGTCCTCGGTTTTGAACGCCGTTCCGTTAAACAGCTTTGAGATCCATTGCTGAATGCGAATATCCTCGCCCTTATAGGCAATCTGTATGTCTTGAAAAACAGGCAGGGAGGAGAGCTCCTTTAGCAGGGACAGCACGACGCCGGGAACACCCGTCCCCTTACCGGGGTTTGAACTAGACCCCGCCATGTCGCTCACGAGATGCATCGCCCAGAACAGAATGCCAAACGCGATCTTCTCTGGAACGTTCCTGCCTATAAGAGGGCAGTCGGGATCGAAGGCGGCGGCAGGCAGGTCAAAGGCGACAAACCGGCCGGCCGTATCGGTACCATAGCCTTTGCACGTGAACTGCGAGAGAATCGAACACGCAAGGCCAACCAAGCTCGGGTGGTGCGAAAAATCCCGCAGATGATGTTGGAGCCCGCCGCCAAACTCGGCAGTCAGCTTATCCGCGGCAAGAGGAAACCCTTTCTCTAGAAAGCGAATAGCGTCTTCTAGAGTTGCATCCACCTTTGTCATACCCACAGACTTGGCAATCGTAAGAACGAATTTGCCAACCTTCTTGTCGCCCCACTCTTTGGCGCCCTCTAGGTTGAAGTCTTTCTGCCAAAGGATGTTCAACGTGCCCGTGAGGAGCCCACTAACGGCCGCAAGTTCATAGTCGAGCTTCGTAGCCTTTTCAGCCCGAGGGTCAAAATCAAAGAGGACCTCCTCCCCATCGGGAGCGTCCTTAAAACCAACCAGCACGGCGCTACCGTTCAGCGGCACAGATGCAACTTTGGGCAGTTGAGGCATGGTGTAAACTATCTCGCCGCCACTAAAAACAAGTTCGTCTGCCATACCTGCTTCCTCCTGCAAACGCGTAAAACTAGATTGCTCTACGCCGCCAAATCCCTCTCGTAGAACTACTCGATAATCTCGATGATGCAGTTGCCCAGAACCTCGTCGGAACTGTTCGCCTCTGGCAGCCTGTACGCCTCATTGTGAACGATAACGCGCACAGCGTCACGGGTCTATGCCTGCCCATCCAGCGAATCATGTTAGCAAGCCGTTCTTCGACAATGGATGCCATCTCGATGTCCATACTCTTGACCTGCTTGGCCTCGGCGGGCATCAGCGTGTCCTTGAATAGCATCTCAAGCACAGTCCTCTGATGCTGATTCTGGAATCCTTCCCGCAACTATTCCTTCTGCTTGCGCCCAATGGGCACCCGCTACCTCCCCTCCGCCTTCAGCTTCAGCAGCAGGTCGCCCAGCTCGGGGCACTTGCTGGAAAGACGCGTCTGGGCTCGCTCGCCCATCCCCCACCGCTGGCGGATCTCCTGGGCGCGCGGACTCACGTGATAGTCCCCGTCCATCGCCTGCTTGAGCAACTTGGCGGTCACGCGCGCATCGGCCAGAGCGCTGTGGGCGTGGCCCGTCGACTCTTCAAACTCGATGCCAAACCACGCCGCCGCGTCGCCCAACGAGACGCGCCCGTGGCTGCCCACGTCCATGATCGAGGTGTAAAACGCCTGCAGGTCGGCCCAGCCCGTAGGAAATGCGGAAAGGTCGATATGCTTTGCCTGGCACTCGGTCAAAAGCTGTCGACGATCCGCCCCGCTCCAGCAGACCACCTGGGCGGAGTAGTGACCGATCCAATCGCTGAGCCTTTTGATCACCACATAGAGCGGATCGGCCATCGCGGTGTCCACGGCCGATATCCCTGTGAGCTCGCGGACGGGAAACGCAACGCCTTCGGCATATTCCGTCTGCACAAACTGCGAGAACTCGCCCATAACGTTGCCGTGATAATCGAGCTTGACGGCGCCGACCTCGATAATCTCGTTGCGCAGTCCACGGCGCTGGCGCTGCTTTGGCACCGGCACAAACTCAAAGTCCAGCACGATCTGGCGCGCAAAGTTCGTCGTATCGATAGCCGAAATATCCGGCGTCTTTTTGTCTGGCACGGTCAGGGCCTTTCTCCATCAACTGCCGCTCGTTACATAGGCGGCTACATTGCCGTAAGGATAGGAACCCGTGCGGACATGAAATCGCACAGTGCAGCTTTCCGGCATCCTTGCGTAAAGCCACACTTTGAGAGAATCACGTCACTGTTATTATCGAACATATATTCGTATTTATAGCAGTACTTTGATAGAATTGCAGTTGTTGACGGCAGTTCCATGTGCCGGGCAGCGCCCTCCATGCGACGGGAGGTGATGCCCATGACCGATCTGATTGATTTCGTGAAGCTCCTGACCGCTCTGGTCTCGCTCCTCACGGCGCTTATCGGACTTACCGAGGCACTCAAGCAGCGTACGAAGCATAAAAAGAGGGGTCGACGCCGCTAAGGCGATGACCCCTTAATCCAAGCAACGGCGCTGCCCAGCTCTTCACTACTTGGGCTGCCGTCGACCTTATTTTACCCACGGGCGCCGGGTTTACCAAATGGATTTTCGGTAAAGGAAGCACGGCACGCCCGCAAAAACACTACGCCCCAAGTGCCGCCATGGGGATCTCCGCCACGCCGTCGTCGCGTGTGTAGGCAATGCTCCCCTTTCCAACCACGACCGCCAAAAACGCCGGCGCGGCATTCTGGACGGCAGGATTGGAGAGCATTTTCCTCTCCAGCGCCTTGAGATTTCTCACTCCATCGTCTGCTTTCGCATCACTCAGCTTGACCTCGATGGCTCCCCAGCGCCCGTCGTGCTCAACGACCGGATCGACATCAAGGCCCTTCTCATCTCGGAAATAATGGACACTGTTGTCGACACCGCCGTAGGTGGAAAGGAACACGCGCACGTCGCGCAGAACGAGGTTCTCAAAGAGCATCCCCAGCGTTTGCATATCGCCAAGCAGCCGCTCAGGGGTAGCCCCCAGCAACGCCGCCGCAAGTGACGGGTCGCAGAAGTAGCGCTTGGGGCGCACGCGAACGCGGGCCTTCGAGCGCATGGGCGGCTCCCATCCGCACAGGTCCTCGGTCAGCTTGAGCCTGTTGAAGGGGTCCAAGTACGCAGCGATGGTCCTCTCGTCGGGGCCCGCCTCACCGTACGAGGCGTCCTTTATGAGCGTCTTGTACGTGACGGCCTGGCTCTCGTTCATGGCAAGAGCTCGCAAAAGGCCGTGTGCAAGCTCGGGCGATCATGCGATATACGAAATTACGCCATTCTCAATGCGGATTTTACGCTACTTCCAATGTAGTTTTTGCGCCGTTGCGGATGTAGTTTTTTCGCTAAGTTCATTGAAGGTTTTACGCTTGGCATCCTTAGCGCGACGCTCGCTCAACCCCTGACCACCGGATTGCCCGAATTCCGGGATGCTGCCTCCGCTCCAAACAAAAGGCCCCGACTCGCAATGAGCTGCCTCCCATTTCTTGAACATTAGAAATGGGAGGCTTTCCACCCCATGTCTCTATCGGAAACGGCATCCCGTCCTGAGCATCGAATCCGGGACGTAGTTTCCGCATGCGGCTTCGTTAGGAAAGCATGTTCCACTCTGAGCGCTCATTCCGGGGTGCAATTTCCGCCAGAGACGCCGCCGGGAAAGCACATCCCGGTTTGGAGCCAAATTCCGAGTCGTAGTTTCCGCCTGAGGGCCGATCCGGAAACGGCATCCCATTCTGAAGCCGAAATCTGGAACGCACTTTCCGCCAAAGGTCGCAAAAGGAAAGCGCAACCCATTCCGAGCATTACATCAGAGCGCGCTTGGTTATCTCCGCTCGCACATCTCGGCAAACGAAATCAGCTTGGTATCTCCCCTACTCTCTGCGGCATCCCGACATCCCTGCGTAAAGCCACGCTTCGAGAAGATCACGTAGCTTTTATGCTGCCGCCTAAAGAGCTCGCTTCGATGCACGAGCTTTTGCAGCACGTCTTCGCCCGCCGGTTCATTGCGCCATTTGCACTCCGCAAACAGTGCAGCGCCCTCGCCATCGTCAACAATCAAGTCGATTTCTTCCTGCGTATGCGTGCGATTATCCGTCCCCCACCAGCGCCCGACGCTCGCCGGAACCACATCGAGCTGGCCCGCGCGCGCGAGTTCGTACACATACTGTCTGCATATAAGCTCAAAGACCGTGCCCATGTAATCCGATATGTGCGGCTCAATGCGCTTATACGCCATCTCGGCCATATCGTTTTGAATCAGCCCGATGTTCTGCGGAACAAACTTGTACCAGAACCTAAACATCTGGTCGCTCAGTAGATACACGGCCCGCTTATTGCTCGTCTCGTTTAGGGGCAGCTCGCGCTCGACAATCCCAAGCGACGCCAGCTTATCCACATAGCTCTTTACGTTGCTCGCAGGGATTCCCGTAGAGCTCGCAATCTCCGAGATCTTCGAGCGCCCCTGAGCAATTGCTTGCACGATCGCATCATATTGCTCGGGATTGCGGCACTCTTGCATTAGCAGGTTACTCGGCTCCTCAAAGAGATAGCCCGTAGGAGTAAGAAAAAGACGTTTGATGTTGTCCTTGAGCGGTGCGGCAGGATCGACTTTCTCGATATAAGCAGGAATGCCGCCCGTCATACCATAGCAAACTGCAGCGTCTTCGCGACTCATGCTCTGCCACAGGCCGAGGGTCGTCGTAAAATCAAGCGGCATGATCTTAAACTGGGCCGTACGCCTACCGTATAGTGGGCTCTCGTAGCCCAACACCTGTTCCTCCATAAACGAAAGAGACGAGCCGCATAGAATCAGCATGAGCTTGGTCTCTTTGTACAGGTGATCGATCTTGTCTTGCAGCAACGAGCTGATCTCGGGATTCGATTGGGCGAGATAGGGGTACTCGTCAATCACGACAATCAAACGTTCCGTGCGAGCCATGGTGGCCAATGCATCGAACGCCTCGTCAAAACTACGAAACGACACGCCTGCAGCACCAACCGAACCCGCAAGTATCGCCTGGCTAAAGCCGTGCAGGTTTGCCTCTGCATTGGTACGACGAGCTTGAAAGTAAATAGCCTTCTTGTCTTGGATGAATTCTGTGATGAGACGCGTTTTGCCCACACGACGACGGCCGTAAATCACAGGCATCTCAAAGGAGCCCGTGCCATACAGTCGATTGAGCTCGGACATTTCCGCTGTTCTTCCGACAAACATAGACCATCCTTCCTTTACGTTATAGCTAGCTATATTATACTTTCCTATAATATAGCTAGCTATAACGTAATTCGACAAGCGGCGCACACGAAAGGGGCGGTACACCACCGCACGTGGACCGTTCCGGAAAATGTATCCCGTTCTGGAGCCAAAAACTGGGCCGTAGTTTCCGCCAAGCATCCCATCCGGAAAGCGTGTCCCGTTCTGAGTGGCAATTCCGGGACACAGTTTCCGCTCCAAACAAAAGGCCCCGACTCACGATGGAGCTGGGGCCAAAGGCGCAGCATATACAGTTGATGTTGAGCGCGAACAGCCCGCCAGCAATGGCAGTCCGCGCTCTACCCTACCCGCGGTGACGGGCGCGGCTGTACGGGGTATCCACCATGGGCAGATCCGGGCGCAGCTTACCGTCAAACGCGCGGTAGGCATTCTGCACGGCGGGCGCCGTGGGGATCGTGGCGATCTCGCCGATGCCCTTGCCGCCATATGCCACAGGCAGTAGCTCGTCCTTCTCCACGTAAATGGCGTGGATATCCGGAATCTCGGGCGCACGGAACAGCCCGAGCGTGCCATACCTTGCCTGGGGTACGCAGTCCTTGAGCGGCCAGTCCTCGGTAAGCGCATAGCCCATGCCCATGAGCACGCCGCCTTCGATCTGACCCTGAATGGAGATGGGGTTGACCACCTTGCCGGAATCGTGCGCGGCATAGACCTCGCTCACGCGGCCGTCATCGTCCAAAATGACCACATGCGTGGCAAAGCCGTAGCAGATGTGGCTCTTGGGGTTGGGAACGTCGGCGCCCAGCTTGTCGGTCGGCTCCAGGTACACGTAGCCAAACTCGCATCCCTCGAGCGCCTTGATGGCGGCCGTGGGATCCTGAGGATGCATACCCTGGCCGGCGACGAGTTCCTGTGTGCGCAGCTGGTAGGCGCGGCCGTCGTCGTACTCGATCTTGACGCCGTCGCCATGCGCGCTCACGGGAGCATCGGGCGCGGGCTTGCCGGCCTCGATGCCGACCATGGCATCGCGCAGCAGGAAGGCGGCGCCGCGCACGGCCTCGCCGGTCACGACCGTCTGACGCGAGCCAGACGTGGTGCCGGAGTCGGGAGCGTTCTCGGTGGAGCACTCGCCGTTGGCAATGCAGTGACGCGGCAAACCGCATGCCTCGGCAACGTCCTGCAAAAAGACGGTGTTGCAACCCTGGCCGATGTCGGACGTGGCGGCATAGACCACGGCGCGGCCATCCTCGATACGAATCTTGCAGCGACCGGCATCGGGCAGGCCCACGCCCACGCCGGCGTTCTTCATGGCGCAGGCAATGCCGGCGTGGCCGGGATGCGCGTAGTAGGCATCCTTGACCTCGAGCAGCGTCTCCTTAAGTGCCGTGGAGCAGTCGGCAATCTGGCCGTTGGGCAAAACCTCGCCCGGCTCGATGGCATTACGGTAACGAATCTCCCACGGGTCCAGGCCGACCTTCTCTGCCAGCAGGTCAATCAGGCTCTCGAGTGCAAACTCGGACTGGCAAACGCCAAAGCCTCGGTACGCGCCGGCGGGCGGGTTGTTGGTGTAGTAGCCAAAGCCGCGGATGTCGGTGTTCTGGTACTTGTAGGGGCCGACGGCATGCGTGCAGGCGCGCTCGAGCACCGGGCCGCACAGCGACGCGTAGGCGCCGGTATCAAAGTTGATCTCGCAGTCCAGACCGGTAAAGTTGCCCTCGGCGTCGCAGCCCAGCGTAAAGGTGCCGTCCATGGCGTGGCGCTTGGGATGGAACGCGAGCGACTCGGCACGCGTGAGCTTGCACTTCACAGGACGCTGGAGCTTATAGGCGGCGAGCGCGGCCAGGTGCTGGACCGAAACGTCCTCCTTACCGCCAAAGCCGCCGCCCACGAGCATGGTCTCGACGACCACGCGCTCGGGCTCATTGTCCCAGCCAAACATGTGGGCACACTCTTTGCGCGTGTCGTAGGCACCCTGGTCGGTCGACTGCACCTTGACGCCGTTCTTGTACGGGAAGGCGACGGCGCACTCGGGCTCCAAGAAGGCATGCTCGGTAAAAGGCGTGGTAAAGCGCTGTGTCACGGTGAACGCGCTCTCTGCCAGCGCCTTGGCGGCGTCGCCGCGCGTCACATGGCGGCTCTGGCACACGTTGTCCTTGAGCTCCACCGTGTTGCCAAAGGCAAAGAAGCTGTCGTGCAGGCGCGGGGCGTCGGCAGCCCTGGCCTCGACAATGTTGCGCACGGGCTCCAGCGGCTCGTAATCAATCTTTACGAGCTTCTTGGCCTTCTCGAGCGTCGCCTCGTCCTCGGCGACCACCAGCACGATGGCATCGCCCACGCAGCGGGTGATATCGCCCTGGGCGATCATGACGTCCCAGTCCTGGATAAGGTGGCCGACCTGGTTGACTGGCACGTCCTCGGCGCGCAGGATGCCCACCACACCGGGCAGGGCCTCGGCCTTGGAGGTATCGATGGAGAGCACGCGGGCGCGCGGATATTTGGAGCGCACGGCGCTGGCGTAGGTCAGACCCGGCTGATCGAGCTCGTCGATGTCGTCGGGATACTTGCCCTCGCCGAGCACCTTCTTGCGCACGTCGATACGGAAGGCGCGCTTGCCCACGCCGTAGTCGTCGCCGCGCTCCAGGCCCTCGTCAATCTGCTTTTCGCCGCGGAGCACCGCAGCGGCCAGCGAAATGCCCTCGATAATCTTCTTGTAGCCGGTGCAGCGGCAGACGTTGCCGCGGATGGCGTACTTGATCTGCTCCTCGGTGGGCTCGGGGTCCTCGGCGATGAGCGCTGCACCCGCCATGACCATGCCAGGGATGCAAAAACCGCACTGCACGGCGCCCACGGCGCCAAAGGCGTACACAAAGGCCTCGCGCACGTCCTCGGGCAGGCCCTCGACAGTCACGATGTTGCGGCCGGCGGCAAGGGCGGTGGTCAGCACGCACGCCTTGACGGCGGCACCGTCCACATGGATGGTGCAGGTACCGCAGGCGCCCTCGGAGCAGCCGTCCTTGGCGGAATGGATGTGCAGGTCGTCGCGCAGGTAGCGCAGCAGCGGTTTGTTTTGGGTCGTCGTGTGCTCGACGCCGTTAACGGTAAAAGTGAATTCCTGTGCCATGGTGATTCCCTTCTACACGCCGGCGGCGATGCCGGTGCGGTCGTGGATGGCGCCATGCGGGCAAACGACGGCGCACATGCCGCACGACAGGCAGTCCGCACCGTCGATGTGGGCACAGTTGTCCTCGATGCGGATAGCGCCGGCAGGGCATTTTTTGGCGCACATGCCGCAACCGATGCAGCTCGTGTCGCAAATCTTGCGGGCGATGGCGCCCTTATCGGTGTTGTTGCAGCGCACCAGGATGTTCTGGTAGCCGGGAACAAAGGCAATCACGCGCTGCGGGCACGCCATGCCGCACAGGCCACAGCCCGTGCACTTGGAGCGGTCCACGCGGGCGATGCCATCAATCAGTGCAATGGCGCCGTGGGGACAGGCCGTGACACAGGCGCCACAGCCAATGCAGCCTTCGCTGCAGTGGGCATCGCCGCCTGCGGAAGCACAGCCGCTTCCGCAGGCAACGTAGGCCACGTTATGTTGAATGGATTTGGCCATAAGAGACTCGCCTATTTCTTAAGAAGATACGGATAGCTGTCGCGCACGGCCTTGATGGTCAGGCGGACGGCCTCGGGAAGGCCGGTGTTGACGGCATCGACCGAGACGGTACGGACCGTGCCGGCAACACGGACCTTAAAGTGATCCTCGTCCACGGCCAGGAAGCCCTCGTTCTCGGAGTTCTCCATGTCCTCCTCGCTCCAGAACAGGGTGAGCTTGTCCTTGTAGGGACGACCCTCCTGGTAGGGGCAGAACACAGCGCAGTTGCCACACTCGTTGCACATGCCATCGACATGTACCACCTGATGCTTGGCCAGGCCCGGCACCTTAATAGCAACGTTTGCGCGGTTGGGGCACACGTCGCAGCAAACCTCGCACACCGAGCCGCAGCCCAGGCAGCGGGTCTTGGTGCAGCTGCGCTTGTCGCGGCACAGCGATCCCTTGCGCTCGTAGCAGGTGTCCTCGCGACCGGCCTGCTCGTTGCAGTCGGCGTACTTGTTAAAGTCCACGCCGGCGATGGCACGGGCGACCTCGGCGGCGTCGGCAATAGCCTCGACCACGGTGGCAGGACCGCGGCGGCAGTCGCCCGCAGCCCAGACGCCCTCGACGCCGGTGGAGGTGGCGGCAAGGCGACCGCGACGGTCGTGCTCGACGCCCGCGGCATCGTACAGGCTGGCATCGATGCCCTCGCCCACGGCGCAGATCACCGTGGTGGCGGAAAGCTCGACGGTCTCGCCCGTGGCGACGGGGCTGCGACGGCCGCTTGCATCCGGCTCGCCAAGCTCCATGACGTCGCAGGTCAGCACGGCGCCGTTGAGCGCCTTGGGCGCCAGCAGCTCGCAGAACTCAACGCCATCGGCAAGAGCAAGATCGAGCTCTTCCTCGTCGGCGGGCATCTGCTTCTTGGTGCGGCGATACACCAGGCGCACGTTCTTCACGCCTGCCAGGCGCTTGGCCACGCGGGCGGCGTCCATGGCGGTGTTGCCGGCACCAATGACCACGACGTCCTCGCCCAGCTCGAGCTTCTCGCCCTTCTTGGCGGCCTCGAGGAACTCCAGCACGTCGAGCTCGGCACCCTCGCCCAGGCCCGCAGAGCCGGGCATCCAGGCACCGGTGGCCACGACCACGTCGGTAAAGCCCTGGGCCTTGAGCTCGTCAATGGACTCCACGCGGGCGTTAAGCTGAACCTTGGCGCCAAAGGCCAGGCAGAGCTCGGCGTCGTGCGAGATATCGTCGCTGGCGATACGGAACTCGGGGATTACGTGACGGACCACACCGCCGAGCGAATCGCGGGCCTCAAAGATGGTAACGGGCACGCCGACACGCGTCAGGAAGAACGCCGTCGCCAGGCCGGCCGGACCGCCACCGATAACGGCAACGTTGCGCTCGCCGTCGTTGGCGATAGCCTGGGCGCGCAGCTTGGGCAGCACGGCGGTCATTGCCTCGCGGGCGGCCTTGAGCTTGCTGGCGCGAATCTGGGCGCCCTCGGGCTCGTAGAATGCACGCTCGCAGGCACGGCCGCAAGGATGCGGGCAGATAGTGCCGGTGATGAACGGCAGGGCGTTGCGCTCGATGATGATGTTGAGTGCGTCCTCGTAGCGGCCCTCGTCAACAGCCGCCAGATAGGCGGGAATATCCTGCTGGATGGGGCAGCTCGTGCGGCACGGCGTGGTAAAGCAGTCGGAAAGCGGGCTCTTGCCGGCGACCTTGCGGTCGGGCAGCGGGCGCAGCGGCTTCTTGTAGAGCGGGTTGGTGAGCGAGTCGGTCTGGATCGCCGTCACGGCCTCGAGCGAAACGCCCGCGAACGGCTTGCCATCCAGATCGGTAAACTCGCCGGCCATCTGGCTAAAGCGCTCGTAGCCACCGGGCTTGAGCACGTCAGTCGCCAAGGTAACGGGCCAAATGCCGGCGTCATACAGGGCGCGGATGTTGTAGACCGTGGCACCGCCGGAGTAGCTGATGCGCAGCTTGCCATCGAACTGCTCGGTAATGCGACGGGCGGCCTCGATGGTCAGCGAGAACAGCGAACGGCCCGACATGTACATCTCGGTGGAGGGCAGCTCGTTCCTCGTCACGTCGACGGGGAACGTGTTGGTCAGCTTGACGCCAAACTCCAGGCCGCGCTCGGCGCACAGGGCAATCAGGCGCTCGAACATGGGCACGGCGTCGGCCCACTGCAGGTCCTCGCGGAAGTGTGTATCGTCGAAGACGATGTAGTCAAAGCCCAGCTCGTTCAGGCGCTGACGGGCAAACTCATAGCCCAGCAGCGTGGGGTTGCACTTGATGTAGGTGTTGAGGCCCTTCTCGGTGATCAGATAGGTCGCGATGCGCTCGATCTCCGCCGGCGGGCAGCCGTGCAGGGTAGACTCGGTGATGGAGTTGGAGACGCGCGCCGGGATGGACTCGACAAACGCGGCATCGACATGCTCAAACTTGTCCAGGTTGGCAAGCGCCCATGTGCGGCACTCGTTCCAAACCTCGGAGCCGCTGGCGTCCTTCATGCCCTCGATGTAGGCGTCGACCTTGGGGCTCTTAATACCCTCGAGGTCATAGCCCACGGACATGTTGAAGACAAAGCCGTCCGGGCTGCCCAGGCCGTACTCGCGAGCGATCAGGTGGCAGGCGAACCATGCCTTCACGTACTCGGCAAAGGCCTGCGGAACCTCGAGCTCGGTCGACCACTCGCAGTTGTAGCACTCGTCCTGCGCCACAATGCAGGGCTTGTTCACACACTTGGAGAGCTCCTCGCCGTCCATAACCTGAACGGTCTTGAGCTCAAAGAAGCGGGAACCGGCAACGTAGGATGCCACGATGTTCTGGGCCAGCTGCGTGTTGGGGCCGGCAGCCGGGCCAAACGGAGTCTCGATGCGCTCGTCAAAAATGGGAAGCGCGCCCTCCTGGTTGGTCGTGACCATCTTGCGCACGCCAAAGATGGCGTCCTGGGTCTTGTGCTCCTCGATGATCCAGTTCATCAGCTGCGAAAACGGGATCGGCCTCATGATGTCGCTCATAGTGAGCTCCTCTCTGTAACGCCCGGCGAGACCGCGCGGCGGGCGCAAATACGGCGTAGCGCTAGCACAGCGCCGGCGACCCCGCGGAGGTCGCCTATACGCGCGTCGGATGCGGCGAAACATCCGACGCGCGTGAATCTACTTGTAATTAGTACGTGCGATCGTTGAGCGTGCTCCAGAGCTTCTTGGACTCGGCCATGGTCCACGCGTTGATCTTGTCCTCATCAATGCCAACGAACTCGCGATCCTTGTACAGGACGCGGCCGTTGATGATGGTGGTGCGGCAGTTTTTGCCCATCATGCCAAAGAGCATGTGGCCGTCGATGTTCTCCTCGCTCAGCGGCGTAAAGGGCTTGTAGTCCATAACGATGACGTCGGCGGCAGCGCCGGCCTCGAGCACACCGAGCTTACGATCGAAGTACTTGCTGGCCATCTTGGCGTTGTTCTCGAACAGCATGGTCATGGCCTCGCACCAGCCCACGTTGGGCATGGCGGCGTTGTGGCGCTGAATAATCAGGAAGACCTTGAGGCTCTCGAGCATGTCGTGGGTGTAGGCGTCGGTGCCCATGCACACGGGGATGCCGCGGCGGAAGAACTCGAGCACGGGAGCGCAGCCCACGGCATTGCCCATATTGGATTCGGGGTTGTTGACGAGCCAGGTGCCGGACTCCTTGACGATATCCATCTCGGCAGGCGTCACGTGGATGCAGTGGCCGAGCATGGTGTCGGGACCGAGCAGGTTGTGCTGCAGCAGGCGCTCGACGGGGCTGATACCACCGCGGTTGAGGCGGGAGTCCCACACGTCGTTCATGCCCTCGCACACGTGGATGTGGAAGCCGGTCAGGCCGTTGTTGGCCTCGGCCATCTTGTCCATGGTCTCGTCCGAAAGCGTAAAGGTGGCATGTCCGCCAAACATGGCGGCGATCATGTGGTTGTCGTTATCGCGACGCTCCTTGGCGGCCCACTGGGCAAATTCGGCGTTCTCGGCAATGGCCTGGTCGCATTTTTCCTGGCCGCGGCGATCGGAGACCTCGTAGCACAGGCACGAACGCATGCCCAGCTCCTGAGCTGCATCCTTAATGGTAAAGAGGCTTCCCGGGATCTCGCAGAAGCTCGCATGGTGATCGAAGATCGTAGTGACGCCATCGCGGATGGAGTCAAGAATCGTGGCATAGGCGCTGGCCTTGGTGCCGTCGAGCGTCAGGTTGTCGTCGATCTTCCACCACTGCTGCTCAAGATTCTCCAGGAAGTTGGTGGGGTTGCAGCCCTTAATGGCAAGGCCGCGGGCCAGACCCGAGTAGATGTGGGTGTGGCAGTTGATAAGTCCGGGCATGATGAGGTTGCCCTGGGCGTCGACGTACTCGGCATCCGGGTACTTGGCCTTGAGCTCGCACTCGGGGCCCACTTCGACGATCGTATCTCCGTCAATGGCGACCGCACCGTTTGGAATGAACGGGGTCTGAGCGTTGCGGGTAAAGACGGAACCGTTAGCGACCAGAAGCATGGATGCTCCCTTCAACATCAGGGGCGGGGTTTGACACCTCTGACATGGCGGAGTGCGAAGCGCCGGCCTACACCGGAAACGGGCCCTCTCCCGTCAACGCTTCACCAAAGGGACAAACCCTTTGAAGTGCGGCTTGACGCCGCATGACGTCGGCGGACGAGGCGATGCGTCCGCCGACGAATAGCACCGAATTGGTTACTTCTTGCTCTCGGGCAAGACCAGATCCACGGCAGCGTCCTTGGCAGCATCGATGTGCTGAGCCACGACCGGCGTCTGCGGAAGGATCAGGTTAAGGACAATGGCCATGATGGCGGTGGGGGTTACGGCATTGGAGCCGATGACGGTGGACACCCAGGCGGGCATACCCTCGCCGGCAAGGCAGCCGCTGGCCATCCAGATACCCAGGCCAAAGACGACGGAGGTGCCGACGATGGTGGTAGTACGCTGCGTGAGGCCCTCGCGGGTGAACATGCGCACGCCGTTCATGGTGATGGTGCCAAAGACGCCGACGGTCGCGCCGCCGATGACGGGCTGCGGGATAGCGGAAAGGACGGCAGAGAGCTGCGGGAACAGACCGGCGATGGCAAAGACGGCCGCGATGATCACAAAGACCCACTTGTTGACGACCTTGTTGGAGCAGATGATGCCCACGTTCTGGCCAAGGGCGCTGGTGGGAAGACCGCCCAGCAGGCCGCCGACCATAGAGGTGAGGCCCTGGGACACGATAGCGCCGGAGAGCTCCCGCTCGGTGGGCATACGGTCGATGGAGCCCAGGCAGGCGGCGGAGACGTCACCGATAACCTGGATGGCAACCATGGGGAACACGACGGCGAGGGTAATGCAGACCTCGGGATCAAACTCGAGCGCGTAGGGCATGAGCTTGGGAAGGGCGAAGACCTGAGCGGTGGCGACGCTGGAGAAGTCAATCATGCCAAAGGGGATGGAGACGATCATGCCGACGATCATGCCAAAGAACACGGATCCCAGCTTGAGCGTGCCCTTGCCAAAGTTGGCGAGCGCAAAGACCACGGCGAAGGTGATAAGAGCGACGCACCAGGCCTGCGGAGTGCCCCACAGCGGCGTACCCATACCGCCGGCCATATACTTGACGGCCGTGGGATACAGCGAAACGCCGATGGAGAAGATGACCGTACCGGTCACGACGGGCGGGAACAGCCACTTGATCTTGCTGTAGGCCAGACCAAAGAGGACCGCGACGGCGCCGCCGACGATCTCGCCGCCCAGCAGCGCACCAAAGCTAAAGCCCGAGGCACCCATGGCCTGCAGGGCCGGCAGGAACGCGAACGAAACGCCCATGACGATGGGCAGGCCGCCGCCGATGCGACGGAAGGGAGCGAAGGCCTGAAGGGCCGTATCGATCGCCGAAAGAATGAGCGCGACCTGGATGATGTCGGTGCTCTGCTGGCTATTAAAGCCGTAGACGCCGGCCATGATGACCGCCGGGGTAATGATGCCGGCAAACGATGCCAGTACGTGCTGAAGGGCACACGGGATCATTTCCTTAACGGGAGGCCTGCCTTCGCGAGTGAACAGGGCTTCAGTGCCGTTCGTAACCGTCTCCTGGGTCATTTGACCACCAATCCTCGAAGTAGTTGTTTTCGCATCTAACGCTCTATTGTGACGCAGTGCGGGGTTGAGGTTGTGCCTTCATTGCATATCGTATTAAAGATGATTCTCATTCTCAATAATAATTTTTTGTTATCAGACTATTCTTCAGCTGAAATCACGCATTTCCGCAGGTCAGGAAAGTGTCTGGTCAAAATAACATCTAACTTTTCTTTTGGTCAACCGTTTACCGCTAAATTCCTACCGTTCGTCTGCATTACGCAATGTACCTGCGGATATACGAGATGATGGGCAGCGTGTTACCATGAGAAAAAATTGTTATGAACATTTCCGATTTCACCCAAAGGAGTTGCCCGTGAACGAGACCGTACGTCGCTTTTTGCCGATGGTCGATTTTCTGGAGCAGGTACTCGGCAAGAACAGCGAAATCGTGCTGCACGATTTCTCGGATCCCGACCACGCCATCGTCGATATTCGCAACGGCATCGTGAGCGGCCGTAAGGTCGGCGGTCCTGCCACCGATCTGGCGCTCAAGATCATGCACGACCCCAAGTATTGCGACCTGCCGTTTATTACGGGCTACGAGGGGCGCGGTGCCGGCGGCAAGACGTTGGAGTCAGCGACGTACTTTATCCGCGAGAATGACGAGATCGTCGGTATGCTCTGCGTCAACACCGACCTCTCGACTGTGCGCTCCATCAACGCCATGGCGCAGCAGCTCATGGCGTGCTTCGACGCGGCGCCGACGCGCACGGAGCCCGCCCCTATCGAGGTCGAAAGCCTTTCGGAGTCCACACAGGAGCTCATCGACCGCAGCATTGCCGAGTTGCTGAGCGCGCGCGGGCTGGATGTAGCGTCGCTTGGTCAGAGCGACCGCGTGGACGTCATTCGCCACCTCAACGGTAACGGGGTGTTCATGCTCAAGGGCGCCGTGGCCTGCGCCGCCACCGCGCTGGGCATCTCGGAGCCCAGCGTCTACCGCTACCTGCAAAAAGTTCGCAAGGAAGGCTAACGAGCAAAATGGAGCGCGGGCAGTCTTTTTGGCTCCACAAGCGATCCGTCACTTGACAAAAGACCCTGCAGTTCACACGCTGCAGGGTCTTTTTGATGCCATGTTTAGTTGTGGTCAACGCCTTAGAGAGCGGCGACGACCTCGATCTCGACCAGACCGCCGGCCGGAAGGGCGGCAACCTGGAAAGCGCTGCGCGCGGGGAACGGGGCCTCGAACTTGGAGGCGTAAATCTCGTTCACGGCAGCGAAGTCGGCGATGTCGGCCAGGTAGACCGTGGTCTTGACGACATCGGCAAAGGTGGCGCCGGCGGCAGTCAGCAGGGCCTCGACGTTAGCAAGGGACTGCTTGGCCTGGGCCTCGACGCCCTCGGGCATCTTGCCGGTTGCGGGGTCGATGCCCAGCTGGCCGGACAGGAACACCATGTTGCCGGCCTGGATACCGGGGGAATACGGGCCGATGGCTGCGGGTGCGTTATCGGAAGACACGACGGTCTTGCTCATGTTTTTCTCCTTACAAGTAAAAGGGAACGGGAGCGCGGCGTTCACACCGGGAGGCACAGTTCGGTCTGAACACCGCGCTTGATTGGGATAGTACTCAAGGTTTCCGCGCGATGCAAGATTATTATCACGTTGCGAGAATATTTTATCGTCCAACGGTTTCCCTAGACCGCTGAACGGTTCTCCACGGGGTCAGCCAGCCCAAGCTGCTGAAGACTTTATCCCGCTTGGAGCACGGGCATCGTCCATCGCGACGGCGCCACTATACTTTTGAGTATCTGAGCATTTTGAAAGGCAGGATATGACCGCAACCGCCAGTCGAACCACCAACCGCAGACCCGAGCTTTTGGCGCCCGCCGGAGGGCCCGAGCCCTTTGCCGCCGCACTCGCCGCCGGGGCAGACGCCATCTACTGCGGCATGGGCAGCTTCAACGCACGCCGCAAGGCCACCAACTTTACCGACGAGGCCTTTGAGCAGGCCTGCCGCGCCGCGCATCTGGCCGGCTCGCGCGTCTACGTCACGGTCAACATCGTCATCAAGCAGTCCGAGATGGCCGATGCGTTGCAGCTCATCCATCGCTGCTCCACGCTGGGCGCCGACGCCTTCATCATCCAGGACTGGGGCCTGTTCTTTGAGGTCAAGCGCACCATGCCCGGCATCGAGACGCATATCTCGACCCAGGCGAACATCCACGACGACCGCGGAACCCTTTGGTGCCGCGAGCAGGGCGCCGACCGCGTGACCCTCTCGCGCGAGCTTTCCATCGACGAGATTGCCGCCATTCACGATGCCGCGCCCGATGTGGACCTTGAGGTCTTTAGCCATGGCGCCATCTGCTTTTGCTACTCTGGCCTGTGTCTGCTTTCGAGCTTTGCCATGGCGGGACGATCGGCCAACCGTGGCATGTGCGCCCAGCCCTGCCGCTTGCCCTACGAGCTGATCGACGAGAACGGTCGCTCGCTCTCCCCTGCCGGTCGCGAGCGCGCGCTGTGCCCGCGTGACACCAACACCTCACAACTTGTTCGCCGCCTGTATGACGCCGGCGCCGCGTCGCTCAAGCTCGAGGGCCGCATGAAGGCGCCCGATTACGTGTATTCCATCGTCGACGTGTATCGTCATCAGATTGATGACATGCTGGCCGGAACCACCGTTGCCAAGGACGAGATAGCCGCCCGCCAGCGCCAGCTCAAGCGCTGCTTTAACCGCGACTTTACGCACGCCTATCAGGACGGCACCTCGGGCGACGAGATGATGAGCTATGAGCGTTCCAACAACCGCGGCCAGATCGTGGGCACGGTGCTGGGCAGCCGCCCGGCCAACCGCGATGTGCGCGGCCTCAAGCCCGACGACCGCCGTCGCCGCGCCGCCATCGCCCGCATTGAGCTGTTTGAGCCCGTGGGCAAGGGCGACCTGCTGGAGCTTCGCCACGATAACGAGTTTGACCAGTTCCTGACCACCATTGCCGCCGATGATGCCGCTGCCGGCGATGTTATCGAGTGTCGCGTGCCCCGTAGCATGCCCGAGGGCTGCCGCGTCCGCGTGATTCGCAGCCAGCGTGCCATCGACGCTGCCAGCGCCGCGCTCAAGCGCGATGTGCTGCGCCGCCGAGCTGTTGATGTATCCGTCGTGGCGCGCCTGGGGAAGCCGTTTACTGTCACGCTCACCTGCTGTGACGACCCCGCGCTCACCGCCACCGCCACGGGCTTCACCGTCGAGGCCGCCAAGACCCGCGCCGTCGAGGCATCCGATCTGGTTGAGCACGTCGGGCGCATGGGCTCCTCTCCCTTTGAGGCCGCGAGCTTTGACGTGGCCCTCGACGAGAGTTGCGGCATGGGCTTTTCCGCCGTGCACAAGGTGCGCGCCGCCGCTTGTAAGGCGCTGGAAGAGGCCATTCTGGCACCGTACGAGGAGCGCGCCCGCACGCTCGAGCTACCGGCGATTGTCACCAATGATTCCCGCCCCGCGCCCGAGCACTACCGCGATGAGCCGCAGATCTGCGCTACCGTCACCTCGCTCGAGGCCGCCGAGGCCGCTCGCGCGGAGGGTGCAACGCGCATCTACATGACCACCGACGCGCTCGAGGCTGTCGGACTCTCCCCTGCCGATGCATTTGAGCAGGGTATTGTGCCCGCACTCGACGAGGTCTGCCGCGCCGTTGACCACGTCCGCGTTGACCCATGGGTTGTTGCCGGCGCCACGGTCGCTATTGGCAACATCTCTGAGCTTGCCCTGGCCGCCCAGGTTGGCGCCACGGCCGAGATTCGCTCTTGCCTGCCGGTGCACAACACGCCCTGCATGGAGGCGCTTGCCGAGCGCGGAGCCGGTGCGTTTTGGCTCTCGCCCGAGATCACGCTCGACGAGATTGTCTCGCTCGGCGCCGCCGCGCCCGCGGCTCTAGGCATCACCGTCTTTGGCCGCCCGCGCGTCATGACAAGCGAGCATTGCATTCTGCAGGTTGCCAACGGTTGCATCCACGATTGTGCCAGCTGCCGCCTGCGTGCCCGTAAGCTCTCGCTCAAGAATATCGACGGAAAGGTCATGCCGGTGCGTACCGACATCCACGGCCGCTCACGCTTGTACGACGCCTACCCCATCGACCTCACGCCGCAGGTACCACAGCTGCTCGACGCCGGCGTCCGTCGTCTTATGGTGGACGGCACACTGCTCGAGACGGATGAGGTGGGCCGCGCCACCGCTCGCGTCCGCCGCGCCGTCGAGGCAGCGCAAGCCGGCCGCAAGCCCGCCGCCCGCCTGCGCGGTGCCACCTCGGGCTGCATGTTTGTGGGAATCAGCTAACCGAAAGGCTTACACGTGAACGAAGAACCTCAAGTCCTCTACTGCGACGCCTGGCTCATGGCCATCGACAAGCCCGCCGGCATGATCGTCCACGGCGACGGCACCGGCGAGCGCACGCTCACCGACTACGCCAGCGACCTGCTGCTGGCGATGGGCGGCGGCTTTGCCGCGACCGACATGCAGCCGCTCAACCGCTTGGACCGCGACACCACCGGCGTGGTGCTGTTCTCACTCGACAAGCAGACGCAGCCCGCCTTTGACCAGATGATTATCGACCACGCGTTCGAAAAGCACTACCTAGCGCTCGCCGAGGGCAAAATCGACTGGAACGAGAAGCTCATCGACAAGCCTATCGCCCGCGACCGCCACGATAGCCGCAAGATGCGCGTTGGCGCCAGCGGCAAGCCGTCTCAGACGCGCGTCAAGGTACTCAAGCGCCTTAAGAGCCGCCGTGGCCTGCCTACGCGCTCGTATATTGATGTCGAGCTGCTCACCGGCCGCAAGCACCAGATCCGCGTGCACCTGGCAAGCGAGCATCATCCCTTGATTGGCGACGACCTGTACGGAACGCCGCGTCCCTGCGGCCTGATGCTCCACGCCCACAGCGTATCCTTCACGCATCCCGTAACTGGCGAGCACATCCACATCGAAGCCCCCTGCCCCTGGGAGCCCTAAATCCTGCCAAAAAGGGACAGGTTTATTTTGACAGGTTTTATCTGGTCAAACGTCATGCCGCCACGATGACTCAGCCGCGGTCCCAAAACGTCTCGATCTGTAACAGTTAGAGCCCATTTTCCGGTCTATCTGTTACAGATCGAGACATTCGAATCCCCCTCAAGGGAAAATCTCAATCTGTAACAATAACTCGGCAAAATCGATCCCAAATGTTACAGATTGAGACAAAGGAACGGCGCAATTCGGAAGTATTTCAATCAGTAACACCTAGCCCACTTTAAGCGGTCCAGTTGTTACAGATTTAGACTAAACCGGTAGACAACGAAAGCGGCAACGCCCGTAATGGACGTTGCCGCTTTTCTATTGAGAAAACTACTCAGTTTTCATTACTAACCACCACAATGGGGACGGGCACCTTCGCGGTGGTTTTGGCCTTAGCCCGTCCCTGCCGTTAGACCGTGACGACGTTGTCCATTGCCCGGTACTTGGCGGGGACCTCGCCTGCGGTAATAATCGTTGCATCGCGGAAGTCCGCGAACTTGACGGGCGCCACCATGCCAAATTTACTGGCGTCCGAGATTACGAAGCGCTTGGCCGTATGGCGCATCGAGATACGCTTTACTTGCGCCTCCTCGATATCGGGCGCCGTGAAGCCCTGCTCGGCGGCAATGCCGTTAGAGCCCCAAAAGCCGCAGTTGAAGTTGTAACGGTCTAAGGTTGCCAAGGCATCGGGGCCAACGAGCGCCTCGGTCTCGGGTTTGAGCTCGCCGCCCAGCACCACGGTACGCATGCCGCGCAAAGCGAGATGCTGAGCATGGAGCACGGAATCAGTCACATAGGTGACACCTTCAAGGTGTGGAAGATGCTCGATGAGCCTGAGCGTCGTCGAGCCCGAGTCGATGTACACAAAGCTCTCGGGCTCCACCAGCGCCGCCGCACGGGCGCAGATACGTTCCTTGTCGTCGTTATGGAGATCGCTGCGCTCATTAAGCGTTAGGTCGCGCGTCACGTGCGCGCGCTCAAGGCTCGTCGCCCCACCGTGCACCTTGGCGATACGGTGTGCGCGATTGAGCGTCTGCAGGTCGCGCCGAATGGTAGACGCCGTCACGCCCAGGGCCTCAGCAAGCTCCGGTACGGTAACCGAGCCCGTCTGCTGCACCATCGACACGATTGCGTTGAGCCTATCTTCCGCAAGCATCGCTTACTCCTCCTCGGGGTACACGACTCCCCAATCGGCGCGAAACTTGGTCATAAGCTCCATAACATCAGAAGCATAATCCAGAAGCTCGCGCTTGGAGTCGTCGCCGGCAACGGCCTTCTCAAGATCGGCCATCTCATAACACAGGGCGTAAGCCTCGGTGCCTGCGTGGACCTCCTCGCGGTGGCCGTCCGCAGTCCACACGATGGTCGCGTGATCGGCACGCGGATATTCGTTGACCTCGATGTAGCACTTGTCAAAGCTGATGACCGAGCGCTTGGGCTGCTTGGAGTGAAGCGTAAGGCTCACGACGCCCAGCTGCTGCTCGGCATTGCGGCAGACGATGCCGCCCGCAACATCGACTCCAGTCTCGCAGGTGTTGCCTAGAGACACGACCTCGGCGGGCTGGCTCGCCATAAACAGGCGCATGACGGACAGGGCATACACACCAATATCGAGCATGGCACCGCCGGCAAGGTTGCGATTGTAGAAACGGTTGGTCAGGTCGCCGTACTCCTTGTAGCTACCAAAGTTGAGCTGAGCGAGGTTCATGCGGCCGAACTCGCCGGCATCCATGCGGCGACGCAGCTCTTGATACAAGGGCATGTGGAGCACCGTGGTAGCGTCCATAAGGACCACGTTGTGCTCGGCGGCAATGGCACGGGCCTCATCGAGTTCAGCGGAATTGAGGGTAATGGCCTTCTCGCAGAGCACGTGCTTGCCGGCTGCCAGGGCAGCGCGCAGATAGGTGATATGAGTGTTGTGCGGGGTAGTGATGTAGACGGCGTCGATGCCAGGATCGGCGTAGAGGTCCTCAACCGTGTCGTAGACCTTCTCGATGCCATACTGCTCGGCAAAAGCCTGAGCCTTGGACGGCGTACGGTTGGCGACGCCCGCAAGCTTGCGACCGGCAAGAGCAAGGGACTGAGCCATCTGGTTGGCGATAACGCCGCAACCGATGACGGCCCAATGGAGCTCGGGAGCCGTAAAAATATCGTCGGGGAACGGCTTGTCCTGGACCGAAGCGAACGCTGCTTTGGCGGCTGCCGCGGCGTCGAGCGGAGCCTGCTTGGAATCTGCCATTATGTGCCTCCTGTGTCATAGAACGCCTTGCTTTCTGACAGCTCTATATTCGCACAAACACGCGCTTCTGTGCGCGTTTTTGCGTATCTCACCGCTAAACGGTCATTTTTATCCCGTAAACGGCGCATCTATACGCATATTCACGCAATCCCACGCACGTAAATGCGCACAAATGCGAACCGGTCATTGCTCAGAGACAGGGGCTTATGCTTAGAACTCAAAAGACAGGATGATCCGCTTCGCCTCGTCGCTCATGGCGCGCTGCAGCTCTAAGGACCGTCCCAAACTGCCGACAGAAAAGGAACGTTCCAAACTGCAGACAGAAAAAGAACGTCCCCAGGCGCCGGCATTTCAAGAGCACTCATTTAAGTCTGTCCCCAATGAGTGGGAGTAATCAGAGACCCTTTGCGAGGGAGGCCGGACGTGGCCTTCCTCGTTTTTATTCATGGACTTTAGTCCGTGCCGCGCGGCACGCGCGGCATAGAAAGCCACCCGCTCAGCGGGTGGAGGCCAATTTCCGCTACGCGACAAAAACCTTCCCCCTAGCATGAGGATTGTTCAGGTCATCATACTAGGGGGAAGGTGATTGCTGTGGCCCAGAAAGCCAACAGCTTCGCGCACACGAAATGGCTGTGCAAGTACCGCATCGCACCGAGGCCAAGCTCATCGCCGCCATCGTCGAGAAGCACCCCGAGGTGCGCTTTGCCGCGAGCCGCACCTCGGCCCACGCCGACCTCTACGACCGCATGGAGCAGGCCCTGTGCGAGCGCGTGGCCAACGCGGTGGATGTCGTCCGCTCCGACATCAGCCCCGCGCTTCTTGTCCACACCGGTCCAAACCTCGTGGGTGTGGCGGTCCAGGGACTCTAGTGGAGGCGGGGCGTCCTGCCCCAAAAACAAATGCAAAAGACGAGCACTTCTTGCCGCTCAATTGGCAAGAAGCGCTCGTCTTTTCTTAACGCGTTGTATGGCGGAGAGAGCGCAAGTTACGCGAGCGCCCTTCTTGCCAGCTCGGCCGCGCCGAGGATTCCTTGGTCGCCGCCGCAGCCCGGGGCGCAGATGTAGCTCTCCATGTCCTTAAGCTCGGCGGTCTGGATGTAGCCACCCAGATATTCGAGGGTCTTCTTGCGGACGATGCCGTAGAGCTGCTCCTGGTGCATCACGCCGCCGCCGAGGACGATGCGGCGAGGCGAGTACATGAGCACGAGGTTCGCGCACATCTGCCCCAGATAATCCCCCTCGAGCGCCCACACCTCATCGTTGTCCGCGAGCTCGGCCGCGGGCTTTCCCCAGCGCGCGGCGATGGCGGGGCCGGAGGCGAGCCCCTCGAGACAGCTCGCGTGGCTCGGGCAGACGCAGCGTCCCTCCTCGGTGGGACGGGTCCTTACCAGCATGTGACCGGCCTCGGGGTGCAGCATGCCGTGAAGGAGTCTGCCCGCGCACATGACGCCCGCGCCCACGCCGGTGCCGATGGTCACGTAGACGGCGTCCTCGAGCCCCTTGCAGCAGCCGAAGACCACTTCGCCGAGGCAGGCAACGTTCACGTCCGTGTCGTAGGCCACCGGAATCCCGAGGGCGTCGGCGAACGCGGCGCGAAGACCATGGCCTCGCCACGCGAGCTTGGGCGTCTGGAGGATGGAGCCGTAGCGCTCGTCGTTGGGGTCGACGCAGGTCGGGCCGAAGGCGCCGATGCCCAACGCGTCCACATCGCGGGCGGTGAACCACTCGATCATCTGCGGGACGGTCTTGGCGGGCGTAAGCGTCGGGGTCTCCATACGGTCGAGGACCTCGCCGTCGCCGGACACCACGGCACAGACCATCTTGGTCCCGCCGGCTTCGAGGGCGCCGAGCCTCATTTGCTTTTCGCTCATGTGATCCTCCTTACAAAGGGACGCCCGCAGTCATGGTCAACCGCGGGCGCCCATAACGTTGGCTTGTTTCGAGGCGACCCTACCTGGGCACGCGGTCCTGCCTTGCGGCAAACGGGGCGAGCACGGCGTGCGGCTCGCTTTGGTACCAGTAGGCGACGGTGGAGATGTCGTCCTCGCGCTCGTAGAGCTTGATGTCGTCGTTGCCGAGGTCCTGGAACGTCACGCGCAGGTCCTCCTTGAACGAGATCGGGTCGGGAAGGTGCCACCTGTAGAGGCCGTGCCTGGGCAGCGCGTCGTCGTTAGTCGCGAGCATCGGATTCGGGTTCGGCTTGCCCGCGCTGAAGCGGTCGCGCGTGGCGTCGCGCGTCGAGCGGTACGGGTAGCCGGCGAACAGCGTGTTGAAGCACTGCGCCTCGGGCAGCGCGTGGGGCGGCCTGTCGAGGAAGGCCCAGGCACCGCCGAAGTAGTCCTCGGCTCCCGTCGAGGTGACCGTGGGGAACTCCTCGTCGCCGTCGAGGAAGAACTTCATCTCGCCCTCGCCCCACCAATAGCGCTCCAGGGCGCACAGGGCCATGTAGGTGCCGACGTAGTAGCCCTTGCCGCGCACGCCGTCGAGCACGGTGTAGTCGACGCCCCTGCGGGTGCTGCGCTCGCGGTTAAAGCGGGCGTGGAAGTACATGGCGTCGTCCGGCACGTCGGTGAGCGCGTAGTTGAACGTGTAGAAGATGTACTTAATGAACCCGGGGTGCTCGCTCGTAAGCGTGACCTTGGCGTGCTTCCTGAAGGGCATCTCGAAGTAGCAGTTCATGCCGCCCGTCGGGTTCACGCAGATGGGCATCGAGTTGACGATGGCGCGCTCACCGAAGCCGTTGCAGAAGAAGTCGCCGACAGGGCACTCGACCGAGGGGGTCTCCTCGTCGTCCCAGTAGAAGCGCAGCACGAGGTCACGCATGACGAAGCTGCCGGCGGCGGTCTTGTCGGGGACGGTCATCCAGATGTGGCGGATGATGCCGGGGCCCTCGATGTCCGCGAGCGTGATGGTCTCGCCGGACTCAAGGGGCACGCAGCACGAGCCCTTGCGGCCGACGCCGAGGTGGCTGGCCGACATGGCGGCGCGGCCCTTCTCGCCCGTGATGTTCTCGGGGGTGATGGCGCGGCTTTCCTCACCGCCGTGCATCCACACGTCCTTAAGGAACTCTCTCATCGTCGACCTCCTCTATTCGTCGTCGTCGCACTCGGCGGAACTGGCACCGTTCACGTAGATGATCTGCTGGCGCGCCTCGTTGACGAGGGCGTCGAAGTCGAGTTTCTCGTCGGGGCGCGCGAGCGCGACCGTCATGGCGAGCGGGAGGTTGACACCCGCGATCACGTGGATCCGGTCGGAGGCGAAGCGGGAAAAGCGCTGGTTCACGCTGCCGCCGTACGCGTCGGTGAGGACGACGACCTCGTCAGTGCCCGAAAGAGCCGCCTCGACCGCCGCGTCGAGCCCCTCGCCGTTGTCGTTCACGTAGGCGCACACGGCGTTGACGGCGTCGCCCTTACCCGTAAGGAACTCGAGGGTGTCCTTGAAGCCCTGGGCGAGAAGGGAATGGCTCGCCACAACTATCTTTCTCATTGATTCACCAATCTCTTGGGTCGAAGCTAGGCGAGGATGCCGGCGGCGGAGGCGACCATCGCGAGGACGATCACCACGAGGATGAGGGCCGTCATGCTCGCGTTCTTCTTGGTAAGAAGGTAATACGCGCTTCCCGTGATGGCGGCGGGGATCATGGCAGGCAGGATCTTGTCGAGCAGCGGCTGAATCTCCATCGCGACGTCGCCGAAGCTGAAGCTAATCGGGCAGGTGACGCCGATGACCGAGGCGATGAGGCAGCCGACCACGGTGAGGCCGAGCACGGAGGCGGCGGCAGTGAGGTTGGGAAGCTTCTCGCTGAAGTCGGTGACGAGCTTCACGCCCTGCTTGTAGCCGAACTCGAGGGCGTGCATGCGGACCCAGAAGATGGCCAGGATGAGCGCGAACCAGATGCCGGCTCCCACGGGGTTGCCCTCGATGGCCATGTAGGCGGCGATGGAGCCCATGATGGTCGGGATCATGGTCATGAGCAGGGAGTCGCCGACGCCGGCGAGCGGTCCCATGGTGCCGATCTTCAGGTCTTGGACGGCGTCCGCCGCCGCTAGGCCGTCGCGCTCCTCCATGGCCACGCAGGCGCCAAGGATGATGGCGGCGAGCCAAGGCTGGGTGTTGTAGTAGCGGAAGTGGTTGTTGAGCGCTTGCTTATAGTCCTCGTCGTTCGTGTAGATCTTCCTCAGGACCGGCGAGAGGGCGTAGGCGACTGAGGCGCCCTGCTGGGTCTGGTAGTTGAAGGTGCACACGCTCATGAGCCAGCGCCAGTTCGCGTTGCGCAGGTCCTTCTTGGTGACCTTGTAGCCGGAGGGCTTGCCCTCGGCGACGGCGGTGATGTTCTCGTTTTCCATGGTTACTCATCCTCTCCGATGAAGGCGTCTGCGGAAGCGTGGGCGGCGAGCTCGGTGTCCCTCTCGGCACGCTGGTAGAACGCAATCGCGAGGGCAACGCCGACGATGGCGGCGCCGATGATGGGCACGTTCAGGAAGGCCGAGAGGAAGAAGCCGGCGAGCAGGTACTGGAAGTACTTGGCGGTTGGCATGTAGCGGAGCAGCATGGCGATACCGACGGCCGGGAGCATCTTGCCGGCGAGGGTGAGGCCGGAGAGGAACCACTGGGGCATGACCTCGAGGAGCCAGTTGACGGCGGGCTGGCCGAGCGTCACGGAGACAAAGACGGGCAGGGCGGCGCACAGTCCGAAGAGCGCGGGGCAGACCCACAGGATGGCGTTCATCTGATTGAACTTACCCTCGTTGCAGAACTTCTGGGACTTCTCGACGACAAAGCCGTTGAGGATCTTGGCGACGACGTCGAGCTGGATGCCGAGCATGCCGACCGGCAGGCCGATGGCGAGGCCCGTGTCGGAGCCCAGGGTCACGCCGTAGGCGGTGGCGATGATGGCCATCGTGCCGTAGTCGGGAATGGAGGAGCCGCCGAAGCCCGCGACGCCGAGCTGCATGAGCTGAATGGTGCCGCCGATGACAAGGCCGGTCTTCCAGTCGCCCATGACGACTCCGGTGATGAGGCCCCAGAAAACGGCGTAATTGACGAAGATCATCGGGATGCCGTAGTAGTCCACGTGCTTGATGAAGGCCAGCAGGGTCAAAAGGACGACCTGCAGGATAGTGAAGTTGACCATATTTCCCCCTTAGATGAGGTCTGCGACGGAGACGGGCTTGTCGGCGGGCACGAACTGGGCCGTCACCTTGACGCCACGGGCGATGAGCGCCTTGTAGCTCTGGACGTTCTCGGCGGAGGCGTAGGCGCGCTGGGTGAGCTGGATGCCGTCCTCCTTGACGAGCGAGCCGCCGACGACCAGCGACGGGAGCTCGACGCCCGACTCGACCAGGCGAAGCATCGTCTCGGGCTCCTTGGCGATGACGAAGACCTTCTCGCGGTCGTACTTGCCCGCGGCGAAGTTCTTGAGCGCGGTCTGCTCGGAGATGATCGAAACGGCCATGCCCGCGGGGCGCGCCATCCTCATGGTGGACTTCAGGACCTCGTCGCCGGCGACCTTGTCGTCGATGACCATGACTCGGGTCGCGCCCGACACCGGGGCCCACTGCGTCACGATGATGCCGTGAAGCAGGCGATTGTCGATTCGTGCCATAACAACACTCATGTTTGCTCCTATCAAATGAAGTTTTACGTTCGGTACTGCCTCGGCGCTATCCGGATTCGCGCCGGGCAAGGGGTTATCGGATTATTGAGGACGCGCGGTCAGCTTGCGGCGGCGCGGGGAAGGTCACTCGTCGAGCAGGAGGTCCGAGGAGCCGAGGCGCTCTTCTCGCGCCGGGGCGGCGCTCACGCTTATGTAGTCGAAGACATATGCGATCTCGCTTACGGGAACCTCTACGCGATAGCGCGTCGAGATGCTCGAGAAGCTCTGCCTGAAGGACTCGATGAAATCGGCGCGTTCCTCCTCGAAGCGGTCCTGGCCAACGTAGGTCTCAATGGGGTTTCTGGTAACAAGGCGCTCGACGAGACAGCAGAGGTGAACGTAGAGCCCAATGATGGCGTTGCTGCCGATCTTCTCGCCTGTCCTGCGCTGAAGCTCGTGCACGGCGCTCTCGATCTCATGGAATAGCCGCTCCGGGTCGAGGATGGTGATGGAGCGGATGACGTTCTGCAGCGTCATGTTCGAGAGCAGCTTCTCGTGGAAAGAAGAGAGCTCGGAAGCGTCAAGCCACCTGCCGAACACGGCATCAACCTTAGAGGCGGACGCCGTCGACATGATGTCCTCGAGGGCGACGAAGGGGACGGAGGCGACCCCGGGGTCTCCCGTGCCGATGACGGCGCAGACGCGGTGCTCGGAGAAAACGGCGTCGTTCGACCCGTTCGCGACGAGCTGCTTGAAGGGCCTCGTGAGCAGGCGCGCGCCTATGGTGCGCGGGAGGCTCTGCGAGACGAGCTGGCGTATCCTCTCCGCGGCGTCGACCCCGGACTCGGAGCAGAAGACGATGGCGTCCTCACGGTTGACGCGCTCGATCACCTTGCAGTGCGTCACGCACGCGGCGGTCGCATCGCCAAGAACCTCGGCGATGGACTTGCCGCCGAGCAGCCCGACCCCGATCTCGAGCGCAAGACCGGTAGAGACGTTGTTCACCACGCCGATAGTGGAGTCGGTAACGTTCTCGAGGGCCTTATAGGCCTCCTCCAAGGAGCCCATGTCGACGAGGAACACGACCCCGGTGCAGTAGGAATGACGGTCGACGAGGCGCTGGAGCGGACCGACGATGTCCTTCAGCTGCTGGTCGTAGGGCATGTCGACAGCCTCGTACACATGCATGCCGAGCATACGGTTCGCCGCGTCGGCGATGCTCGTCGCCGTTGAGTAGCCGTGGGACAAGATGACGCAGAGCGTCCGAAGGGCCTTCGCATCGCGAGACTCCGATGCGACGCACAGCGTCAGAAGCGTCTTCGTGAAGTGATCGAGCGAGATTCCCAGCGCCCCTTCCACGTCTGCGGCGACCTGATCGGAGACACTCGAGGCAAACGGCAATTCGGAGGTCACGGCACCGAGGAGATGGGAGATTTGCTCCGCACAGGCAGACTTTCGCTTAGCCAGGCCGATACCCGGCCACAACTGCAGGCAAATCTCCTGGGCCAGTAGAAAAGCGACCTTCCTCGAAAGCTCGATGCCATAAGAAGAGCCTGCGTCGGCAAGGACCGCGCCCACGACGCGCTCGAAGGCGCGCGACCTCGAGGAGGCGACGCCGTGGTCGAAGATCAAGTGATCCTCAACGCCGCGCACAGCGGAGACAGCTTGCGAGACAAGCTCGGAGACAGAGAGCTCCCCGGCGCAGAATCGCTCATCGAGGGAGCACAGGGCATCGAGCGCCTGCTCGACCGGCCCTGTGCTCTCGGCGGCATCCAGAGACGCGTCGATCAGAACGCCATCGTCGGGCTGTTGATCGATCTGCGCGGAGGAGAGGAGCCCGCTGGGAAGAAGATACGGGCGAACGACGACGTAGCCGCCCTCGCGATTGAGGAACGCTTTGGCGCAGCAGTTCGTCACGCAGGCGCGCAAGCCGGCGATGTTATCGGAAAAGTCCGCGTTCACGAGGCAACGGTATGCGCCGCGGCTGATCTTCACATCAGAACCGATTCGGCACCCCTCGCTGCGCAGGAAGCTCAAGATGAGATCCTCGCGCTCCTCGGGGGTCCGCTCCTTGAGTGAGGGGACGCGGGCACAGATGGGCATTTTGCTGTAGGCCGAGGAAACCTTCAGGTCATCGGCGGAAAGCGTCGTCGAAAGAACGAGGCGAGCGCGCGGCGCATCCTGGGAGGCATCGAGCCCGAGGGCCGTCGCAAGGCAGTGCTCCATCGCAGAGGGAGAGAGTGCCTCGATGCCGTTGACAAAGACCACACCCCCGCGCGCTTTCGCGATCGACTCGTCAAGAAGCCCGTTGAACGAGGCGGCGTCCGGGACCCCGGCGCAGTCGATGCGCACATAGGAGGAGTCGCGGGACAGCAAGCCCTGGTTCTTGCCGTACTCGTACACAAGGCGAGAAAGGAAAGACTTACCGACACCCACGCCGCCGCTCAAGAGGATGGGCAGGCCAAACGGAGGGTACTGAACCGCAGCCTTGCACTGCTCGACAACGGAGCTGAGGCTCATGTCGAAGCCCACGGCACGCGCGAAGTCGCGGTGATCGGCGATTCCCGTCGCCTGGATGAGGTCGGCGAGCGAGGCGTACTCGCTTGCAGAGAGCTTTACCTGAAAACGCTTCTGGAACGCGCGGCGATGAAAATAACGGACAGGCCTGCCCGCCACCTTAACCACAAGACCGGCGCGAACAAGGTCGTTGAGGTACTGGCTCGCCAGGCTCCTGGAGATGATGAGCGTCTCGGCGATGTCGGAGGTGGACAGACGGGCAAGGTCGTCGAGCGAGACGGCAGAGGTGAGGGCCTCGAGATGCTCGAGAATCCTGTCCCTCATGTCGACGGGTTTCTTTGCCAAGCTGTCCTGTGTGGTCTTGTCCATGACTTCTTACCTCCTCGTACAAGGAGTATAAGGGGAGAACAGAGAACGGAAGGGGGCGCGTGGGGGAATCAACAGCTCCGAGGAAAAGTCCACCACTTGAGGGGCAGAAAACAACGGCCATTGAACATTCAGGGCCGACGCTCAACACTTCGGCTCGACACTTCGCTTTGGAAAGGGCCCGGCGCGCCGGGGTCCCAACATAAAGAAGGGCCCCGGCGCGCAGGGCCTAAAGCTTAACCATGCGCGCGGCGATGCGGGCGCAGTCGCAGGCGGCCTTCTTCTCGAAAGTGTTGTAGTCACGACCCGGCCCTCGGCGCAGGGCTTGTCGCTGATGGCGCGCACGACGACGAGGGGCACGCCGTTGAGATAAGCGGCCTGCGCGATGGTGCAGCCCTCCATCTCGCAGCACAGGTCGCCGAAGGTCGCGAGGATTCGCTCCTTCTGTTCCGCGGGCGAGACGAACTGGTCGCCGGAGACGACGCGGCCCTTGAGGACCTTAATGTCGGGGGCGACGGCGGCCGCGGCGGCGCACGCCGCCAGCAAGGGCCGGAACGGATCGCGCAAGATCAAGGCGTCGCCCGGGAGGTCGGGCGTTACCGTCAGCCGGCGCCGCGTCTGCCGCATCATGAGGGAGAACGGCCTGGCCGGCGCATACGGCAGGAAGAGGTTCAAGGTGCACCCCGGGGCGGTCAACGAGGCCGACGTGTCGAACGTCGTCGCGCGCGGCTTCGGCGGCAGGGCGCCGTGCACCCATATATGCAGCGACTTGGTCTGCGTGCGCGTCGGGGCGTCGTGGAACTACGTCTGCCTGCTCGTCGACCTCTGCAACGGGGAGATCGTCGGCCACTCCGAAGGACCGAGGAGGGACGCGCGAGCTCCGAGCCAAGCTCTTGGATTACGTGCACTGGTACAACAACTTCAGGATCCACTCGACGCTGGGCTACATGTCGCCGGTCGAGTTCAGGGAGGCGGGGCCGTCCCTCCCGGAATCGTCCAAATAAGTGTTGCCAATCCATAGCCAATCCAGCCATCATCTTCGCGAAGGCGGACGTCAGGAAAAGCTCGGCTTGAGCTCGGTCGGACGCGGTCTGTGGGGCATCATTCAGGCTCAGGGGGTCTCCTTGTCTTCTTCGGTCGCAACCTGAATGATAGGGACGGCCCCTTCTCTCTTTCCCCTTCGTTTTCGACGCGTCACCCTCTCGGCGGGCTTAAGGCCCGCGCTCGCGGGTGCAGGGGCTACGCCCAAACCCCAAAAACGTAACGCCGTGCTCGAAGCGTTTCCGGACGTCAGCGTAATCTCAAATCCCGTTCGTCAACTCATGGGCAAGCCACCTGAGACTACTCATTTCTCCTACTGGCAATGAAGACCTGCGACCTGCAGTTTTGCAAACTGCTTGAAAGCCACCTGCGTTGATTCACTTCCTATTGCAGCTGGCGGCTTGCACGCGAAAAGGCATTTAAGTTTCAAAACGGGCGTTTTCGGCGCTATCGAGCCTCCAAAGGCATCCCGCCGCGCCCTTTGGGACAAAAACAAAAACTCAAAGCCCTGAGTTCGAAAATAGTTTTTGGAGTTGTCCCGACTTTTGTCCCCGAAGCCGACGAAACGCGACAGGGTGTCACGTGGCGGCACTCGATTCGAGACGGCACCGAAAACTGGATGCAACCGGAATGACGGGACGGCAGAACCGAAACCATCGAGTGGGGATAGAAAAAGGCCCGGGTGCCGTGGCATCCGGGCCTTTGCTAGCAACTTAACTGTTGCTGGCAGCTTAGAACTTGTGGCCGCACTTCTTGCAGACGCGCAGCTTGTTCTTGCCGTCCTTCTCGTGACCGACGCGGGTAACCTTACCGCACTCGGGGCAGACGAGATTGACGTTGGAGGCGTCGATGGGAGCCTCCTGCGAAACGATGCCGCCCTGCTGGTTGGCAGCGTTGGGCTTGACGGCCTTCTTGACGACCGAAACGCCCTCGACAACGACCTTGTTCTCGGCGGGGAGAGCACGCAGGACAACGCCCTGCTTGCCGCGATCCTTACCAGAGAGAACCTGGACCTTATCGCCCTTCTTGATATACATATATCTCCCCTAACTACAGGGTCTCGGGAGCGAGCGAGACGATCTTCATGTACTTCTTGTCACGAAGCTCGCGAGCGACGGGCCCGAAGATACGGGTGCCGACGGGCGAACCATCGTTGTTGATGACAACGCAGGCGTTCTCATCAAAGCGAATGTAGGAGCCATCCTTGCGGCGGATCTCCTTAACGGTGCGAACGACGACGCAACGGACAACGTCCTTTTTCTTGACGTTGGCGCCAGGGGTAGCCTCCTGGACAGCACCGATGAACACATCGCCGATGCCTGCATAACGACGCTTGGAACCGCCAAGCACCTTGATGCAGCGAATCTTGCGAGCGCCGGAGTTGTCGGCGACGTTCAGCATGGTTTGCATCTGAATCATGGTAGATGTTCCTCCGAACTAAGAACCGAAGAGAGGTGCGCAGCCTTTACGCGGCCCGTGGTATGCAAGCCAGGCATACGCACATCTTCGGAAACGTACAAGTCGTAAGAGCGACTGCTTATTTAGCGCGCTCGACGACCTCGATGAGGCGCCAACGCTTCATCTTGGACATAGGACGGGTCTCCATAACGCGGACGGTGTCGCCCACGCCAGCCGTGCACTCCTCGTCGTGAGCGTGCAGCTTCTTGGAGCTGGTCATCATCTTGCCGTACTTGGGGTGACGCTTGCGCTCGGTGATGGTGACAACGATGGTCTTGGCACCGGAGACGGAGGTAACGACACCCGTACGGACCTTACGCGAGTTACGCGAATCAGTCATGTTCTCTCCTTAGGTCCTACTCGGCGACAGCGGACTTCTCCGCTGCGATCTCGCGGGCGCGCTGCTCCGTGAGGACGCGAGCGATGTCCTTCTTCACGGTGTTGACGCGAGCGGTGTTGTCCAGCTGGCTGGTGGCCATCTGGAAACGAAGGTTAAAGAGCTCGGCGCGCATTTCCTTCAGCTTCTCAACGAGCTGAGCGTCCGAGAGCTCACGAATCTCTGCGGGCTTCATTAGTTCTCCTCCTTGGCGGCGGCGGCGTCCTCAGCAGCCCACTTGGCCTCGAGAGCGGCCTCCTCAGCCATCTCCTTCTCGATGCGCTGCTCGGCATTCTTGGCAGCAACAATCTTGGTCTTGATGGGAAGCTTGTGCTGTGCAAGACGCAGAGCCTCGCGAGCGACCTCCTCGGGCACGCCCTTGACCTCGAACATGATGCGGCCGGGCTTGACGACGGCCACCCACTCCTCGGGGTTACCCTTACCAGAACCCATGCGAGTCTCGGCAGGCTTCTTGGTGATGGGCTTGTCGGGGAAGATCGTGATGTAGACTCGACCGCCACGCTTCATGTAGCGGGTCATGGCAATACGAGCGGCCTCGATCTGACGGTTGGTGATCCAATGGGCCTCGAGAGCCTGGATACCAAACTCGCCGAAATGCAGCTCGGTATTACCCTTGGCCTGGCCCTTCATGGAGCCACGCTGCACCTTGCGGTGAAGAATACGCTTAGGGGCAAGCACTACTGACCCCTCCTCTCGGAGTTACGACGACGAGGACGGGAAGAGCCCTCGAGTGCAGGGTTGGGAACAGGCTGGCCCGGGAGCTTCTCGCCCAGGTAGATCCAGACCTTCACGCCGCAAGCGCCCATGGTGGTGCTGGCGACAGCCGTGCCGTAGTCAATCTTGGCGCGGAGGGTGTGCAGAGGCACGCGACCCTCACGGTACCACTCACGACGGCCCATCTCGGCACCGCCGAGACGACCGGAGCACTGGATACGGATGCCCTTGGCGCCGGCCTTGCGGGCGGACTGGACAGCCTTGCGCATAGCGCGACGGAAGGCAACGCGGCCCTCGAGCTGCTCAGCGATGGACTGAGCAACGAGATTGGCGTCGAGCTCGGGGCGCTTGATCTCGACAACGTCGACGGAGAGCTGGCCCTTGGAGACGCCAGCGACCTTCTCGAGCTCGGTGCGGAGGGTATCGATCTCGGCACCCTTCTTACCGATGACAACGCCGGGGCGAGCGGTGAGGATGATGACCTTCACCTTGTCGCCAGCGCGCTCGATCTCGACGCGGGAGACAGCTGCGCGGGAAAGACGCTTCTCGAGGTACTTGCGGATCTCGAGATCGTTACCGAGGGTCTTAGCGTAATCCTTCTCTGCGAACCAGCGGGAGCGCCAGTTCTCGGTAATGCCAAGACGGAAGCCGGTGGGGTAGACTTTCTGACCCATACAGCTTTACGCCTCCTTTCGAGGAGCAACGACGACGGTGATGTGGGAAGTACGCTTCAGAATGCGAGAAGCGGAACCCTTGGCGCGGGGACGGATGCGCTTAAGCGTCGGACCCTCGTCAACATAGGCAGCGGCGACAACCAGGTTGTCGGCACGCAGACCGTTGTTGTTCTCGGCGTTCGCAACGGCGGAACGGAGAACCTTCTCGACATCCACGGCGACGGCGCGATCACAGAAGTGGAGGATGTCGAAGGCCTGAGCGACAGGCTTGCGGCGGATCAGATCGACCACCAGGCGGGCCTTGCTGGGGGAAACACGCACGTACTTAGCGACGGCGCGAACCTCGGTGGCCTCAGTTTCAATAGACTTAGTTGCCATTTACGGTTAACCCCCTATTTGGCCTTGTGGCCACGGAACGTACGAGTCGGCGCGAACTCGCCGAGCTTGTGACCAACCATGGACTCGGTAACATACACGGGCACATGCTTGCGGCCGTCGTGGACGGCGATGGTGTGACCAACCATCTCGGGGAAGATGGTGGACGCGCGGGACCAGGTCTTCACGACGTCCTTCTTGCCAGCCTCGTTCATCGCGGTGATACGCGAGAGAAGGCGAGTCTCCACGAACGGGCCCTTTTTGAGACTTCTGCTCATAAGTGCTTTCTCCTAAAACTCGGTATCCGAAATTACTTCTTACGGCGACGAATGATGTGCTGGTTCGAGACCTTCTTCTTCTTGCGCGTACGAAGGCCCTTCGTCGGCTTACCCCAGGGGGTAACAGAGGGACGACCAGAGGTGTGGTTCTTGCCCTCGCCACCGCCGTGCGGGTGGTCGACAGGGTTCATGACGGTACCGCGGACGGTCGGGCGCACGTTCATGTGACGCTTACGGCCGGCCTTGCCGATGACGATGTTGGAGTGATCGGCGTTGCCGACCTCACCGACGGTGGCGCGGCAGGTAACGAGGATGCGGCGCATCTCGGAGGAAGGCATACGGACGATAGCGTACTTGCCCTCCTTACCCATCAGCTGGCAGGAGTTGCCGGCGGAACGGGCGATAGCAGCGCCCTTGCCCGGCTGGAACTCGACGGCGTGGATGAGCGTACCGACGGGGATGTCGGCGAGGGGCAGAGCGTTGCCCGGCTTGATGTCGGCGTCAGAACCGGACATGATGGTCTGACCGACCTCGAGGCCCTTGGGGGCCAGGATGTAGCGCTTCTCACCGTCAGCGTAGTGCAGCAGAGCGATGCGAGCGGAACGGTTCGGATCGTACTCGATCGTGGCAACCTTGGCGGGCACGCCGTCCTTGTTGCGCTTGAAGTCGATCACGCGGTAACGACGCTTCACGCCGCCGCCCTGGTGGCGGGTAGTGATGCGGCCGTTGTTGTTACGACCGGCCTTCTTGGGCAGGGGCTCGAGAAGAGACTTCTCGGGCTTGGTGCAGGTGATCTCGGAGAAGTCGGAGATCGTCTGCCAACGCCTACCAGCGGAGGTCGGCTTAAGGTGCTTTACAGCCATTACAATCCCTTTCAATAGGAATCCGTTAGCCATCGCAGACAGGGATTCGAGGTTCTGCCTCGGGTGCGATGACACCGGACGTATACACGGTTCCGGGCGTGTCCATTTTATACGCCCAAAACCTTGAGCTCTCGCCTCCCCTTTTTGGGAGGCATGAGCTCACTCAACAGCAGCGAGTCTTAGGCCTGGTTGCCAAAGACCTCGATGGTGTCGCCCTCGGCCAGCGTGACGATGGCCTTCTTCCAAGAACGGGTCTTGCCGGCGACATAGCGCACGCGCTTGGTCTTGGGCTTGACCGTCAGGGTGTTCACGCGAACGACCTTGACGCCGAAGATCTCCTCGACAGCGTCCTTGATCTGATACTTGTTAGCATCCTTGGCGACCTCGAACGTGTACTTGTTCAGCTCCATGCCGGAGAAGGAACGCTCGGACACGATCGGACGGATGATGATCTCGTGGGCGGTCATTTATGCAAGCACCTCCCCGAAGTGAGCGGCGATGTCGGCGGGCATCAGCACAGCGTTGTTGTTGACGAGATCGTAGGTGTTGGCCTCGTCGGCAGTGATGATGAACGTCTTGGGAATGTTGCGGAACGACAGGTAGGCGTTGACGTCCTCATCGCGAACGATGATGGTCAGACGCTTGCCCTCAAGGCCGAGAGCCTTGAGCATGGCGACGGCAGCCTTGGTGGAAGGCTTCTCGAAGCCGTAGTCGTCGACGAGCACGAGCTCGCCATCGGCCAGCTTGGCGGACAGCGCGGAGCGCATAGCCAGCTTGACCTCCTTGTTGTTCATACGCTTAGCGTAAGAACGGGGCTTGGGGGCGAAGACGACGCCACCGTGACGCCACTGGGCAGCACGGATGGAACCCTGGCGGGCACGGCCGGTGCCCTTCTGACGCCAAGGCTTCTTGCCGCCACCGGAAACCTCAGAGCGACCCTTAGCAGACTGGGTGCCCTGACGCCAAGAGGCCATCTGGCACTTGACGATGTGGTGCATAACGTGGATGTTCGGCTCGATGCCGTACACCTCAGCGGCGAGCTCGGCCTCGGCGACCTTCTTGCCCTCGCTGTTCTTTACTTCAAACTTTGCCATTTAAGTGTTCTCCTTGGTATGACGCTGGGCTAAATGGGCTGGGCCCTTAGGCCATACGGATGGCGACGAGACCATTCTTGGCACCCGGGACAGCGCCCTTGACCAAGATGAGGTTCTGCTCGGCATCGATGCGGACAACGGAAAGGTTCTTGACGGTAACGCGCTCGTTACCCATGTGACCGGCCATCTTGACGCCCTTGAGGACGCGCGCAGGATAGGCGCACTGACCGATAGAACCGGGGTGACGCTGGAAGTGAGAACCATGCGTCATAGGACCGCGGCGCTGACCCCAGCGCTTGATGCGACCCTGGAAGCCCTTACCCTTGGAGGTACCGATGACGTCGACCTTCTCGACATCAGCGAAATCAGCGACGGTGACGACCTCGCCGACCTTGTGCTCCTCGCCGTTCTCGACGCGGACCTCACGAAGGAAGCGGACAGGCTCGACGCCAGCCTTGGCGAAGTGACCAGCCATGGGCTTGTTCACGTTCTTGGCCTTGATGTCGCCGAAACCGATCTGGACGGCGTCATAGCCGTCGGTTGCCTGAGTTTTAACCTGCGAGACAGCGCAGGGGCCAGCCTGGATGACCGTGACGGGAACGACGTTATCGTCCTCGTCCCAAACCTGGGTCATGCCAATCTTGCGGCCGAGAATCATGCTGATCAAGATATGATCCCAACTCTCGCGTGGTCTTGGGACAATGCGTACACCACCGAGCGTACGCCCCTAGAGGACCACTACTTACACGACGTGCTCCCCAGTCTTGTATTGCGCCCGGACTACCTGACAACCCTATTAAGCAGGCATTTTGTCCAGCCAGAATACTCCCCTGGTTTCACACAGCTGTTTAGTATACACGGCTGCGGGCGTATCCATCGAGATTCATATTTCACTCACATTGTTTACGCAGGTAAAGTGCGTGGATGGCTCCCGAGCACGGCGGAGGGCCGGAGAAATATATTAATGTCCCTGCTCTACAGTCCTGCGCAAGACGGAGAGCACATTAAGTGCTCTCCTTTGCGTGCGGAACTCGCGATGACCTTAATATATTTCTCCGGCCCTCCGCCGTGCTCGGGAGACGACACGTTGATGTCTGCTTAACTCTGCTCGCTCAGCTAATTACTTTGTTGAGGATCGATGATTTGCTGCAAGATAAACTTGGATTGGGGCGCGTTGCCTTCTTCTCCCGACTTTTCCTCTTCGAAATCGAAAATCATGATGGCGCAGTTGGGGAGTTTTGTTGGGAGCTCGAAGCCCTCTGGGGCTGCTGCCTTGATGAATTGGCGGCTGGCGCTGCCGTGGCTTACTGCTAGGAGGGTTTCGATGCCCTTGGCGCCCATGAGATTGGTGAGGGTGCCTACCATGCGCTCCTGCAGGGCATGGCTTCCTTCTCCGCCAAATGAGATCAGGTCCTCGCCGGGGTCCCAGACGTCGGTGGGCAGGGCGTCGTGGGGGCCTTCTTCGAAGGTGCCGTAGCTGCGTTCGATGATGCCTTCGCAGGGCTCGACTGCTGCATCCGGGCCGAGGAGTTCGGTTGCGACGAGACTTGCCGTGTCCATGGCTCGGCCTAAGGGCGAAGAGACCACTTTGTCTGGAACGACGCCGTGGTCCTTGAGCCATGCGGCTGCCATTCCCGCTTGTTTGCGGCCGAGGTCGGTCAACGGAGAATCGCAGCGGCCCTGGACGAGCTTTTTAACGTTGAATTCTGTCTGACCGTGGCGGAGTAGATATAGACGCTTCATGCTCTCCCCTTCTGTATAACTTGCTCTACCGGCGCAGCCCTACTCGTGGGTATGGCCTACGTAGTCTTCGTCGATCGTGATCTTGGCAATCGACTTGGGATATTCGGATTCGACACGTTTCGCCAACGCGCGCTTTAGGTTCTCGGCGTTCATCGCCAAATCCGAGGGTCGCACGCAGTCAAAAATCACATTGGTGTGCGTGGGGCCCGGTACGCAACGCAAGTCGTGAATCGAAAGGCGGCTATCAATCTCCTGAGCCATGGCGTGAATGCGCAAGCGCATGCTCGCCACTTTGGGGTCGTCGGTCACGATGGGGTCGTAATGGAGCGTGACGATCATGCCGTCTTCGTTCCTAAACGACTGCTCGATGTTATCGAGCGTGTCGTGGCTTTCCAGCGGGCTTGCCTCGGCCGCCATCTCGGCGTGCGCGCTTGCAAACTTCCTGCCCGGACCGTAATCGTGAACCATTAGGTCATGAACACCCAAAACGCCGGGGTAGCTCATGATCTTGTCTCGGATGTGCTTGACCAACTTGGGATCGGGTGCCTGGCCCAAAAGCGGGCTTACCGTATCCTGGATGAGTTCAAAGCCGCTCCAGCCAATATAGGCGCCAACGGCAAGGCCGACCCATGCGTCAAGATTGATGTGCGTCACCTGCGAAACAATTGCGCACGCCAGCACAGCACCCGTAGCTAGGACATCGTTCTTTGAGTCCTGAGCGGTCGCATGCAGTGTCTCGGACTCAATACGATCGCCGAGCTTTTGGTTGAGGGCCGCCATCCAGAGCTTTACGACCATCGAAAGCACTAGAACCGCCACCAGGGCAAGCGAGAACTCGACAGGCTCGGGGTTGACAATTCGCTCCACCGACGACTTCACCAGCTCAACGCCAATCAGCAGCACGAGCGCCGCCACGACCAGACCCGAGAGATACTCGTAGCGGCCATGTCCGTAAGGATGCTCGGGGTCGGCCGGCTTGCCCGCCAGCTTAAAGCCAAGCACGCTCACGATGTTCGAGCTGGCATCAGACAGGTTGTTCATAGCGTCCGCCACAATCGAAACCGATCCCGACAGCACGCCAATTGCACCCTTCGCAGCGCAAAGCGCAACATTGGCGAGAATACACACTATGCCCGTCAACGTTCCCACGCGCGCACGGTCGCCCTGCGCACGACGAACAATCCACTCGACCATCCTCATCAGTCCCCACGGTACTACCTATATATCTATTGCTCAAACGGATTGTAGTGTAGCCACTTTGTCCTCCAGATACAAAAAGGCCGCAGCCCACACGGGCCGCAGCCTTGGAATATGACAAAGGAATCGTCCTTTTGTCGCACAGATTTATGCGCTTGCTTCAGCAGCGCTCGCCACTGTTTCGAGCGAATCAACTTCGTCTTCTGCCGCCTGCACCTTTGTCGACACCACGCCAAAACAGCAGCTCAGCGCCGCAGACACCGCAAATGCCGTGCCACCGGCAGCGCAGCACCACAGCAGGTCCGAAATGCCGCCCGTGGCAAAGCCAATGACCATAAGGACATTCGTCATGCCGATGGTATAGGCCGTAACGTGGCCCACGGCCGCAACAAGGCCTCCGACGGCGCCGCCAATGGCCATGCATGTCAGACACCTGCCATATTTAAAGCCGCAGCCGTACAGCGCCGGCTCGCTTACGCCGCCAAGCACGCCCGAGATCGAATAGCCCAGCATGAGCGCCTTCTCGTCCTTATCCACAACGCGGAGCGACGCGCCAAAGGGCATGCCCCAAACGGCAAACGTCGCCATCGTCGCAGCGATCAGAATGCACGAATCCGTTCCCGCACTCATAAACTGCGCATAGGCGAGCGATAGGACAACGTTGCTGACACCCGCGATCTTAAGAAACTCCCAACCCGCGGCAAGCCCCATAAGCGTGAGCAGCGACACGATGCCACCGGAATTGCCAAGCATAAACATAAGCTGTCCCAACAGCATGCCCAGATAGCTGCCCGCCGGCGCCGTAATACACAGCGAGACCGGAACCATGACGAGCATGGTTGCAAACGGAACAAACGAAAACGCCACAGCCTGAGGGATAGTGCGCTTAAAGAAACGCTCCACCTGCCATAGCACGGGCACCGAGATGAGAACCGGAATAACAGTCGTCGTGTAATCGTTGACCGGCGCGGGAAGCAGACCATACACGAAAGTCATCGCTGCCCCCGTCGTCGATGCGGCATCGACGAGCTTAAGCAGATCGGGCGCAATCAATACGCCGCCCAGCATCATGCCCAGCTGCTCCGAGCAACCGAGCTGGCGGGCGGCCGCCCAACCAAGATAAATGGGCAAAAAGTAGTAGCCGGCGTTATAGAGCCAACTGTAAAACAGGCGATAGATTTCGGAATCGGCAGACCACAGGCCCAGCATGCCTTCGCCCATAATGACGGCGGCGGTGCGGAACAACGCCGCGCAAACAATAAACGGCAGCGCCGACATCATGCTTTTGGACAGATAGTCCACCACGGCCATGGCGTTTGATGAAACCGTCGTTGTAAACGAGGTGTTAGAAACTTGTGACATGGAACGCCTTTCCCAATGTGACATGCGGGCTGTCCCTTTGTCACATCGTGCGGTACTGACCGATTGCGCGGTACTTTTCGTAGCGGAGGTTTGTGAGGGTCGCGTCGTCGAGCTGCCCAAGCGTATCGAAGGCATCAAATGCCGAGGACATGACGACACCGGCGATCTCCTCATGCGACAGGCCCCTATCGTCAACAATGCCATCGATAATGCCGAGCGCCAACAGATCGGGGGCCGTGAGCTTAAGCGCCTCGGCGGCCTCATTCGCGCGCTCGGTATCCTTCCACAGGATCGACGCACAGGCCTCGGGGCTCACGACCGAATAGGCCGAACTCGAGAGCATCAGGATGCGGTCGGCCACGGACAGCGCCAGCGCGCCACCAGAGCCACCCTCGCCTGTCACAACCGAGACAATCGGCGTCTTAAGGCCGCTCATCTCCATGAGATTCTGGGCAATCGCCTCGCCCTGGCCGCGCTCCTCGGCACCGATGCCGCAAAACGCGCCCGAAGTATCGACCAGGCACAGAACCGGTCGACCAAACTTTTCGGCCTGGCGCATAAGGCGACGCGCTTTGCGGTAGCCCTCGGGATGCGCCATGCCAAAGTTGCGGCGCATGCGCTCTTTGGTCGTGGTGCCGCGCTCGATAGCGATAACCGTCACGGGACGTCCGTCTTTCCAGCCAATGCCACCCACCACGGCGGCGTCGTCACCAAAGTAACGGTCGCCGTGCAGCTCCACAAATCCATCCAGGCCCAGCGAGATCATCTCGCCTGCCGTGGCGCGATCTGCCGAGCGGGTCTGCTTGACAATCTCGAGCGCGGTTTTTGGTGCCGCCGAGCGCTTAAACAAGTGTCCCAGCTTTTTGCCGCGGCGACCTGTATGCACGATCTCGTGCGGAGCCCCCAGACCAGGCGCGCGCCCTTCGTGCAGCGCCAGCAGCTCGCCTACCGTGAGCGCAATCTCGCCACGCGGAACAACGGCATCGCAAAAGCCGTGCTCCAGCAAAAACTCGGAGCGCTGGAATCCCTTGGGCAGGCGCTTGTGCATGTTCTGCTCGATCACGCGCGGGCCGGCAAATGCCGTCAGGGCATCGGGCTCGGCCAGGATAATGTCGCCCTCCATGGCAAAGCTCGCGGTTACACCTCCGGTCGTGGGATCGGTGAGCACCGTGATATACAGGCCGCCCGCCTCGCTGTGGCGCCTAACCGCCGCAGAAATCTTGGCCATCTGCATGAGCGAGGTCACGCCCTCCTGCATGCGGGCGCCGCCCGATACGGTAAAGCCAACGACCGGCAGCCCCAACTCGGCCGCGCGCTCAAAGACACGACAGATCTTCTCGCCCACCACGGAGCCCATTGAGCCCATCATAAAGTTGGCATCCATAAAGAAGAGCGCGGTATCGCAGCCGCAGATTTTGCCCCTGCCGCACACAACGGCATCGCGCTCGCCCGAACGCTCGCTCACGCTCTTAAGCTTGTCGGCATAACCGGGAAACGAGAGGAAGTCCTTCGACGCCAGATTGGCATCCCATTCCTCAAAGGTACCCGCGTCGACCGTCATGCGCATGCGCGCGCGACCGCTCACGCGAAAGTGTTTGCCGCAACGAGGGCAGACCTCGAGGTTGTCGTGCAGGCGCGCCTCATCGATCACACGGCGGCACTCCGGGCATTTGACAAACACGTGGCGCGCGGGGAACTCGGCGCACGACTCGGTTATCGGCCCCTCAAGGACATTGACCGTCTTCGCTTTTCTATTCATCAGCATAGAGATGCCCCATCAGATCGGTGTGATACATGCCCGACAAAAACTCGTCGTTTGCCAGCACGTCGAGCTGAAGCTCGCTATTTTCGCTCACGCCCTCAATCACGAGCTCGCCCAGGGCCGAGCGCATCTTGCGAATGGCACCGTCACGCGTGGGCGCGCACACGATGAGCTTGCCGAGCATGGAGTCGTAGTACGGCGGAACTTTCGCTCCGGTAAACATGGCGGAATCCCAGCGCACGCGCGGACCACCCGGCACACGCAACGCGGTGACCGTTCCACATGACGGTAGAAAGTCCGGCGTTTCGGCATTGATGCGGCACTCCATGGCGTGGTTGCGGACCGGTACGTCCTCCTGCTCAAAGGGCAGAGGGCGGCCGGCAGCCACGCGCAGCTGCCACTTAACCAGGTCGGTATCGGTCACAAACTCCGTAACCGGATGCTCCACCTGCAAGCGCGTGTTCATTTCCATAAAGTAGAAATTGCCGTCATCTGAGTACAAAAACTCGATGGTGCCAGCGCCCTCATAGCCAACGGCACGAGCCAGGTCGCGCGCGGCCTTGTGCATGCGCGCGCGAATATCATCGCGTCCGTCGAGGCACGGCGCGGGGCTCTCCTCGATCAGCTTTTGGTTGCGGCGCTGCACCGAGCACTCGCGCTCGCCGAGCGAAAACACATGGCCCTGCTTATCGGCCATAATCTGTACCTCAACGTGATGCGCCGGCGCAACGAACTTCTCCATGTAGCACTCGCCGTCGCCAAAAACGGCCTCACCCTCGGCACGCGCCTCGCTGAACGCCTTTGCCGCATCTTCCACGCGCTCGACCTTGCGAATACCGCGACCGCCGCCGCCCGCGCGCGCCTTAATAAGCACGGGGCAGCCGATGCGCTCGGCCTCGGCCGTTGCTTCCTCGGGGCTTTTGAGCAAATCGCAGCCCGGCACGATGGGCACGCCCGCAGCAGCGGCCGTTCGGCGTGCGGCGTCCTTGTCGCCCATGCTGTCGATCACCTCGGCCGAAGGACCGACAAACGCCAGACCGAACTTGTCGCAGTCGCGCACGAAGCTCGCCTTCTCGGAAAAGAAGCCATAGCCGGGATGAATTGCCTTAGCTCCCGACTTTACGGCACAGGTGAGCACGGCATCGTCGTTGAGGTAGCTCTCGGCAAGACGCGGGCCGCCGATGCAATACGCCTCGTCGGCAAGCTGCACGTGTAGCGCGTCCGCATCGGCCGTGGAATAAACGGCGACGGTCTTGATGCCCATATCGCGGCACGCGCGGATAACACGGACCGCGACTTCGCCGCGGTTGGCGATGAGCACTTTGTCGAACATGGAGCCTTCCTTAACTTTCGTGCATGAGTGCAAAAGACATATCGGCGCGGCAGCAAACCTCACCGTTGACGCTCGCAGTACCCGTCGCAAAGCGGAACGGCCCGCGCGCACGCGTGATGGAGCACACTAGATCCACCGTGTCGCCCGGGCGCACCGGACGCTTAAAGCGCACCTTGTCCAGACTCGTGTAGAACGGCGTCGCGCCGCGCGCCTCCTCATCGCCCATCAGCAGCACGCAGCAGTTCTGGGCGAGCATCTCGCACTGAATCACGCCGGGAACGACCGGGTTTCCCGGAAAATGTCCCTGCAAAAAGTACTCGTCGCCTGTAATCGTGATCTTGCCGTGGGCCTCGTCGCCCACCAGCTCGGCTTCGTCGAGCAAAAGCATCGGCTCGCGATGCGGTAACAGCTTCTTGAGCTCTTCTTTGTTCATGGATATCACCTATCCGATCCTCATGAGGCAGCTGCCAAACTCCACGAGGTCGCCGTCGGCCACGCAGATCTCGAGCACCTCACCGTCTGCCTCGGCCGTCACCTCGTTGAGAACCTTCATGGCCTCGATGATGCAGAGGGTCTCGCCGGCCTTGACCTTGGAGCCCACGCGCACAAATGGCTCGTCGCCCGGCGCAGGGGCAGCATAGAAGACGCCCACCATGGGAGCAGTCACCTCGGTGCCCTTGGGCTCCGGCGCGGCGGCAGGTGTCTGCGTGGCGGGTTCCGGTGCGGCAGGCGCGACTGTGGGAGCTGCAACTTGAGCGGCCATGGCGCTCGGCATAGGCATGGGCACGGCAACCGGCTGCGCCACACTCGCGCGCTCGAGTTCGACCGCGGTGCCATCGGGCTCCTCAACACGTACGCGCGTAAGGCCGCGGTCCTCCATCACATCGGCTATCTCGGCAAGTCTTTTGGAATCCATGCTCTAGCTCCTCGTATATCTACGCAGCGCGATGGCGGCGTTGTGCCCGCCAAAGCCCAGGTTGGTCGAAAGCGCCCAGGTAAGGTCGGCGCGAACCGCTCGATTAGGCGTGTAATCAAGATCGCAGGCGGGATCGGGCGTGTGGTAGTTAATGGTCGGGGGCACCACGCCCTGCTCGAGCGCCATGGCACAGGCCATGACCTCGATGGCACCCGTGGCACCGATCATGTGCCCGGTCATCGACTTGGTCGACGAGACGTGTGCGGCGCGTGCCGCGTCCTCGCCGAGCGCCCGCTTAATGCCTGTCGTCTCGGACGAATCGTTGAGCTTGGTCGAGGTGCCGTGGGCGTTGATGTAGAGACCCTCGGAAGGCTTGACGTCGCCCTCGGCTACCGCCAGCGATATCGCACGGGCAATGCCGGCGGCATCGGGGTCGGGACTCGTAATGTGATAGGCATCATCGGTGTTGCCGTAGCCCACGACCTCGGCATAAATGTGCGCACCGCGCGCCTGCGCATGCTCCATGCTCTCGAGTACCAGCACGCAGGCGCCCTCACCCATCACAAAGCCATCGCGGTCTGCGTCGAACGGGCGGCAGGCCGTCGCGGGATCGGGGTTGGTGGTCAATGCGCGGCAGGACGTAAAGCCTGCAACAGCATCGGGGATAATGGCCGCCTCGGCACCGCCCGCGAGGATCGCGTCGGCATAGCCGTGCTTAATAGCACGGAACGCCTCGCCCACCGCATGGGCCGAGGTCGCGCACGCAGTCACGACTGGCAGGGTCGGTCCCTTTGCCTTGTGACGGATTGCGATATTGCCCGATGCCATGTTGGGGATCATCATCGCGATCATGTAAGGCGATGCGCGGCGGGGCCCACGGTCGGCAATCGTATGGACGTTGTCGACGAGCGTCTGCATGCCGCCCACGCCCGACCCCACGTAAACGCCCAGGCGCTCGCGATCGATGGCGCCTTCGGCATCAAAGCCCGCATCGTGCATTGCCTCGTCCGAAGCCACCAGCGCAAACTGAACGCAGGGGTCGAGATGCTTGGCGTCGCGCTTGCCAAAGTACTCGTTGCCGTCAAAGCCCTTGACTTCGGCCGCCACCTTGACGGTAAACGCATCGGTATCAAAGTGCGTGATCGGGCCGATGCCACAGGTCCCGGCGCACATGGCCGCCCAGGTGGCAAGCGCGGTGTTGCCGAGCGGCGATACGGCACCGATACCGGTGATTGCAACTCTCTGTTCCATCATGGTCTCCTCATCCAAGCCGTTCTTCGGCCCTGGTTTCTACATCGCCATTCCGCCGTCGACGCGCACGACCTCGCCCGTAATGTAAGCAGCCGCATCGCTCGCTAAAAAGCGCACCACGCCGGCCACTTCCTCGGGACGTGCCATGCGCTTAAGGGGAATCTGTTCCTCGGTTGCCGTACGCACCTTCTCCGAGAGCTTTGCCGTCATATCTGTCTCGACAAACCCGGGAGCGACCGCGTTCGCTCGTACGCCACGAGGCGCAAGCTCGCGCGCCACCGCCTTGGTAAGCCCTATCACGCCCGCCTTGGAAGCAGCGTAGTTGGCTTGCCCGGCATTGCCCATCAGGCCCACGACCGAGCTCATGTTGACGACGCAACCGCCGCGCTGGCGCATAAAGGTCTTGGTGAGCGCGCGCGTCATATTGAATGTTCCCTTGAGATTGACATCGAGCACGCGATCGAATGCGTCATCGCCCATGCGCATGAGCAGGCCATCGCGGGTGATGCCGGCGTTGTTGACGAGCGCCCAAATGGAACCAAAGTCGTTGAGGACCGCTTCCACGCACGCGTTGACGGCAGCGGGATCGGCCACGTCGCATTGATATGCGCGTGCCGTGGCGCCAACCGCCTCACAGGCTTCGCACGTCTTGCGCGCCGCATCGACGCTGCCGGCATAGACGACGGCGATATCAAAGCCGTCCTCCGCCAGACCGACAGCGCAGGCGCGGCCGATACCCCGCGAGCCGCCCGTGACCAGTGCCACGCGACGTGAGTCGTTGCGCTCGAGCGCGCCGTTGTTCAAGTTGCCCATGTCATTCCTTTCGGGTTACAGCCCTGTGGACTATGCGAGCTCGTCGGCAATAGCTGCGACCTGCTCGGCCGTTTCGCACGAATACACGCGAACGTCGCTCAGCGTACGCTTGACCAGGCCCGACAGCGTTTTGCCAGGGCCGACCTCAATAAACGTGTCGATGCCCTGATTCTGCAGAGTATGCAGCGTGTCGACCCAACGAACGGCATGACTCACCTGATTGGCCAAGACATCCGATGCCGCTCGCGGGTCCGCCGGATAGGGCGCCGCCGTCATGTTTGCCATGACCGGAATCAGCAGCGGTGACGGCGCGTGGCCGGCTTGGATATACGTCGCCAGCCCCTCAGTCGCCTCGGCCATATAGGGGCTATGAAATGCGCCCGACACCGCGACTATCATAGCGCGGCCGCCAGCCTCTTTTACTAGGACGTCGAGCTCCTGCAGCGCCTCGGGCGCTCCGGCAACAACCGTCTGCTGCGGACTGTTGTAGTTGACCGGCCAGCAGTCCTCGCCGGCCTGTTTTGCCAGGTTCTCGACTTGCGCCGCATCGAGCTTGATGACGGCGCGCATGCCGCCCGGATGGCGCTCGGCAGCCGCGGCCATCAGCGCCGCGCGCTCGCACACGAGCTCAAAGCCCGCTCGCGTATCGAACGCCCCCGCAAAGGTGAGCGCGGCGACCTCGCCAAGCGAAAAACCCGCACAGGCGGCAGGTACCACGCCGCGCTCACGCAGGGCGGCAGCCGCTGCCAGATCGTGAACGAACACGCACGGCTGCGTGTTCTCGGTCTGCGAGAGTTCCTCCTTGGAGGCGCTTCGGCACTGCTCACTGGTCCCCGGGCGCACCTCGTCGACAATGGCGAACACCTCGGCGGCCGCCGGCGATGCCTCGATCAGGTCGACGCCCATCGCGGGGTGCTGGGCGCCCTGGCCGGCAAACAGAAACGCTACGCCACCCATGCGCACGCACCCTTCAGGACGTGCTCGGCGCCATCGACTAGGTCGTCAACGATTTCACGTGCACTTTGGCGCTCGTTGACCATGCCGGCAATCTGTCCACACAAAAACGAGCCCTCTTCGTAATTGCCGTCCTTGGCGGCCTTGCGAAGGGCGCCCGTGCCCATGGCCCCGAGCTCCTCGACGCTTACGCCCGCCGCCTCGCTCTTGGCGTAGGCGTTAGTGAAGGGGCTCTTGAGGGCACGCACCGGGTGTCCCGTCGAGCGGCCGGTCGCACGCGTCGAGGTGTCGTTGGCCTTCAGGACCATCTCCTTGTACTGCTCCGATACGGTGCACTCATCTGCGATCAGAAAGCGCGTACCCACCTGCACGCCGGCGGCGCCCAGCATAAAGGCGGCCGCCACGCCGCGGCCATCGGCGATACCGCCAGCCGCAACCACGGGAATATCGACCGCATCGACAACCTGTGGCACCAGTGCCATCGTCGAGGTCTCGCCAATATGGCCGCCTGATTCGGTACCCTCGGCAACCACGGCAGTGGCTCCACGACGCGCCACGAGACGCGCCAGCGCCACCGAGGCAACGACCGGGATGACCTTGATGCCCGCCTCGTTCCACGCCTTCATGTACTTGGTGGGATTGCCGGCACCCGTCACGACGACCGGCACCCGCTCGTCAATCACGACCCGCGCGACCTCGTCGGCAAACGGGCTCATGAGCATGACGTTGACGCCAAAGGGCTTATCCGTCCTGGCGCGCAGCTCATGAATCTGGTCGCGCAGCCAGTTGGCGTCTGCGTTCATGGCCGCGATAATCCCTAAGCCGCCCGCCTCGGACACTGCGGACGCCAGCGAGGCGTCGGCGATCCAGGCCATACCGCCCTGGAACACGGGCTTTTCGATGCCGAGCAGATCGCAGAGAGGAGTCTTGAGCATCTCTACTTCTCCAATGCCGCCTCGACCGTATCGGCGAACTCGCCGACCGTCTTGGGGTTCTCCTCGGTATCGAGCTGGATGCCAAACTCGTCCTCGACGGCGACGAGGATCTCGACGGTGCCCAGGCTGTCGAGACCAATCTCCTCGAGCGTGGACTCGGGCTTCATCTCGACGTCGTCAAGACCGGCGGTCTCGCGGATAACATCGCAAACGCGCTCGAAGGTCTTCTGATCTGCCATGGTAGTTCTCCTTTGTTTGTGCCCTAGGGGCGTTTTTATTTCCTATGTGCGACTACTTCCAACGAAGTAGATAGCCACCTATATCCAGACCGGCGCCAAATCCAACGAGGGCGATGGTGTCGCCCGTGTGAAGTGCACCGGCGTTTGCCAGCCGGTCGAGGGCAAGCGGAATGCATGCGCTCGAAATGTTGCCGGTCTCGCGCAGCGTTCGAACCACGCGCTTGTCTGGCACACCGAGGCGCTTGACCGCCTGACTCAGGATTCGTTCGTTAGCCTGATGGAATACAAAATGGTCGATGTCCTCGACCGAAATGCCCGCATCGCTCGCAAGCTTATGGACCGTGTCGCAAATCGCGTTGACGCCGAACTTGAACACGCGGCGGCCATTCATGGACAGCACGCTCTCGCTATCTGCGGAGGCCTTAAACGGCGAGGTGCCGACCAGACCGGGAACGCACAACGTCTCGACGTCGGGCGCCGTCGAAAGCTCAACGGCAAGGGGGCTGTCTCCCCCAGCCTCAATCACCGCGGCGCCTGCCCCATCGCCAAAGAGCACACAGGTGGCGCGGTCGGTCCAGTCGAGCGCGCGCGTCATCTGCTCGGCGGCAACGACAAGCACATGCTTGGCTCGTCCTCGGGCGATATAGCCCTCGGCAACATCGAGCGCAAATACGAAGCCGGCGCAGGCAGCCGAGACATCGAAGGCAGGGCACGTCGCGCCCAGTCGCTCAGCAACGGCACACGCCTCGGCGGGAACAAGGTGGTCACCCGTCGTCGTCGAGCAGACGATCAGATCCAACTGGCTCGCGTCGATTCCGGACACCTGAAGTGCCCGCTCGCTCGCCGCTACGGCAAGGTCGTCAAGTGACTCGGTGGTGCAGACGTGGCGACTCTTAATACCTGTGCGGGTAAAAATCCACTCATCCGAGGTATCGAGGAACTCGGACAGCTCGTCATTGGAAACACTGCGCTTAGGAAGCGCCGAGCCTGTTCCAAGAATCGTGAAACCCATCACTAACCTCCTTTGAGTTGTTGACGTGTTTACATCGACCAAGAGAGGATAGCGCATTTCAGTCGTTGTTAACGTGTTAACATTAAATTGTCCAAATGCGACAAAGGCTTCACATTGTGTCTCTCTCGACACCATTGCGTTATTCACTTATTCATTAAGGAGGTAGCAGCCGTTATGGATGCCAAATTAACGATAGTCGACGTAACCGGATCGACCAACGATGACCTGCTCGAAGCAGGAAAACAGGGAGCGCCGCACGGCACAGGACTTGCCGCCCGGGCTCAGACAGCAGGACGCGGCCGGCGCGGCCACAAGTGGGATTCAACCGCCGGCAACCTATTGCTTTCGATTGTCCTGCGTCCATGCGTTAATCCTGCGAAGTACTCTGGTCTTGCTGCCGTCAGCGGCCTAGCGGTGCTCGAGGCGCTCGAAAAACAGGGTCTTGCAAACGAGATTGGCCTCAAATGGCCCAACGACCTGGTCGCGCGTGGACGCAAACTCGGCGGCATTCTGGTCGAGGCCGCACGCGATAACGAAGGCAAACCTATCGCCGTCTGTGGCATTGGTGTCAATGTGAACTATGCGCCCCAAGAGGTGCCCGATGGCGGCCTGCCGGCAATCGGTCTCTCGGACCTTAACGAGAACGTTCCAGCTGTCGACATGCTCCTCGATGAGGTCTATCACGCAGTTATAGACGCTATAGATGCCTGGGCAGAACGTCTCAACGCCATGGAAGAAAACACCGGACCGCTCGCGCCCGTCCACGGCGAATATGTCGCTCACCTCAATTGGATTGGAAAGCACGTTATCGCCCGCTCCCCTGCCGGTGACGAGCTGGCGCGAGGCATCTTTAAAACGGTCGATGGCTTTGGTCGTGCGTGCATCGAAACAGAAGACGGCTTGCGATCCTTCCATTTTGAGGAAGCGTCATTGCGCCCCTTGAGTGAGTAGGTCGCCACAGCCAGCCGCTCGGCAGCCTTACCCGGCGATCCAAACCCATCATGCAAAACAAAAGGGCCCCGCTACCGTAGCGGCAGCGGGGCCCTTTAAGCTATGAGCGATATCGCTTAGAGCTTGATGTCGATGTCGACGCCAGCGGGGAGGTCGAGACGCATAAGCGAATCAACGGTGCCCGAGGTGGGGTCGAGGATGTCGATGAGGCGCTTGTGGGTGCGCATCTCGAACTGCTCACGGGAGTCCTTGTTCACGTGCGGCGAGCGGATAACCGTGTACAGGTTGCGCTCGGTGGGCAGGGGGACAGGACCGGAAACGCGAGCGCCGGTCTTCTGAGCGGTCTCGACGATGAGCTTCGCGGACTGATCGACGACCTCGTGATCATAGCCCTTGAGGCGAATGCGGATCTTCTGGGTAGCCAACTTAAACCTCCAAAGAGTGCGAGAGATGCTCTCGCGGATTACGTAACAGGGAGCTCGAACTTAGGCGTTCTTGCTCATGACCTCGTCCACGATGGACTTGGGCGCGGGCTCATAAGAGTCGAACTGCATCGTGTAGGATGCACGGCCCTGGGTCTGGGAGCGAAGGTCGGTAGCGTAACCGAACATCTCGCCCAGCGGCACCTTGGCACGGATGAGCTTGCTGTTCTTGCGATCCTCCATGCCCTCGATCTTGCCGCGGCGACCGGAGAGGTTGCCCATAACGTCGCCCATGTACTGCTCGGGGGTCTCGACCTCGACAGCCATGATCGGCTCGAGCAGCTGCGGGTCGGACTTCTTGAGGGCGTCCTTGATAGCCATGGAACCGGCGATCTTAAAGGCGGCCTCGGAGGAGTCGACCTCGTGGTAAGAACCGTCGAACAGGGTGACCTTAACGTCGAGGACCGGGAAGCCGGCGATAACACCGGTGTTCAGGGCCTCCTGGATGCCCTTGTCGATGGACGGGATGTACTCCTTGGGCACGACGCCGCCGACGATAGCGTTGACGAACTCGTAGCCGAAGCCCTCCTCCATCTTCTCGAGCTTGATGACGGCGTGGCCGTACTGACCGCGACCACCGGACTGACGGACGAACTTGCCCTCAGCCTTCTCGACGTCGTGACCAGCGGTCTCGCGGTAGGCAACCTGGGGCTTACCAACGTTAGCGTCAACCTTGAACTCGCGGAGCAGACGGTCGACGATGATCTCGAGGTGCAGCTCGCCCATGCCGGCGATGATGGTCTGGCCGGTCTCGTGGTTGGTGGACACCTGGAAGGTCGGGTCCTCCTCGGCGAGCTTGGTCAGAGCCAGGGACATCTTGTCCTGCTCGGCCTTGGTCTTGGGCTCGATGGCAACGTCGATAACGGGCTTAGCGAACTCGATCTTCTCGAGGACGATCTCCTTGCCCTCGGCGCACAGGGTGTCACCGGTGGTGGAGTTCTTGAATCCGACGCAAGCGACGATGTCGCCGGCGGCAGCGTCGTCACGGTCGATACGCTCGGCGGCGTTCATCTCGAGGATGCGGCCGAGGCGCTCGCGCTGACCGTTGGAAGCGTTGACAACGTAGGAGCCGGACTCGGCGCGGCCGGAGTAAACGCGGACGTAGGTGAGCTTACCGACGAACGGGTCGGTCATGATCTTGAAGACCAGGCCGGAGAAGGGCTCGTCGAAGGAAGGATGACGCTCGACCTCCTCGCCGGTATCCGGATCGGTACCGGTGACAGCCTCGACGTCGAGCGGGCTGGGCAGGTAGTCGACGACAGCGTCGAGCAGCTCCTGAACGCCCTTGTTCTTGTAGGCGGAGCCCACGAAGACGAGGTTGAGCTCGTTGGCCAGAACGCCCTTGCGCAGAGCAGCCTTGAGCTCCTCGACGGTGAAGTCCTCCTCCATGAGGATCTTCTCCATGAGCTCGTCGTCAAAGCTGGCAGCAGCGTCGAGGAGCTCCTCGCGCTTGGTGGCAGCGATGTCGGCAAACTCAGCCGGGATCTCGTCCATCGGCTCGGGGTAGGTCATGCCCTTCTCGTCGGCCTTGAAGTCCCATGCAGTCATGGTGACCAGGTCGATGACGCCCCAGAAGTTGTCCTCGGCTCCCATCGGGACCTGAGCGGCCACGGCGTTAGCGTCGAGACGATCCTTCATGGTCTCGATAGCGTTGAAGAAGTCAGCGCCCACGCGGTCATACTTGTTGATGAAGGCGATGCGGGGGACGTTGAAGGTGGAAGCCTGACGCCAAACGGTCTCAGACTGGGGCTGAACGCCGGCAACGGCGTCGAAGACGGCGACAGCGCCATCGAGGACGCGCAGGCAGCGCTCGACCTCGGCGGTGAAGTCAACGTGGCCCGGGGTGTCGATGATCTGGATGCGGTAGTCCTTACCGTCCTTGTTCCAGAAGCAGGTGGTAGCAGCGGAGGTAATGGTTACGCCGCGCTCCTGCTCCTGAACCATCCAGTCCATGGTGGCAGCGCCCTCATGAACCTCACCGATCTTGTGGGTCTTACCGGTGTAGTAAAGAATACGCTCGGTCGTGGTGGTCTTACCGGCATCGATGTGAGCCATGATGCCGATGTTACGGGTATCGGAAAGCTTGTACTTAGGCTTAGCCATGTTAGTTCCTTACCTTAACTTACCAACGATAGTGAGAGAACGCGCGGTTGGCCTCGGCCATCTTGAAGACGTCCTCACGCTTCTTGACGGAAGCGCCCAGGCCGTTGGAGGCGTCGAGGATCTCGTTGGCGAGACGCTCGGCCATGGTCTTCTCCTTGCGAGCGCGGGAGAAGTTGACGATCCAGCGGATGCCCAGAGCGGTGGAACGACGGGAGTTGACCTCCATCGGGACCTGATAGGTAGCGCCACCGACACGCTTGGGCTTAACCTCGAGCGTGGGCTTGACGTTGTCCATAGCCTTCTTGAAGGTAGCGAGAGCGTCGCCACCCTCGGACTTCTCGGCAACGATCTCGAAAGCGGTGTAAACGATGCGCTCAGCGGTGGCCTTCTTGCCGTCAAGAAGGACCTTGTTGATGAGCTGAGTCACCAGGCGGTTGTTGTAAACGGCGTCAGGCTGAACCTCACGACGATTAGCTGCTGCACGACGCGGCATGTGAAATCTCCTTAAGTGTCTACCGTGCGGCGCTTAGGCGGCACACGGCGAAAGTATCAAAACGTTATCTGGCTTATTTAGCCTTGGGGCGCTTAGCACCGTACTTGGAACGGGCCTGCATACGGTTCTGGACCGGAGCAGCGTCGTAGGCGCCACGGATGACGTGATAACGGACACCAGGGAGGTCACGGACACGACCGCCGCGGACGAGCACGATGGAGTGCTCCTGCAGGTTGTGGCCCTCACCCGGGATGTAAGCAGTAACTTCGATGCCGTTGACAAGGCGAACACGGGCAACCTTACGAAGAGCCGAGTTCGGCTTCTTGGGGCTCGTGGTGAAGACGCGGGTGCACACGCCGCGCTTCTGGGAGTTGTGCTGCAGAGCAGCGTTCTTGGACTTCTTGGGCACGGAACGACGGCCCTGGCGAACCAGCTGGTTAATAGTAGGCAAAGCGTACTCCTTCTCGAATGATTCCAGCTTTCTGTAAAGTGCAACGGCTTGAATCGAGGGGTCAGCATCCCCCTACGAAACACGCAGTTCGATAGGATACGTGGCGTTAGCTGTGCCGTCAACAGACCACGCCGCCGGGCGTATCCCAAAATTGGCACATTTCCGCAAAGCCTACACAAAAGGAATCCCCTCCTGTGCGCGGGGGCGGATTCCCGGGCCGGGCGGCACAGGGGTTAAGTTTGCTGCTCTACAGTCCTGGCTCGCACGGAGGCCACATTAAGTGGCCTCCGGCTCGTGCGGAACTCGCGACAAACTTAACCCCTGTGCCGCCCGGGCCGGGGATCCGACGTGCTCGTCGGGGCAACGTTACCTGCCAAAAAGGGACAGGTTTATTTTGGTCGGTTTTATCTGGGGAAACGTCGCGCTCCAACGGTGATCTGCTCTCACCTGTCGCATGGAAATCGGCGGCGCTTTCGGAAGTATGCGGCAAATTCTGGACCCGCCGAGCGCACCGGGGTTTTGCGATAATAAACCCGCAGGTAGAGCGCTTGAGCATATACGGTGTGGTCGACCCATCAAGATTTTGCCGCATACTTCAGGAATGCAGGCGAATATCGTGCGGTCTAACCGCCCATTTACCGCAAAGAAGGCCGCTTCCCCTAGTAGAAAGCGGCCCCAAATCTTACGAATAGACGATGGTAAAGGGTTCCGACGTTTCGGCGCCCCCTGTTGAAGTGCAGCGTGTGCCTTCGAGCGTTACTGAAACCACTTGGTCGACATCAATCAACTTCGTTGGCACCCAAATGTTCTCTCCGCTATTGCGTCCCATCGAAACATAGAAATTGTACGCCCCTGCGTCGTCATCTTCGATAATCTGCTCTGACCCATCCTTGTAGGTGACGGTCAGTTTATGATCAACTGCTTCATAGCCCAGATCATCGATGTGCGTCTGGATGGAAAACGGACTGATCTCGAGAGGCGAGTCATCGGAGCGGAGTTCTTTTGTATCGACGTGCGCTCCGACGTTAAACTCTGGCGTCGATACCTCGATCACCTTCGCATCCTCACCTTTGCCCTCCGTCCAACTGATATTCCAGGTGACCGCATGTCGTAAATCTCGATCGCGATTCCAAGATGCAAAGTACATCGTGCCGTTAATGACCGTGTCGCTTGATGTGTCTTTATCAATGGTGCAGCGTGTATCAGCCCATTCCTCGCCGAAGTTCATGCTGGGTGTACTGACGCCCCCTTCTTCTTCACCATAGAGAACAAGTTCGCCAAGCTCTGCCGCCGGCTTGTAGTAGTTAACGCCATTCGGATTGGACAATGTAAACGTCACGGCACCGCAACCGTTTTTATCGATAGCCATATCATGAATGTCGAGTGTATAGCCGTTGCCCTCGACGGACAGATTGACCTTCTGTACTGAACCCTCCAAGCTTTGGGGCGCAATGCCGTCACCAAACTCTCTAGTGTAGGTATATTTAGTCCCCGACGAGCCACCTTGAGTCCAGGTAATGGACTCTCCGTTGCCGTGGCTTCCCCAGGCAGAGGCAAAATAACTGGAATTGACGACGGCATAGGCGACCCCTCCGGTCGCCAGCACTCCGGCAAGGCATCCGATTACGGCAACATAGAGAGGCTTCGCGTGGCCCTTTCGATGAAGCGGCTCACCCGCAGCAGCATCAATAACACGGTCGGCAAGATCGCTATCGGCTTGGATGGACTCGAAGGCCTGCTTGATTTGATTGGATTTCACGGCCGCCCTCCTCTAGGATGAATTTGAGCTTCGATCTACCGCGAGCTAAACGCGTTCGAACGGTCGCGGCTGGCACATGCAATAACTCGGCAATCTCTGAAGTCGAGAAGCCCAGATAGTAATAGAGCACGATGGGGATACGGAATCGTTCCGGAAGCCGCATGACGTCCGACAGGACGGCCTTAGTCTCGTCCTGCGCCGCCAAGAGCGAATCGGTCAGATTCTCGATATCCTCCACGCGCCTCCACGGTTTTCGAAAGAGAGACTTGCATTCATTGATCGTGACCCGGATAAGCCAGCGGCGAAGATGTTCCCAACTTTCAAAGTGTCCATCGCTTTTAAGCAACTTAAGAAAGACATCTTGGGCAATATCGTCGGCATCGGCGCGATCGCGCAGGTACGTCAAGGCGATCCGAAACACGACATCACGGTGGTCTTCAACCGCCTGTCTAAAAGCTTGTTCTTCCATAATCACCTCCCGGTGACGCTGATGGTTCTTGATGAGGTCCTCACCATAGATACGCTTTGGCCGAACGAAATGTTTCAAATCCAAGCAGGAAAAACCTACCAAAATAAACCTGTCCCTTATTGGCAAAAGGAATCCCCTTCTGTGCGCGGGGGCGGATTCCCGGAACGGGCGGCCCGCTGTTTAAGTTTGCTGCTCTACAGTCCTGCACAAGACGGAAAGCACATTAAGTGCTTTCCTTTGCGTGCGGAACTCGCGACAAACTTTAACAGCGGGCCGCCCGTTCCGGGAATCCGACGTGCTCGTCGGGGCAACGTTCCTCACCAAAAAAGACCCGCTCCCCTGTTGGGAAGCGGGTCTTTGGAAGGGCGGTTAACGTACTAGGAAATTATTCCTCGTCGTTGTCCTTGGCCTCTTCGGCGTCGTCGGTGTCCACGAGCTGGTTGAGCAGCTCGTCGAGGGACGCCATGTCCTCGTTGATCGCGCCGTTGGCGGGAGCCTTCTTGTCGTCGATCGGGGCGCCCAGGAGCTCCTCGTCGGCGTCGGCGTGATGCGTCGGAGCGGAGGTACCCAGCAGGATATCGTCCGGACCGTCGGGGCTAAAGACCATCTGCAGCAGCTGCGAGAGGTCTTCCTCGTCGGCAACGTCGTCGTTGTTCTCGAGGATGTAGAGCAGGTCGTGGGCCTCCAGGCCGTCACGGAGCTCCTCGATCGCCTTAGCACCGATACCATCGATGCGCAGCAGATCCTCCTCGGACTTGCCGACCAGGTCGCCGACCGTCTCGATGCCGACCTCGCTGAACTTGTTGGTCCAACGCTGCGACACGCCCAGGTCGTCGAACAGGTACAGGCGAGCCTTCTCGGCGGAGATGGTATGGCCGTTGCGGGTGAACGAACCGTCAGCACCACCGAACTCGTCGTAGCCGGCCCAGTCGAGCTGCTGCGGGAGCTGCTCGTCCAGGTCCTTGAGCTCCACAGGAGCCCACTCGGGCAGCGACTTGGCGTTGGGCGAAGCCGGGCCGTCGATGTCCACGTAGCCGTCGGCCGTGCGATACGTCAGCTTGGCGTTGGCGTACGGCTTGAGGCCGGTACCAGCCGGGATCTTCTTACCGACGATGACGTTGGACTTAAGGTCGAGCAGGTGGTCGACCTTGCCCTCGATGGCAGCCTCGGTAAGGACGCCAGCGGTACGGATGAACGAAGCGCTCGACAGCCAGGAGTCGATGTTGGACGCGACCTTGAGCGTACCCAGGATGACGGGCTCGGCCACGGGAGCCTGACCGCCCAGACGGGCAACGCGCTCGACCTCGTCGGCGAACTCGTAGCGGTCGACGTACTGACCAAGCAGGTACTTGGAGTCGCCGGGGTTGGTGATCTGAACGCGACGCAGCATCTGACGCGCGAGCACCTCGATGTGCTTGTCGTTCAGGTCGACGCCCTGGCTGGTGTAGACGTCCTTAACGCTCTCGACGAAGGTGTGCATCGTCGACTCGATGTCGGTCAGCTTGCGCAGGTTGCGGAAGTTGACGAAGCCCTTGGTGATCTGGTCGCCGGCGCGAACCTCGCAGCCGTCCTCGATCTCGGGCATGAAGCGCACCGATGCGGGGACGCGACGCTCGTCGAGGACACGGGTGTGATCCTCGGAATCGGTGAGCGTCAGCACGTACTCGGACTTCTCGGGCTTAATCGAGAGGTGGCCGGAGTACGGAGCCAGCTCGGCCTCGCGACCCAGAATCTTCTCGTTGACGTTACCGACGATATCGAACATACGGCTGACCGTAGGCAGACCCTGCGTAATATCGTCGACGCCTGCGACGCCGCCGGAGTGAATGGTACGCATCGTAAGCTGCGTACCGGGCTCGCCGATGGACTGGGCGGCAATAATGCCGACCGCGGTACCGATGGCGACCGGACGACGGGTGGAAAGATCCCAGCCGTAGCACTTCTGGCACACGCCGTACTTGGAGCGGCAGGTGAGCAGCGCGCGAAGTTTGACCTTCTTAAGGCCGGCATCGACCATCTTCTGGATGTCAGCGACCTTCTCGATGTAGCCGTCCTGCTCAAAGAGCACGGTGCCATCGGGAGCCACGACGTCCTCAATGAAGCAACGGCCGACGAGGTCGGTGTTGAGGTCGGTGGTGCCGGGGATGATGAGGTTGTAGGTGACGCCCTCGTGCGTACCGCAGTCCTCCTCGCGGACGATGACGTCCTGGGCCACGTCGACCAGACGACGGGTCAGGTAACCAGAGTCCGAGGTGTGAGATGCGGTATCGACCAGGCCCTTACGGGCGCCGTAGGTCGAAATGAAGTACTCGAGCGGCAGCAGGCCCTCGCGGAAGTTCGCCTTAATGGGGAGGTCGATCGTCTCGCCGGACATGTCTGCCATCAGACCACGCATGCCGCCGAGCTGACGCAGCTGGGTCTTAGAACCACGGGCGCCGGAGTCGGCCATCATGTACAGCGGGTTCTCCTCGTCGAACATGTCGAGCATGAGCGCTGCAACCTTATCGGTACAAGCGGTCCACTCGTTAACGACTTCGATGTGGCGCTCCGTCTCGTTGATGAAGCCCTCCTCGAAGTACTCGTTGATCTGGTCGACGTTGGCCTGGGCGCGGTCGAGCAGCCCCTGCTTCTCGGCAGGGATGAGAGCGTCCCACACCGAGATGGTGAGGCCGGCGCGGGTAGCGTAGTGGAAGCCGGAGTACTTGATGGCGTCGAGGATCGGGCCGACCTTGGCCTCGGGGTAACGATCGCAGCAGTCCGCAACCAGCTTGGCCACGTCGCCCTTGACCATCTTGTAGTTCATGAACTCATAGTCTTCGGGCAGGCACTGGCGGTTGAAGATGATGCGGCCGATAGAGGTCTCGAAGCGCGCGGTCTTGTTGCCGGTGACGTCGTAGTCGACGAACTCGTTCTTGCCGTTCTTGACGCGGAAGATACGGGTGCCGTCCTCGTTGATGACGTTGGCGTTCTCGGCGGACACGCGGACCTGGATCTTGGCCTGCATGTCGACCTCGGAGCGGCAGTCATAGGCGTGCAGTGCGTCGTCGAAGCTCGAGAACACGTGGTTCTCGCCCGGCAGACCGTCGCGGACCTGGGTCAGGTAGTACACACCGATGATCATGTCCTGCGAAGGGATGTTGACCGGCTTGCCGGATGCCGGCGAGCGCAGGTTGTTCGCAGAGAGCATGAGCACGCGGGCCTCGGCCTGAGCCTGGCTGGACAGCGGCACGTGGACAGACATCTGGTCGCCGTCGAAGTCGGCGTTGAAGGGCGAGCAGACCAGCGGGTGCAGGTGGATAGCCTTGCCCTCGACCAGCACCGGCTCAAAGGCCTGGATGGACAGACGGTGCAGGGTCGGTGCACGGTTGAGCAGTACGACGCGGCCGTCGATGACCTCTTCGAGGATGTCCCACACAAAGGTGGCACCACGGTCGATAGCGCGCTTGGCGCCCTTGATGTTCTCGACCTTGCCAAGCTCGACCAGGCGCTTCATGACGAAGGGCTTGAAGAGCTCCAGTGCCATGGTCTTGGGCAGACCGCACTGGTGCAGCAGCAGCTTGGGGTCGGTAACGATAACCGAACGGCCGGAGTAGTCGACACGCTTACCCAGCAGGTTCTGACGGAAACGACCCTGCTTGCCCTTGAGGGCCTCGGCGAGCGACTTGAGCGGGCGACCGCCACGGCCAGAGACCGGGCGACCACGACGGCCGTTGTCGAACAGGGCGTCCACGGACTCCTGGAGCATGCGCTTCTCGTTGTTCACGATGATCGCAGGGGCGTCCAGGTCGAGCAGGCGCTTGAGTCGGTTGTTACGGTTGATCACGCGACGATACAGGTCGTTGAGGTCAGACGCAGCGAAGCGGCCGCCGTCGAGCTGGACCATCGGGCGCAGATCGGGCGGAATGACCGGGATGACGTCCAGGATCATGTTCGCGGGGCTGTTGCCGCCCTTCAGGAAGGCGTCAACGACCTCGAGGCGCTTGACGGCCTTCTCGCGCTTCTGCTTCTGGGAGTCCTCGTCGGCGATGATGGCCTTGAGCTTCTCGGCCTCGGAAGGAAGGTCGATGGCAGCGAGCAGGTCGCGGACGGCCTCGGCACCCATGCCACCCTTGAAGTACATGGAGTAGTAGCGGGTCATCTCGCGGAACAGCGGCTCATCGGAGATGAGGTCGCGCTCGGTGAGCTTCATGAAGGCGTTGAAGGCGTCCGTGCGGAGCTGCTTCTCGTCCTTGCACTCTTCCTCGATGTCGACGATGCCAGAGGCGATCTCCTCGGGGGTCAGCGGCTCCTCGTCGGAGAACTCGTCAAAGTTCTCGGGGGCGCCCTGCTCCTTGAGGGACTCGATCTGGCGGGCGCACTCGGCATCGATCTCTTCCAGATCGGCGGCGAGCTCCTCGCGCAGGTCGTCAGCGTCGGCCTCGCGAGCCTCGTAGTCAACCTCGGTGATGATGTAGCTGGCAAAGTACAGAACCTTCTCGAGGTCCTTGGACTTGATGTCGAGCATACGGCTCATCGGGAAGCTCGTGGGGCTCTTGAAGTACCAGATGTGGGACACGGGAGCGGCGAGCTCGATGTGGCCCATGCGGTCGCGACGCACCTTGGCCGAGGTGACCTCGACGCCGCAGCGCTCGCAGACGATGCCCTTAAAGCGGATGCCCTTGTACTTGCCGCAGGAGCACTCCCAGTCCTTGGCGGGACCGAAGATCTTCTCGCAGAACAGGCCGTCCTTCTCGGGCTTGAGGGTACGGTAATTGATGGTCTCCGGCTTCTTGACCTCACCGTGCGACCAGGAACGGATCTGGTCGGCGGAGGCAAGGGAGATCTTTACCGAGTCAAAATCAGTAGCTTCGAAATCTGCCACAGTCAACTACTCCTTATCAGTGGTCGTGGCGGCGACAGCCTCGGGTGCCTCGGCGGTCTCGGCATCCTCGGCCTCGACGTCGGTGTCAACGCCGGCGAGCGCAGCCAGGTCGTCGAGAGCAGAGGTCTCCTCGGCGGTCACAGGGGCGGAGGCGTCCTCGTCGGCATCGTGCATGGGCTCGATGTCCAGCGCGAGGGAGCGGATCTCCTTGACGAGAACCTTGAAGGACTCGGGGATACCCGGGACAGGAACGTTCTCGCCCTTGACGATGGACTCGTAGGTCTTGACGCGGCCCACGGTATCGTCGGACTTGACGGTCAGGATCTCCTGCAGGACGTTGGAAGCGCCGTAAGCGTACAGTGCCCAAACTTCCATCTCGCCGAAGCGCTGGCCGCCGAACTGGGCCTTGCCGCCCAGAGGCTGCTGGGTAACCAGGCTGTAAGGGCCGGTCGAACGGGCGTGGATCTTGTCGTCGACCATGTGGCCGAGCTTGAGGATGTAGGACGTACCCACGGTAATGGGCTCGCGGAACTCCTCGCCGGTGCGGCCGTCGAACAGACGGGTCTTGCCGCGCTCGTCAAGCTGGGTGACGAACTCGGGACGCATGTGATCGCCAAAGGCAGCGGTGGCCTTGTTGAGCATGTTCTTGTTGGCACGACGGATGACCTCGGCGATCTCGTCCTCCTTGGCGCCGTCGAAGACAGGCGTGGCGGTGAAGAACGGACCGGGGACATACTTGTCGGAGTCGGCCTGCTCGGTATCCCAACCGCAGGCAGCAGCCCAGCCAAGGTGGCACTCGAGCAGCTGGCCGACGTTCATACGCGAAGGAACGCCCAGCGGGTTGAGGATAACGTCGATCGGGGTACCGTCAGCCATGTAGGGCATGTCCTCGACCGGCAGAACGTTACAGATAACACCCTTGTTGCCGTGGCGGCCGGCGATCTTATCGCCCTGCTGGATCTTACGACGCTGGGCGACGTAGACGCGCACCTGCTCGTTGACGCCGGGGGCCAGGTCGTCGCCGTTCTCGCGGCTAAAGCGGACGACATCGATAACGCGGCCGTAAGCGCCGTGAGGCATCTTAAGGGAGGTATCGCGGACGTCGTGGGCCTTGGCACCGAAGATGGCGCGCAGCAGGCGCTCCTCGGCGGTCAGAGCGCTCTCGCCCTTAGGCGTGACCTTGCCGACCAGGATGTCGCCAGGGCCGACCTCGGCGCCGATGCGGATGATGCCGTCCTCGTCGAGGTTGGCAAGCATGTCCTCGGAGAGGTTCGGGATCTCGCGGGTGATCTCCTCGGGGCCGAGCTTGGTGTCGCGGGCGTCGATCTCGTGACGGGTAATGTTGATGGTCGTCAGCAGGTCCTCGGCCACCAGGCGCTCGGACACGACGATACCGTCCTCGTAGTTAAAGCCTTCCCACGGCATGTAGGCCACGGTGAGGTTCTGGCCCAGTGCGAGCTCGCCGTGATCGGTCGAAGGACCGTCGGCCAGGGGCTCGCCCTGCTCAACGGTGTCACCGACGCGCACGAGCGGACGGTGGTTGATGCAGGTGGACTGGTTGGAGCGCTGGTACTTGGCCAGGTGATACTCGTCCATGCCGCCGGCATGCTTGACGATGATCTTGGCGGCGTCGGCAAAGATGACCTCGCCGGCGTTCTTGGCCAGGGTGACCTCGCCGGAGTCCAGAGCGGCGCGACGCTCCATGCCGGTACCGACATAGGGAGCGGCGGGGTGAACCAGCGGCACGGCCTGACGCTGCATGTTGGCGCCCATCAGCGTACGCTTGGCGTCGTCGTGCTCAAGGAACGGGATCAGCGTGGCTGCGACGGAGAGCATCTGACGCGGCGAGACGTCCATGTAGTCGACGTCCTCGACGGGCACGTCGGCGGGAGCGCCGAAGGAACCGTCGAAGTCGCGGGTACGGGCGATCACGGTGTGCGGGCGGACGATCTTGCCCTCGGCATCGGTCGTGATGAACTCGTTGGTCTTGGGATCGAGCGGCGTGTTGGCCGGCGCGATGACGTGCTTCTCTTCCTCGTCAGCGGTCATCCAGTCGATCTGATCGGTGGCAACGCCGTTCTCGACGCGACGGAACGGGGCCTCGATGAAGCCGTACTCGTTGACGCGGGCGTAGAGGGCGAGCGAGCCGATCAGGCCGATGTTGGGGCCTTCGGGGGTCTCGATCGGGCACATGCGGCTGTAGTGCGAATTGTGAACGTCGCGGACGGCCGTCGGCACGTTGGTGCGGCGGCTGGAGCCGGACTTGTGGCCGGCAAGACCACCAGGGCCGAGTGCGGACAGACGGCGCTTATGGGTCAGACCGGTCAGGGGGTTCGCCTGGTCCATGAACTGCGAGAGCTGCGAGGAACCGAAGAACTCCTTGATGGAGGCCACGATCGGGCGGATGTTGATGAGCGACTGCGGGGTGATCTCGTCGATGTCCTGGGAGCTCATGCGCTCACGGACGACGCGCTCCATACGGCTCATACCGATACGGAACTGGTTGGCGACGAGCTCGCCGACGGTACGGATGCGGCGGTTGCCGAAGTGGTCGATGTCGTCGACCTTGAAACCCTGCTCGCCGGCAGCGAGGGACAGCAGGTAGCGCAGCGTCGCAACGATATCCTCGTCGGTGAGCACCGTGACCTCTTCCTCGGTGGTGAGGTTGAGCTTCTTGTTGACCTTGTAACGACCGACGCGGGCCAGATCGTAGCGCTGCGGGTTAAAGAGCAGGCCCTCGAGCAGGCTGCGGGAAGCGTCCACGGTGGGAGGCTCGCCCGGGCGCAGGCGACGGTAGATCTCGATGAGGGCGTCCTCGCGGGTGAGGGCGGTGTCGCGCTCCAGGGTGCGCTTGATCACATCGGAGTTGCCGAGCAGCTCGATGATGTCGTCGTTGGTGACGGCAATGCCAAGGGCGCGCAGGAACATCGTGGCGCTCTGCTTGCGCTTACGGTCGATGGAGACCATGAGCTGGTCGCGCTTGTCGACCTCAAACTCGAGCCAGGCACCGCGGGACGGGATAATCTGGGCCTTGTAGATCTGCTTGCCCGAATCCATCTCGGAGCTGTAGTACACGCCCGGGGAGCGGACGAGCTGCGAGACGACGATACGCTCGGTACCGTTGATGATGAAGGTGCCCTGATCGGTCATCATGGGGAAGTCGCCCATGAAGACGAGCTGCTCCTTGATCTCGCCGGTCTCCTTGTTGGTGAGACGAACGTCGGTCAGAAGCGGAGCCTGATAGGTCATATCCTTCTCGCGGCACTCCTCGACGGTGTGCGCGGGGTCGCCGAACTGATGCTCGCCGAAGGTAACCTCGAGAACATGGTTCTGGCTCTGGATGGGGCTGGATTCCTTGAACGCCTCACGAAGGCCCTCGTCCTTAAAACGCTCAAAGGATTCCCTTTGAACAGAGATAAGGTTGGGGAGCTCCATGGCCTCCGGGATTTTCCCGAAGCTGACGCGCTTGCGCTCAGTGGCAGTGTATGCGTAGGTCACCAGGTTTTTCCTCCTTCACGGAAATGCTCGGTGGGTTGGCGAGGCATAGCTTCGCCAGTTATCGCAACCTAATAGTTTATCAGGTACCGACCGTTGAGCAAGAAAAGTCTTGACGCGATTGAGTTTTTGGAGTAGCAAAGTTTTTCGGCAGAAAAGATGCAGGTAGATAGGTATGTATCGAACACCTGTTCATATATTTTATGTGAACGAGACCGCTGGTGCGGGCCGCTGAACGGCGAAATGACGGCGAGGGTTGGTCAGGCGGAAAGTGCGTCCCGTTTTGAGGCCTCAAACTGGGTCGCAGTTTCCGGTTGAGCACTGTTTGGGAAAGCATATCCCGTTCTGAGCCGAAATTCTGGGTCGCAGTTTCCGCTAGGGGTTCCAACCGGAAAGCGCGTCCCAGAATTCGACCAAATTGTGGGTCGCACTTTCCGGAGCCAAGCTGTAGCTCGAATAAAAAAACGGGTGCAGACCGAAGTCCGCGCCCGTAAATGTCGATGCCCGAAGGCTTACTTGCGCATCAATCCGCCGCGCTCGTCGATAGCGTCCCAGAAGGCATCGGCAAAGCGGGGGTCGCTTGCAGCCATGAGGGCGTTGGTGGCCATCCAGCCAGAGGGAGTGCCGGTGTCGTAGCCCGACAGCGGGTCGATGACGACCGCATACATGGCCTCGCGGTCGAGCGAACGGGCCATGGCGTCGGTGAGCTGGATCTCGCCGCCCTTGCCGGCCTGCTGATCTGCCAGCAGGTCCATGACCAGCGGGCTCAGCAGGTAGCGACCGACGATGTACAGGTTGGACGGAGCAGCCTCGGGAGCGGGCTTCTCAACCAGACCGCCGATACGCCAGACAGCGCCCGGCTCGGCATCGGCAACGTCCTCGGCGCCCTCGAGCGAACCGACGCGCTCGCCGGCGATAACGCCGTAGCGGCTGACTTCCTCGGGCGAGCAAGCAGCGACGGCGATAACCGAAGCGCCACCGTGCTCCTTGGAAACGGCGAGCATCTTGTCGCAGATATCGCGGTTAGGCACAACGTAGTCGCCCAGAAGAACCAGGAAGTTCTCCCCTGCCACGGCGTCGGCAGCAGAGCGAATAGCATGGCCGAGGCCCTTGGGCTCGTACTGATAACGGAAGTCGACCGGCATACCGCCAGCGTGGGCGACGGCATCGGCATAGGCGTTCTTGCCGCGCTCGCGCAGCAGGTTCTCGAGCGAACGGTCGGGCTGGAAGTAGTTCAGCAGCTCGGGCTTGCCGGGAGAAGTAACGATGATGGCGTCGTCGACCTCCTCGGGGTCGAGTGCCTCCTCGACGACGTACTGAATGACGGGCTTGTCGAGCACCGGCAGCATCTCTTTGGGCGTGCACTTGGTGCCAGGCAGAAAACGCGTGCCAAGACCGGCGGCGGGGATGATTGCCTTCATGTTATTCAAAGATCCTTTCGCAGGCGCAAAAGCGCCCCATGCGTGCGGCACACAGCCGCAGACCAAATTGCGATACCCAAGCATCTTACCGCTGGAACTATATGTCGCTACAAGGCAGAGACAATTCTTCAGCAGGTCAACGCAAATTATTGCTCGAATGGTGCAATTTTATTGCCCAACGGCAGGGCACCCGATACGACGCAAATCACAGAACATGGCAGTTTGAGCAACCGATGCCGAGGGACCGAAAAACAAAAAAGACGGGGCTCGCAATGCGAACCCCGTCTGCAAAGAAATCTGGCGAGAAAGCCTGATTACTTGAGGGTGACAGCAGCGCCAGCAGCCTCGAGCTTCTCCTTGGCAGCCTCGGCGTCCTCCTTCTTGGCACCCTCGAGAACAGCCTTGGGAGCGCCCTCGACGACCTCCTTGGCCTCCTTCAGGCCAAGGTTGGTGAGCTCACGGACGGCCTTGATGACCTGGATCTTGTTGTCGCCGAAGCCCTCGAGCACGACGTCAAACTCGGTCTTCTCCTCGGCCTCAGCAGCGCCAGCAGCGGGAGCGGCGACAACAGCGGCAGGAGCAGCGGCGGAAACGCCGAAGGTGTCCTCGATAGCCTTAACGAGCTCGGAAGCCTCGAGAAGGGTCATTTCCTTAAGAGCATCGATGATCTCATCGGTGGTAAGCTTAGCCATTTCTAAGTCCTTTCGGTTTCCGTGTCTGTGCACGGAGATCAGTTAAAACACGGCGCGAATGCGCCAGGGGTGCGGCGTTGCCGCCGCGGGTGAAAACAGCGACTAGGCTGCCTTCTGCTCGGAGACCTGCTGGATCGAACGAGCGAGACCAGAGGAAACGCCGTTGACGCAGACAGCGATGTCGCGAGCGAAACCGGAGATGAGACCGGCGATCTGGCCGAGAAGCTGATCCTTGGTGGGCAGCTCGGCGATAGCCTTAACATCATCAGCGGAAACGGCCTTGCCGTCGGAGATACCGCCCTTGATCTCAAGGACGCCCTTGGACTTAGCAGAGAAGTCCTTAAGGGCCTTAGCGGCCTCGACCGGCTCGGACTCGTAGAACACATAAGCGACGGGGCCGGCGAGGATCTCGTCGAGCTCGGGCTGCTCCTGGTTCTTGAGAGCGATCTTGACCAGGTTGTTCTTGTAGACCTTCATCTCGGCGCCGCACTCGCGAAGCTGATGACGCAGCTCCTGAGCCTGCTTAACCGTCAGACCGTTGTAGTTGACGACGAACAGACCGGCGTTCTCGGCGATACGGGACTCGATCTCTGCAACCTTGTCGATTTTGTACTGCTGGGGCATGAATTACACCTCCTCGAATTCTTTCCGGGCACGGTCCGCCACAAGGACGTGACGGGGGCATGTCCAAAAAGAAAGCCCCCGCGCTGCATGAGCGACGGGGGCGAGAAGACATATCTACTCGACCACCTCGGCTGGCGGGATATCCCATTAAGCTCGCGGGCGATGCCCGTTTGCACCGGCTGTCTCTGGCAGCGGATTCGTGCGTGAACCGAAAGTATTATGGCGGGGACCCCGGCGTCGGTCAACGGAAACCCTGGCTGCACACAATTCCACCATCTCGGTCGCGCCGCCAGAGGCCAGGCGCAAACTTTTCGCTCGGTCAGGTCCTGGGCTCGCACGAAGAGCACATTTAGTGCTCTTCGGCTCGTGCGGAATCTACGAAAAGTTTGCGCCTGGCCTCTGGCGGCGCGACCTGTGGTGACTTTGGGGCAGCCAGGGTTTCCGTTGGCTGACGCCCCCACTCATAAGCCTTAAGTCGGTGGGCTGATGGGTTGGGTCCCGTTGGGCTACAGGGTTGAAACGAAGGTGGATAGGCGGTGGAGGCCTTCGTCCAGGTCTTTATCGGAAACGCAATAGCTGAGGCGGACGTGGCCTTCGGTGCCGAAGCAGTCGCCCGGGACTAGGGCTACGTTTGCCTCTTCGATGGCTTTGATGCAGAAGTCTTCGCTGGTTAGGCCGAACTTTTTGATGCTCGGGAAAGTGTAGAAGGCTCCTGCGGGCTCTACTACGTCGAGGCCCATGGCGTTTAAGGCTGCGAGTACGCGTTCGCGGCGGGCTCGGTAGACTTTGAGCATGGGGGTTGGGTCGACGGTCAGGGCTCGGGCTGCGGCGTCCATTTCGAAGGAGACAGCACTCGATACTAAGTATTGGTGAGCCTTTGCGATCTCGGCGATGACGGGGGCTGCCGCTGCGAGCCAGCCCAAGCGCCAGCCGGTCATGGCCCAGGGCTTGGAGAAGCTCTCGATGACCACCGTCTGGTCGCGCAGCTCCGGATGGCGCTGGGCAAAGCGCTCGTAGCCATCCACATAGACCAGACGGTTGTATACGTCGTCGCAGACTACGTAGATGCCCGCCTGCTCTGCCACGCGCGCCACGACGTCGAGCGATGCCGCGTTGAGAATGCAGCCCGTGGGATTGTTGGGCGAGCAGATAACGACGGCCTTGGTCGCCGGGGTCACACAGGCGCGAAGCGCATCCTCGTCAATCTGGAATTGCGCAGGCTCCGTATCCAAGAAGACCGCCTTGGCGTGGTTGGCCACGACGATGCTCTCGTACAGGCCAAAGGCGGGCGTGGGGATAATGACCTCGTCGCCGGGGTTGAGCATAGCCATAAATGTTGCCGACAGGGCCTCGGTCGCGCCGTCGGTCAGGATGACCTCATCGGCGGAAAACGCCAGACCCGCGTCACCCATATATTCGGACAGTGCCTCGCGCAGGGCGGGGCGGCCGTTGTTGGGCGGATAGTGCGTGTCGCCGCGGTCCAACGAAGCAGTCACCTCGGCGCTAACCACATCGGGCGTGGGAAAATCGGGCTCACCGAGCGCAAGCGCAATGCATCCCGGATGCTGCGCGGCGAGTGCGTTAATCCGACGGATGCCGGAGGGCTTGAGCGTGGCAAGCGAGGTATTCATGGGCAGACGCATGGCATTCCTTTCGTGAGGGTTGCACTAGGATAGCGCGGCGGAGCGCCGTCATACGGTGTAACCTAAACGGAAACCGACCGGAAAGGAGGCGGCATGGAGACGACCGCACGCGGCGATGTACCAAAAACACTGCATAACATCGCGTTTGTCAGTATTTCCGAGAGCGCCGATCTTGAGTTTTTGCTCTGGGACCTGCAGGATGCCATCGCCGCCTATGCACAGCTTTCCGGCACTGTGCTCCCCCACCCGGTCGTTTTGGAGGCGGATGATTCCGGCAGCGTTGCCGGTGCCGCCGATGGCATTGTGTTCGCCATTGAAGATGCACCCAATGATGAAGCGATGGCGCCCATTAAGCAGATGCTCGACCGCTTTGGCGGCGCAGGGACGCGTGCCTATGTTGTTGTCCAGGCCGACGTCGGCGGCCTCGAGCGAGCACACGGGCTCGTCGTGCGTCTGCGAGCGACGTGCGACCTTCGTGGGCTGTCATGGTGCGGCGGCGTTGTCGTCTGTACCGGCAGCGGCTTCGCGGCGCTTCGTCACTCACCGCGCATGGGACTCTTGCGGCGACCGTTTTCGGAAGCGATGGACAAGCTCGTAGGCGCCGTTCGTATGGGCTGTTCGGTTGAGCATGCGCAGCGACTTGGTGGTGGTAATGCCGAGGACGTCGACGCCGACGGCATGATTTGCACCGAGCCAGCCGTGCCCGCGCCGATTTGGCGAGGCGTTCTGAAACGTCTGGGCGCCCACGCTCAAACAAAAATCTAAATTAAATAACAGCCCAGTCAACGGCTTCACTCCAACGCTCGACAAGCCGCTCCAAACGCCACGCCGCGTTGGCAGGACTCGTCGACGGCAGCACGATGGCGGGTAGCCCCGTCCGCTCTTGTAGATAGCGTTTGTAGAGCCGCCCGGCCGCGCCGCCGTTGCAGATAACGACCTCAATCGGCGTGACATCGGTAATGCGCTCGACATGCGCCGGAACGACGTTTTTGATGCTCGCGTCGCTTGAGCCCTTGATGTCACAGCTCTCGATCACGTCCCACAGGGCCACGCCGCCGTTGAGCAGCATAGCCCGCTTGGCAGCAACCGAGGCGTCGAGCGTCGCGGGCTCGCCGCTCGCCAAAGAGTCTCCCTCGTTGGGCGGCACGGGCACACCGAGGCACGCGGCCATCACACGCCAAAAGCGATTCTGAGGGTTGCCGTAATAAAAGGCGTTGGCGCGCGAAAGCACCGAGGGAAACGATCCGAGCACCAAAACGCGCGAGTGCTGGTCGAACACGGGCTCAAACCCATGCTCAATATGTTGATAGCCCTCGTCGGACGCAGCCATGGCCTAGGCCCTCAACAGATAGCGCACCTCGTAGGGTGCAAGCTCAAGGGCACCCGTTAGCTCGACTGTGGGCGCGCCGTCGGCAAGTAGGTCGGCAAAGGAGCCGTTGAGCTCGCCGGCTCCAAAGGTATAGGGCTCGTTCACGGCATTGACCGCCACGAGCACCGTCGCGTCGTCGCAGGCGCGCTCGAACAGCAGCTGCTTGTTCTGGATCACCACGTTGCGATAGGCACCATAGTTGAGGGCACGGGCCGCCGCGTCGTCTGCCGAGCGCAGGTGCGCGAGCTGCTTGATGAAGGCCGTCAGCTCGTTGGGCGCAGGCTCATCGAGCGCAGGTCGCAGCGCCCAGTCACCATCGGGGCCGCCCTTTTCGCCAGGAATCCCCCACTCGCTGCCATAGTAGACGCACGGAATGCCCGGCATGCCAAAGAGCATGCCATAAGCGGGGCGCAGACAGGACTTGTCGGTAAGGATGCTCGCCAGGCGCGGCACATCGTGGTTGTCGACAAACGACAGCAGATGCTTGCCGCGATAAATGCACCACGGGTCACCGCCAAACTGGCGATGCAGCGAGTGGGCGATCTCGAACATGTTGACCGAGTTAAAGCTGGAGTACAGGCCCTTGTAGCACTCGTAGTTGGTGCAGGAGTCAAGCATCTCGTCATTGACGATCTGGTTGTAGTCGCCGTGGAGCGTCTCACCAATCAGCACAAAGTCGGGCTTGAGCTCACGGGTAAAAGTATGCAGGCGGCGCATAAAATCGCGATCGAGCATATAGGCGACGTCCAAGCGCAGGCCGTCGATGCCAAAGCCCTCGGCCCAGCGACGCACGGACTCAAGCAGGTAATCGACCACGGCGGGGTTTTGCAAGTTGAGCTTCACAAGCTCAAAATGACCTTCCCAGCCCTCGTACCAAAAGCCGTCGCCATAGCAGGAGTCGCCGTCAAAGCTAATGCGGAACCAGTCCTTGTAGGGCGAGTCCCACTTGCGCTCCTGAACATCGCGGAAGGCCCAAAAACCGCGACCGACATGGTTGAAGACGGCATCAAGCACCACACGGATGCCATGGGCATGCAGTGTCTCGCACACGGCGGCAAAGTCGGCATCCCCACCCAGGCGACGGTCGATATGGCGCAGGCTGCGCGTGTCGTAACCGTGACTGTCGGATTCGAGTGGCGGGTTAATGAGCACAGCACCGATGCCGAGTTCCTGCAGGTAGCCGGCCCATTGGGCGATCTTCATGATGGGCGCATCGGGGTTGGGCGCAGCGTTGGCAGCCTGGGCGAGCTCATCCTCGGCAACGGGCGCGGCGTTTTCGCGCGGAGCTCCACAAAAGCCCAGCGGATAGATCTGGTAGAACGTCGTCTCGTATGCCCACATAGCAACCTCCCGGTAAGCCCAACACAACGACATCCATTGTATGCCCAGCAGGGTAGCTATTTTGGGACGGGGCTCTTTTAGCTGCACCAGCCCCTTTCTAAGTTGCGGTGAAATACGGACTGTTTGCCGGGTTTATTGGGCTCAGCAGTCCGTATTCCACCGCAACTGATGAGGGAACGTGATTAGGCGACAGGCTTTGCGCGGCGTATGGCCGGGAACAGCACCGTGATGGCGAGGATGACGCCCACGACGGTAATCGCCCCGCCCGCGAAGCCAATCCAAGCGATACCGGGACCCGAAACCACGGCGCCGCCGATTGCGGTGCCCGTGCCGATACCGAGGTTAAACAGGCCCGAGAAGATCGACATGGCGACGGCCGACGAGTCTGCCGGCGTGTACTTGATGAGCTCGGCCTGAAACGCCACGTTAAAGGCCGTGGAGCAGCAGCCCCATAGCGCGCAGACGGCAAGCACTGCTACGAGCGACGATGCGACCGGACCCATGAGCAGCAGAGCCACCGGCACGCCGGAGAGCGTGATAGCCAAGAACGGGAAGCGATGCCCATCGAACAGGCGGCCAAACAGCCAGCTTCCGAGCAGACCGGAGCAGCCAAACGCCGTCAGCGTCATGGTAATAGCGCTTGCGTCGACGTGCGCGACCTGTGCCAGGAACGGCTCGATATAGCTGTAACCCGCATAATAGCCGGTTGCCATGAACACCGTGACCGCATAAAGCGCGATGAGGAACGGGTTCTTGAGCAGCTCGGGCAGCTGTTTGAGCGTAAAGCGCTCGCCCACCGGCATGGCCGGGAACACCGCGGCCTGGTAGACGACCGCAACAGCCGAGAGGGCCCCGACCACGGCGAATGTCATGCGCCAGCCCACGGCCAGCCCGATGGCGCGGCCGATCGGCAGGCCAAAGATCTGCGCGATGGACGAGCCCGTGGCGATCATGCTAATGGCGAGCGCCCCGTGGCGACTGTCGACCAGGCGCGAGGCCATAATCGAGGCGACCGACCAGAACACGGCATGTGCGCAAGCGACCACCAGGCGCGCACAGACCAGGATGGGATATGTCGGTGCCACAGCGGACAGGAACTGACCCAGAGAAAACACGGCGAGCACGCCGAGCAGCATACGCTTGAACTCAAAGCGCGAGGCAAACACCATGAGTGGCAGCGACAGCAGCATGACGCCCCAAGCATAGACCGAGATCATGATGCCTGCCTGGGCCTCGGTGAGCGAGAACGACGCGGCGATATCAGTCAGAAGGCCGATGGGCATGAACTCCGACGTGTTGAACACGAACGCACAGCAGGCGAGCCCGATAAGCGGGAGCCACTGCTTGAGCGAGATGCCATCTTGTCTTGCCTGAGTCATGTAGGAACCCTCTCCGATTGTCTTGAGCGATGGGCGATTATATAGCAACGGCCCCGCATCCGTCAGCAACAGATGCGGGGCCGCAATCAACTCAATACACAGAGGTTGCGCCATCAATAAATAGCTAAGCCAACCCCAGCAATATGCCCGCCGAATGCACGACAAACGCCACGATCCAGGCGACCGTCACCTGAAACGCGAATACGGCCACGGCATAGCGCGCGCCCAGCTCGCTCTTGACGGCGCCGATGGACGCCACGCACGGCGGGTACAGCAGCGTAAAGACCAAGAACACGTAAGCGGTAAACGGCGAAAACATGGCTGACAGTGCCGCGGGAGAGGTTGCGCCCAAAAGCACCGTGAGCGTCGAGATGACGCTCTCCTTGGCAATGAGTCCCGTGACGAGTGCCGTCGAGGCGCGCCAGTCGCCAAAACCGAGCGGGGCCAACACCGGCGCGATGATGCTGCCGAGGCCCGCAAGCAGGCTTTGCGACTGATCGGCGACCACATTAAAGCGAATGTCGAACGTCTGCAGGAACCAGATGACCACCGTAGCGGCAAAGATAATGGTAAAGGCCTTGGTAATAAAGTCCTTGGCTTTATCCCATGCCAGCATCACCGTCGTCTTGACGCTCGGCAGGCGATAGTTGGGGAGCTCCATGATAAACGGCACCGGGTCGCCCTTAAATGCCGTGCGGTTGAGTACCAAAGCCGCGATGCAACCGACCGCGATGCCGATCAGATAGAGCGAGACCATGGCGGGAACTGTCGCCTGCGGGAAAAACGCCCCGCACAGCAGACCGTAGACCGGCAACTTGGCCGAGCAGCTCATGAACGGCGTGAGCATGACCGTCATCTTGCGGTCGTGCTCGGATGGGAGCGTACGGGTCGACATGATAGCCGGCACGGTGCAGCCAAAACCGACGAGCATGGGGACGAAGCTGCGGCCCGAAAGGCCAAAGCGACGCAGTACCTTATCCATGACAAAGGCCACGCGCGCCATGTAGCCCGAGTCTTCCAGAATGGAGAGGAACAAGAAGAGCACGACGATGATCGGCAGGAAGGTCAGCACGCTGCCCACGCCCGTGAGAACACCGTCGACGGCCAGCGAGCGCACCACGTCGTTGGTGCCGAACGCCTTGAGACCCGCATCGGCCGAGGCGATGATGGCAGCGATGCCGTCCTCCATAAGTCCCTGCAACGCCGCGCCGATCACGCCAAACGTCAGCCAAAAGACGAGGCCCATGATCACCAGGAACGCCGGAATGGCTGTGTAACGACCTGTCAGGATGCGGTCAATCTTGACGGAGCGCACGTGCTCGCGGCTCTCGTGCGGCTTTACGACGCAGCGCCCGCACACGTCGCCGATAAAGCCGAAGCGCATGTCGGCCAGCGCAGATAGACGGTCGGTGCCGGCCTCGCCCTCCATCTGGGTAATGATGTGCTCGATGGCGTCAAGCTCGTTGCGATCCAGATGAAGTGCCTCGGTCACCAGCTCGTCGCCCTCAACCAGCTTGGTCGCCGCAAAACGCACGGGAATGTGCGCCGTCGCGGCATGGTCCTCGATCAGGTTGGCAATGCCGTGGATGCAGCGATGCAGTGCACCGCCGTCTGGACCATCGGGCGCACAGAAGTCCAGGCGACCGGGGCGCTCGCGGAACCGCGCCACGTGCAAGGCATGATCCACCAGCTCGCCGATACCCTCGTTGCGGGCAGCGCTAATGGGGACAACGGGCACGCCCAACAGGCTCTCGAGCAGGTTGACGTCCACGGCGCCGCCGTTGGCCGTCACCTCGTCCATCATGTTGAGCGCGATGACCATGGGACGATCGAGCTCCATAAGCTGCAGCGTCAGGTACAGGTTACGCTCGATGTTGGTGGCGTCGATGATGTCGATGATGGCGTCGGGGTCTTCGTCCAAGATGAATTGGCGGCTGACGATTTCTTCGCCCGTGTACGGCGACAACGAGTAAATACCGGGCAAGTCGGTAACGCTCGCCTCGGGGTGGTTACGGATAGTGCCGTCCTTGCGGTCGACCGTCACGCCGGGAAAGTTACCGACATGCTGGTTGGAGCCCGTCAGCTGGTTGAATAACGTGGTCTTGCCGCAGTTTTGGTTGCCGGCGAGGGCAAAGTGCAGCGGCGCGCCCTCGGGCACGGCCGTCTTTGCCGCACGGGGCGAATACGTCCCCTCGCCCAGGGCCGGATGCTCCGTCGTGCCGATTGCGGCGTTAGCGCGCGGACCCGTATCGGTGTCGTGAATACCCACAAGCTCGATGCGAGCGGCATCGTCCTTGCGCAGCGTCAACTCGTAGCCACGCAGGCGAATCTCGAGCGGGTCGCCCATGGGGGCGTACTTCATCATGGTGACTTCGGTGCCCGGCGTTAGGCCCATGTCCAAAATATGCTGTCGGAGTGCCTGATCGTCCGTTGCCACCGATGCGACAACGGCGTCCTTTCCAATCTCGAGTGTATCGAGCTTCACGCGCTCATCCTTTCGTTAGACGCGGTTAACCGTTTACCGGGGCTAACCAACTCGTAACGACAAATGATAGCGCTCTGAACTATTTTATAAAGTAAAATACCGATGTTTACCTGCGCAAACTTTATGCGGTGCGCCCCGAAAGCTCTTTGCGCATACCGCTCAGCGAGATCGAAATGGAACCCGACCGCGCGGTAGCAGTGAGTCGATCACCCTCAACCGACCCCGTGCATGTAAAGGGCGCCTTGCCCATCAAGACGTGGGAGATAGTACCCGAGAGCTCAAAGAAATCGCACTCAGCGCGGGCACCCGAGAGAGCGATATTGAGACCCCTGACGTTTAGTACCGCCCTGAGCGCGCCGTTCACCCCATGTGAAAACGTCACCTCGCCGCGCTTGCTCCCCACCGGCGTCTGGGCCAAAACCACATACGTACCCTCAAGCATGGCTCCTCCTCTAAGCAGACTTTTTGAAACGGGCAAGTAATCTACTTTTACATATGGCGCTCCAGGAAACGGAAGGCCAGGCGGATCCAAGGACGGACTGCCACCTGCTTGTCCTCGTTGTCGACCGCGGTGTTGGCGTTGCCGAGCGAAAGGCCGTGACCGCCCTGGTCAAAGACGTGCATCTCGCAAGCGACGCCCTCCTCGGCCATGCGCTGCGCAAACGGATAGACCTGCGCGATCGGCGCCGTCTTGTCGTCGGACACGCCCCACACAAAGGTCGGCGGCATCTGACGCGAAACATGCGTGGTGGGGCAGATATCAGCCAAATGCTCGTCAGTTGCCTCGCCACCCGTCACCATCGACAGGTAGTCGTTGAGAAGATCGCGCCCCGTCTTGCCGCCCGTCTTGGGCACACGCAAGTCAATGCGCGGATCGCGCGTCTGCATGTCGCGCACATAGGCAAAGTCGAGCAATGGATAACCTAGCACCACGGCATCGGGACGAATGTCGTCCGCGCGCGCCCCTGCCAAGCCCGCGAAGGGACCAGTCTTCCATTGCGTTGCCAGCGAAGCGCAGATCATACCGCCCGCCGAGAATCCCACGACGCACACGCGCTTAGGATCGACATGCCACTCGTCGGCGTTGGCGCGCACCGTGGCGACCATCTTGGCAAGATCCGCCTGGGGGCGCGGAAAGCTCACGTCACCCGTAGAACTCGTGACATAGTTGAGCACAAAGGCCTGGTAACCGTGATCCAAAAACGCAAACGCCACGGGATCCTGCTCATGCGGAGCGATATGCGTAAACGCACCTCCGCCGCAGATAATCACGGCAGGGCGGCGACCATTCGGTTTATCGGGCAGCGGCTCGGCACCCAAATACGTAAACGTCGCCGGATATTCCTCGGTCGGCTCCTCGCCCCACAGCGCATGGTTCTCGACAATCATATGTGCTCCCTTCGCGCAAATTATGCGCCCTTGTTTTTCGCCTTCAAGCGTACCCCACTTGAACCCGTGACGCAGAAACACGCCAGCAATAAGTTTCCCTTCAACTGATATATCACATAATCCCAGCTCAGAGGTATCGCTGAGCAGCGTAGAATAGGGGGTGTTGACCAAGCCGCGAAACAGATATGAAACGTTTCCGGCAAACCAAACGCGCGATATGCGCCTATTTAAGTTGGAGGCAACTATGGGTCTGCTCGATTCGCTTAAGTCCACCTTCACCTCGACCGGCGAGGCGTCCGTTCCGCCCGCAGCGAGCTTCGCCACCCGCGAAGGCGTCATCTATGCCCCCGTCAACGGCGTGCTCGTCAACCTGGACGAAGTTCCCGACGAGACGATCGCCTCGGGCATGCTTGGCCAGGGCTATGGCATCGAGCCCATTACCGGCACCATCTATGCGCCCGCCAACGGCCGCATCGGTGCCACCACCGTCACCAACCACTCCATCGGCATGATTACCGAGGACGGTCTTCGCGTGTTCATCCATGTCGGCCTGGGCACCGTGGAAATGAACGGCAAGGGTTTTGCCCGCTTTGTCGAGATGGGTGACACGGTCAAGGCAGGCCAGCCGCTCATCAGCTTCGATCGCGAGGCCATCAAGGCCGCCGGCCACGAGGACATCGTGACCGTCATCATCTCCGAGCTCGATCGTCTTAAGAGCATCGACCATGTCGGCGAGTCCGGAACGCTTATCGGCGGCAACCCGCTCGTCAAGCTGGGCGACCCGCTGCTGGTAGCCAAGACCAAGTAGCCAGGCCCCGCGCCACACAGCCAAAAGGCATCTCGTCAAGCGCCCGCGACCATTTGGCCGCGGGCGCTTTTCGTTTGAAAAACCATCCCGTCAATGCCTTATCTGTATAGCCCAAATGAGCCGAGCTGCTAGAATATCGAACTGTATGGATAACTATCATTCAACCGTTATGGGAGGATACGTGAACCGCACCAAAATCGCGCAGCTTTACGCCGATGCCGAGTCGCTTGGCGGCCAGACCGTCACCGTCGCCGGCTGGGTCAAGTCCGTCCGCGACATGAAGAACTTTGGCTTCGTTACGCTCAACGACGGCAGCTGCTTCCGCGATCTGCAAGTCGTCATGAACCGCGAGGCACTCGACAACTACGACGAGATCGCCCATCAAAACGTCTCGGCCGCACTCATTTGCACCGGCACCGTCAAGCTGACCCCCGATGCGCCCCAGCCTTTCGAGCTTTCTGCCACCTCCATCGAGGTCGAGGGCGTCAGCGCCCCGGATTACCCGCTGCAGAAAAAGCGCGCAACCGTCGAGTTCCTGCGTTCCCAGCAGCACCTGCGCCCGCGCACCAACCTGTTCCGCGCCGTGTTCCGCATCCGCTCTGTCGCGGCTGCCGCCATCCACCGCTTCTTCCAGGAGCAGGGCTTTGTCTACGTCAACACCCCTATCATCACCACGAGTGACTGCGAGGGCGCCGGCGAGATGTTCCGCGTGACCACGCTCGACCCCAAAAATCCGCCCCTCACCGAGTCCGGCGAGGTCGACTGGAGCCAGGACTTCTTTGGCAAGCACGCGAGCCTTACCGTGTCCGGCCAGCTCAATGCCGAGAACTTTGCCATGGCCTTTGGCGACGTGTACACCTTTGGCCCCACCTTCCGCGCCGAAAACTCCAACACCACGCGCCACGCCGCCGAGTTTTGGATGATCGAGCCCGAGATGGCCTTCGCCGACCTTAACGACTACATGGATAACGCCGAGGCCATGCTCAAGTACGTCCTTAAGGATGTTATGGCCACCTGCCCCGACGAGCTCAATATGCTCAACAAGTTTGTGGACAAGGGTCTGCTCGAGCGCTTGGACCATGTCGCCAACTCCGACTTCGCCCGCGTCACCTATACCGAGGCCGTCGAAATCCTGGAGCAGGCCGTCGCCGCCGGTCACAAGTTTGACTATCCCGTGAGCTGGGGCATCGACCTGCAAACCGAGCATGAGCGCTTCCTGACCGAGGAACACTTTAAGCGACCGACCTTCGTAACCGACTACCCGGCCGAGATCAAGGCGTTCTACATGCGCATGAACGAGGACGGCAAGACCGTCGCCGCCGCCGACTGCCTGGTTCCCGGTATCGGCGAGATTATCGGCGGCTCCCAGCGCGAGGAGCGCCTGGATCTGCTCGAGGCCCGCATCAAGGATCTGGGTATGAATCCCGAGCAGTACAAGTACTACCTTGACCTGCGCCGCTACGGTTCCTGCAAGCACGCCGGCTACGGTCTGGGCTTCGAGCGCTTGGTGATGTACCTCACCGGCGTGGGCAACATCCGCGACGTCCTGCCGCACCCGCGCACCGTGGGCAACGCCGACTTCTAATCGCCACAGCGCCACCAAACGCGTTCCAGCGCATCACGCCAGCGCCTCTCGGCAAGCCGAGGGGCGCTTTTTTCAACAGCATCCGTCAAGCTTTTGGCAAGTTTTTGGTCAGTTGGGCAGGGCTGTTGAAAACTCGACCCGCCGCTTGCCGACGGCCACCGACCGCCCAGAGTGCTCTGCGCCCCTGGGAAAGCCCCGCGTCCTAGGCTCCATACCGTCGCCACCCAAAACGGAAAGGACGTGGGCGCCATGACCGAAACCGCTGTTGATACTTACGAGACCACGACGAGGGGCGCCGCCTCGATGGCAGCCTATCGCGCCGTTCGCATCCTGCAACTATTAAGCGAAAACACCGGCGAGGACAAGGCCATGCTTTCCGATGAGTTGATCCGGCGCCTCGCCCATCCCGACGACCCCGCCCGCATGCCCATCTCGGCGGCGCGGCGCAGCATCTACACCGCCATCTCCGCACTTCGCCATGCCGGATACGAAATTGAGTACAAGCGCGGCGTGGGCTATCGACTCTTGACCCGTCCGCTCACCGACGAAGAGATCATCCGGCTCCACGGCATGGTCATGCGCAACCGCTCCACGCCCATCGCCATTCGAAAGAGCATGGCGCAGCACCTGGTCGCCATGGCGAGTGCCGACGTTCGCGGCTACCTCGATGCACCCGAGCCTGCTCCAAGCGCAGGCGACAAATCCACCAAGGCCACACGCACGCCCGTCAAGCGCATCGATGCCTGCGAGCTCATCGAGCAGGCCATCGACCACGGAACCACGGTGAGTTTTGATATTTCGAGTGTCACGGCACGCGGAGAGGTCGAAGTGGCGCGGATGACACTCCGGCCCTTTGCCATCAAGCAACGAGACGGCATCTCGTATTTGCTGGGAACGGTCTATGACGCGCGAGGCGCCGACGACACGCTGCGTACCGTTGAGATCGGCCGCATGAGAAACGTCACCACACGTCTCCTTGACGGCAAGAAGCTCTTCGCCGTCCTGGACGAGGACGATGCCTCCTCCGCCGCATAAGACCCTCCGCCGCCCATTCGACTACCCGTACCGCCCATCCGATTCTGTATTAAAAAACCCGCCAGGCTGTTGTAAAAATGGACATCAGCGCTACTATAGTTCCACTTGCACTTTGTCCCAGTGCAGTGTTTCCAGCCATTTTTATACTGGGGGTAATGATATGAAGGACATCACCATCAGCCGCAGGAGCCTTCTGGTCTCCGCCGGTCTGCTCGCGCTCGCCCCGCTCGCCGGATGCGGCGGCAACTCTGGTTCCGGCTCTGCTGCCGCCGGTTCCGACTACACCATCGGCGTTCTGCAGCTCACCGAGCACTCCGCGCTCGATGCCGCCAACGACGGCTTCGTCAAGGCCATCAAGAAGAGCGGTCTCAAGGTCAAGATCGACCAGAAGAACGCCCAGAACGACCAGTCCACGTGTAAGTCCATTGCCGACAAGTTCGTAGGCGACGGCGTCAACCTGATCTATGCCATCGCTACGCCCGCCGCGCAGGCTGCCGCCGGCGCCACCGCTGATATCCCCATCGTTGGCTGCGCCATCACCGACTACGCCGCTTCCGGCCTGGTCCAGGACAACGACAAGCCCGGCACCAACGTCACGGGCGCTTCCGACCTCACCCCGGTCGCCGAGCAGCTCGAGATGATGCAGAAGGTCCTGCCCGACGTTAAGAAGGTCGGCCTGCTCTACTGCACCGCCGAGTCCAACTCCGACGTCCAGATCAAGGCCGCCAAGAAGGAACTCGACAAGCTGGGCCTCGAGTACACTGACTTCACCGTCTCGAGCTCCAACGAGATTCAGTCCGTCGTCGAGTCCGCCGTGGGCAAGGTCGACGCACTCTACTCCCCCACTGACAACACCATCGCCGCGGGTGCTTCGCAGGTCGGCCAGATCTGCAAGGAGAACAAGCTCCCCTTCGTGACTGGCGAGGAGGGCATGTGCAAGGCCGGCGGCCTGTTCACCCTCTCCATCAACTACGAGGACCTGGGCTACGCTGCAGGCGAGATGGCCGTTAAGATCCTGAAGGGCGAGGCCAAGCCCGAGGATATGCCGATCAAGCACCTCTCGAGCAAGGACCTGGTCGTCGTCAAGAACGACGAGATGGCCGAGGCCCTAGGCATCGACCTTTCCGCTCTGGACGAGTAGCGCCATGCGCGGTAACGCGTCTAGGGCCCGCACGCGCGCCACAGCCGCGTTATTCAATATCTGAGTCCTTGGGGCGAACGCTAAAGACCGGCGTTCGCCCTGCTTGTTTCAGGTAAAACAAAACGTCTGTCCACCGCTCTTTTATGCATTGGTACCGCTATTATGGAAAATCACGTGTCCACCCTATCCTAGGAGGTATGAAGCATGCTCATTGCATTGCAGGGCGCCATTTCGCAGGGCGTCCTCTGGGGCATTATGGTGCTTGGCGTGTTTATCACGTTCCGCTTGCTCGACATCCCCGATATGACCTGCGACGGCAGCTTTGCCCTCGGCGGCTGTGTCTGCGCCGCACTCATCGTCAACAATAACGTCGACCCCTTGCTCGCCGTGCTGGCCGGCATGTGCGCCGGCGCCATCGCGGGCGCCGTCACGGGCATCTTGACCACCGTCTTTGAGATTCCCGCAATCCTCGCCGGAATCCTTACGCAGATCAGTCTGTGGTCCATCAACCTGCGCATCATGGGCAAGTCCAACACGCCCATCCTTGCCAAGGGCACTATCTTCTCATCCGTCAGCAACATGACGGGCCTGCCGCAGTCCACTGTTGCCATTATCCTAGGCATTGTGCTGGCCGTGGCCATCGTCGCCATCCTGTACTGGTTCTTTGGCACCGAGATCGGCTCGGCGCTGCGTGCCACCGGCAACAACGAGTACATGATCCGCGCCCTGGGCGTTAACACCAACACCACCAAAATGATCGCCCTCGTGCTCTCCAACGCCCTCATTGGCCTTTCGGGTGCGCTCATCTGCCAGAGCCAGAAGTATGCCGACATTGGCATGGGCACCGGCGCCATCGTTATCGGTCTTGCCGCCATCGTCATCGGCGAGGTGCTCGGTCGCCTGCTGCCCGGCGGCCTCACGCAGTTTAGCGTCCGTCTTGCCTCCGCCGTCTTTGGCTCCGTGGTCTACTTCCTCATCCGCGCCATCGTGCTGCAGCTGGGCATGGACGCCAACGACATGAAGCTGCTCTCCGCCGTGATCGTTGCCGTGGCCCTGTGCGTGCCCGTGGTTTGGGAGCGCTACAAGCTCCGCAGCTCCTACACGAAGGGAGATGAGGCAGATGCTTAAGCTCTCGCACGTCAAGAAGACCTTTAACAAGGGCACCGTCACTGAGAAGCGCGCACTCACCGGCGTCGACCTTACCCTGAACGATGGCGACTTTGTAACCGTGATTGGCGGCAACGGCGCCGGCAAGTCCACGCTGCTCAACATGATCGCCGGCGTGTATCCGCTCGATTCGGGCGTTATCGAGCTCGGTGGCACCGATATCTCGCGTCTGAGCGAGTCACAGCGCGCCAAGTACCTGGGCCGTGTGTTCCAGGACCCCATGCGCGGCACCGCAGCCGACATGCAAATTGCCGAAAACCTGGCCCTCGCCAAGCGCCGCGGCCAGCGTCGCGGTCTTTCGTGGGGCGTCACCAAGGCCGAGAAGGACGAGTACGTTGAGCTGCTCAAGCGTCTGGACCTTGGTCTGGATACGCGCCTCAACGCTAAGGTCGGCCTGCTCTCGGGCGGCCAGCGCCAAGCACTCACCCTGCTGATGGCCACGCTCACCAAGCCGCGCCTGCTGCTGCTCGACGAGCACACGGCGGCCCTCGACCCCAAGACGGCCTCTAAGGTGCTCAATCTGACCGAGGAGATTGTCGACGAAAACCATCTGACCACGCTCATGGTTACGCACAACATGAATGACGCTATCCGTCTGGGCAACCGTCTGATCATGATGCACGAGGGCCATGTGATCTACGACGTGGCCGGCGACGAGAAGAAGTCGCTCACCGTAGCCGACCTGCTGCAGAAGTTCGAGAAGGTCTCGGGCGGCGAGCTCGCCAACGACCGCATGCTGCTGAGCTAAACCTACCAAAAAGGGACAGGTTTATTTTGGCAGGTTTTATCTGCGCAAACGTCAAAACCGCCGCAAAGGGACAGACGCCCTTGCGGCGGTTTTCGCATATTATGTCGATAATCCGATATTCAACCAGACTTTCTGGCTAAGGACTAAGGAAACTGCCATGAAAAGACTCCCCCGCCTTGCGTTAGCCGCCGCGTTGTTTGCCGGCTCGCTCGCAGGCATCCCAAGCCTCGCTTTCGCGGGGAACCTGCCCGCCGCTATTGACGGCTCCGTGGCCGTCATGCACACCAACGATATCCACGGCAGCTACAAGTACAGCTACAACGCAAGCAAGGGCACCGGCGCTGTGGGCTTTGACGGACTGGCGGTTCTCTATAGCGCCCAAAGCAGCGCCCCCGATCTTTTGCTCGATGCGGGCGATACCTTCCACGGGCAGTCCTTTGCCACCATGAGCGAGGGCAAGAGCATCGCCGAGCTCATGGACACCTTCTATGCAGACGGCTACGACGCGACCACGCCGGGCAACCACGACTGGAGCTACGGCGCGGACAAGCTCCGCACCATGACCGGCTACAGCCCCACCGGCACGCCCTTCGCCATGCTCTGCGCGAACGCGAAGTCTACGAGCGGCGTATGGAGCTCGAGTATCACCAAGACGCTCGATCGCACCTGGGAGGATAGCGAAGATCACTCCACATTCGACTACAAAATCAAGGTCGGCGTCGTGGGTGCCATGGATGAGTCGCTGGAATCCTCGCTGCGCGCGGACCTGGTCGCGGGTACGTCGTTCTCGAGTGCCGCGAACGCCATCAATGCCGAGGCCAAGCGACTGCGCGAGACAGAGGGCTGCAACGTTGTCGTCTGTATCGCGCACACGCTCAACGCCAAGACCTTTGCTGCAAAGCTCGTTGGGGTCGATGCACTGGTCGCGGGCCACGAGCACATCAACTTAGACGAAAACGTGACGGGGGCTGACGGCAAGTCGGTCCACGTTGTCGAGGCGGGCAGTGCCTTTGCCGAAGTGGGACTGCTTTCCGTCCCCTACGAGTACGACACCAAGGGCACCGAAAGCACCGACGATGACACGGTGGCGGTATACGCAGGCAAAAGCGACGAGAAGCTCTATACCACCAAGGACGTAAACGTTCTTTTGACCGACCCCAACAAGGGCTTCGCCTATCAGAGCATCCTTGATGAGGTCCACGACAACAAGATCAAGCCGCTCGACGATGCCTTTAACGCCGCATCGAGCGAGGTGCTCGGCACGAGCTCTACCAATTATTTCTACGGCGAGAACGCATCTGGCACGCACGGCTGGGAGATGGTGCGCACCACCGATTTCCGCCCCAGCAAGGAGGGCGACACCACCAAGGCCCAGACCATCGGCCATGTGATCTGCGGCTCCTATCTTGACCTGACGGGCGCAGACCTTGCCATCGAGAACGCGGGTGGCATCCGCGGCGGCATCGCTGCAGGCGATGTGACCGCAGGCAACGTCATCGCTATCTCGCCCTACGGCAACACCGTGGAGACCTGGACCATGACCGGTGCGGACTTCCTCGCAGCGCTCGAGCATTCGCTGCAGATCAGCGACGAGTGCAATCACAGTTATGAGCTTCAGCAAGCCTACGTGGCAGCCGGCCATACCGAGCAGGAAGCGCAAGACAAGTACAAGTGGCGCGATGACTCTGGCAGCGTTCTCTCCTTTGGCGGCATCAACGTGACGATTGATTGGACGCAGCCCGAAGGCAAGCGCATTGTGAGTGCCACACTCGCCAAGGACGGCAGCACGCTCGATCCCACCAAGACCTATACCGTCGCCACCAACAACTACATCATTACCAACACGACCGACTTCCCCACCTTCGCACACGCCACCAAGCGCACCGAGTGGGGCACGTGTGAGGCGGCGCTGAGGGCGCTGATTGGGCAAAACGGCTGGGAGAGCAAGATGGCCGGACTCGCCGGCACCATCAGCTTTGGCTCCGCTGCCGTGGACCCCACGCCCACACCGGCCCCGACGCCTGAGCCCTCGCCTAAGACGGACGCGACGACCACGAAGGTCATCACCAAGAAGACGACCGGCAAGCTCGCCGCAACGGGAGACCGCACGCTGGCAGTAGTTGGCACGTGCCTTATCGGCGGCATCATCGTCATCATTCTCGGCATTATCTGGAAGCGTCGACGCTAAGCTACGCCGCCGGGCCTTGCAGCCCCGCCGCATAAACCTTATATCGAGCACAGAAGCCCGTACGAATTTGATCGGACGGGCTTCTTGGTGGGTATCATGGTTGGATGATCATGAGGAGGTTTCCCTACATGGAATTGTTTGAGCCAATTCTTCATTTCTTTGCACAACGATGGGTCCACAACATCATCTGGGCCGGTATCTTGGCCATCGGCACCGCCGTTGCCGCCAAAATCGCGTCCAAGACCCTGCACCACCTGCTTAACCGCGATGATAACCCGCTCCCAGCATCGAGCATCTTCATCAACATCACACGCGCCGTCATCTGGATGATCGGCGGCAGCTTTATCCTCGACAACTGTTTTGGCATTAATGCAAACGCCCTCGTCGCCGCTCTTGGCGTCGGCGGCATCGCCATCTCGCTCGGCTTTCAGGACACGCTGTCGAACCTTATCGGCGGTATGCAGGTGACCTTCATGGGCATCATCAAGCCCGGCGACAATATCGAGGTCGGCGGCGTGTCGGGCGTGGTCCAAGACATCACCTGGCGCCACACGACCATCGAGGATGCCTGCGGGCAGACCATCATTGTGCCCAACTCCAACATCTCCAAGAACACGCTCGTGCACCTGATGCCCTTTGGGCGCGTGGCCGTGCCCGTTGCCGTAAAGGACACGTCTAAGTGGGCCTCGCTGGACGCGCTGGCAGATGAGCTTACCGACGCCACCAAGGCCGCGGTGCTTCCCATCTCTGGCTTTGACAAGGAGCCGTACGTGCTCTTTAGCGAGATCGGCGACTTTGGCGTCAAGGGCAAAATCATCTTTATCGTCAGCGACGATAGCACCACCTTCACGGCAGCCGACGCCTGCATTCGTGCCATCGCCCCCATCATCGCCTAAACTACCACAAAGGGGACAGGCACCTTTGTGGTAGTTTCGCATCGTGGTACCATGGTTCATATCGTTGTTTAAACGACTAAGGGAGTAGACACCATGGAAGAGGCCTATCGTCAAGCACGCAAGCGCGGCGAGCAGGGACGCCGTCGCGCCATTAGTCAAAGCGAGCATCCGTATCTCACGGACCTCGATAGCTTGGTTTCCCAGCTCCCCTTAGGCCAGCGAGAGAATGTCGGCCTGAGAGATATACCGCTCGAAATGGTCGTCGGCACGGTTACCAAGGGCCGTCAGTCCGCCTTCTCATGCAACTTTATGCCCTTGCTGCCGTTTAGCACCGAGTTCGCCCGCAAGTGGTCTAACCTCTACGACATCCAGGTGACCGAGGGCTATCGCGATCCCGTCATCGTCACCGAGTTCATGCATCGGTTTTACGTCCAAGAGGGCAACAAGCGCGTCAGCGTTCTCAAATTCCTGGACGCCCCGACGATTTCGGCCAAGGTCACCCGTCTCTACCCCGGCACATGGGAATCCGTCGAAAGCCGCCTGTACGGCGAGTTCTGCGCGTTTTGGCGCGTCTGCCCCCTATACGAGATCGAGTTCTCTCGCGAAGGAAGCTACGAGACGCTCGCCAAGATGCTCGGTCAGAACCTTATCGAAAAATGGCCGCAAAAAAAGGTCGACTACCTGCGCCACACCTTCCTACTCTTTAAGCGCGCCTACCTTCGCGCAGGCGGCGACCACCTGGACATTACGCCCGCCGACGCCATGCTCGTCTACCTCAATGTGTACAACCAGGACCGCCTGCTGGATACGCCGACGGATATCGTCGTAAACCGCCTGTGTAAGATTTGGCGCGAGCTGGTCATTGCCGGCAAAAATAACGAAGACAAGGTCGATCTTGTCGAAGCACCGAGCGTCGATGAGGAAGAGTCGCCCGCTAAGTCCACCTCCGGCGTGCTCAACTTCTTTATGGGCAAGACCGTCTATTCGGCGGCCAACCCCCTGCGCATCGCCTTTATCCATGAATTCCCCTGCGCAACGTCGAGCTGGGACAGTCTGCACGACCAAGGGCGTCAGTATCTCGATGAGCACTTTGGCGGTATCGTGCGCACCGAGGCGTTCGAGGACTGCCACGATCCGGACGTGTTCTACGCCGCCGTGGAAACGGCTGTCAAACATGGAGCTAACGTCATCTTCTCGACCTCGCACCGCCTGATGGAATACACGCTCAGGGCTGCCGTTGAGTATCCCCAGGTGCGATTCCTCAACTGCTCTATCGGCCTTCCCCACCAAAGCGTGCGTTCGTACTTTGGCAAGATGTACGAGGCCAAGTTCCTCCTGGGCGCCCTTGCCGCCAGTATGGCGGACAACCACCGTATCGGCTACCACGCGTCGGTCTTCGCCTCGGGCGCGCTTAGCGAGATCAACGCCTTTGCGATTGGCGCCTCGCTGCTCGACCCCCGCGCGCAAATTATCCTGACCTGGGGCGATGTGCCCGCCGGAGGCCTTGCCGAGGCCATGTGCCGCGAAGGCGTGAGCGTCATGACCGGCGCTGACATGTCAAAGTCGCTCGTAGACCCTACGGCCTACGGACTCCACCGCCTGGTCGATGGCAAGGTCGTCGGCATCGCCATGCCGGTCTGGAACTGGGGCCGATACTACGAGCTTATCGTGCGAAGCCTGCTGCATGGCACCTGGGATGAGACCAGTGACGACAGCCAGGTTCGCGCCGTCAACTACTGGTATGGCATGAGCTCGGGCGTCATCGACATTCGCTACGCTCCGGGCCTGCCCTATCAGACGCGCAAACTGGTGCAGCTGCTCCGCAATGGCATCGTCGAGGGCTCCATCAACCCATTTGGCGGCGAGCTCCACAGCCAGGACGGCGTGGTTCAGATTGAGGGCTTCCCTCCCCTGCCGAGTACGCAGATTGTCGAGATGAACTGGCTGGCTGACAACGTTATAGGCTCGATTCCGCAGCTCGATAACGAGCCGGAGGTCCGTGCCCTATGAATATCCTAGCCATTGCCGATGTAGAGGAGCGCTGCCTGTGGGAATGTTTTCGCAAGGAGCGCTTTGAGGACGTTGACCTGATTCTATCCGCAGGCGACCTGGATCCGGACTATCTTGAGTTTTTGGTCACTGTCATCAACAAACCGCTTGTGTACGTTCGTGGCAACCACGACGACCGCTACGCGCGCCATGCACCGGGCGGGTGCATTTGTGTTGAGGACAGCGTATATGTGTACCGAGGTATTCGCATTGCGGGTCTGGGCGGTTCCATGCGCTACCGCGACGGCGCGAACATGTATACCGAGCGCGAGATGGCAAAACGCATGCGCAAGCTATCGCGAAAAATCGCACTGGTAGACGGATGCGATATTCTACTTACCCATGCACCCGTCGCAGGCATGGGCGACCTGGACGACCTGCCGCATCGAGGATTCGAGTGCTTTAATGCGGCTCTTGAGTCTTGGGGTCCCGACTATATGATTCACGGGCATGTGCACCAAAGCTACGGCCCCAACTTTCAACGCGAGCGCCAACACCCATGCGGAACGAAGATTGTCAACGCCTGCGGCTATACCAAGATCGAAATTGACGAGGCGCGCTACCCCACGCGCGGTTGGAAGGCCGCTTGGCTCAACTCGCAAACCATGCGCCGCGAGCTCAAACGCCACGAAGCAATCGAGTCTTCAACCGCCAGAACCCCCTGGTAACTGCCAACAACCACCGCGAAGGGGATAGTGAACTGCGCCCCGAAACTTGGACTGAATAAATAGCGACTACGCCGCAAGGGC
>CABQQR010000006.1:0-125054 GCA_902466395.1 uncultured Collinsella sp.
GATTAATGGATGGAAACGGATGTTCTATCGGGACACACATTTTGTCCTATAAGCCCAGATCGAGATATACCGGTGGATTGGGTCCCGTTTGTCTAAATCTATAACACGAGGGACGGATTTCGCCGAGTTGTTGTTATAGATTGAGATTTTCTAGCAGGCGGGTCCCGTTTGTCTCGATCTGTAACAGTAAGACCCGATTTTGCCGCGTAACTGTTACAGATTGAGATAAACCGACGGGCCGCCCCGCCCATCCCCATCCACCCGCCGCCACCTGATATTCGCCGATTTCCGTTGCGCCACTGTGCTCCCATGCCATATCCTCTAGACAACTACGCGGCACCATCGCCGCCGCGCCTACAAGAGAGGAATATCCATGACCGCACCTGCATCCAAGCTGCTCCAGCCCATTACGGTTGGCCCCCTTGAGCTCAAGAACCGCATTATGTTCCCGCCGCTCACCACCGGCTACGAGGAGCGCGACGGTTCCATCGGCGAGCGCAGCCTGGCCTTTTACGAGCGTCTGGCCCGTGGCGGCGTGAGCTACATCGTCATCGGCGACGTCGCTCCCGTTATGACCGCGAGCCCTACGCCCAAGCTGGCGACCGATGTCCAGATCCCCACGTTTAAGGCGCTGGCCGACGCCGTCCACAAGCACGGCGCCAAGATCGCCCTGCAGCTGTTCCATCCCGAGTACGACGTGCCCGGCGTCGGCCGCATGGTCATGGGCTCCATGGCCGCCGCCAAGGCCGCGCAGGAGGCCAAGGCCGCCGGCGACGAGGAGACCTTCGCCGCCAAGATGGCCGAGTCCAACGAGATTCGCAAGCAGGCCTACGCCAAGCTGCACCACGACATGCAGCACTTTGTGAACGAGGCGAGCGTGGAGCAGCTCACCCAGATCAAGGAGGCCATCGCCGCCTCGGCCGCTCGCGCACAGCAGGCCGGGATCGACGCCATCGAGGTCCACGGCGACCGTCTGGTGGGCTCGCTGTGCTCGGCTATCCTCAACCAGCGCACCGACGAGTACGGCGGCTCGTTCGAGAACCGCGTTCGCTACGCGCTGGAGGTCGTCGCCGCCATTAAGGAAGCCGCACCGGAGCTGATGGTGGAGTACAAGCTCCCCGTGATCATGGAGAACCCCGACGGCACGCCGCGCGGCAAGGGCGGCCTGCAGCCCGATGAGGCCTGCGAGTTTGCCAAGCTGCTCGAGGGCGCGGGCATCGACATGATCCAGGTCGCGCAGGCCAACCACACCGGCAACATGGGAGACACCATTCCGCCCATGGGCGCCATGCCCTACAACTGGACGCTGCCGGTGGCCGAGCGCGTCAAGGCCCTGGTCTCCGTGCCGGTGGCAACCGTCGGCCGCGTTGTCTCGGTCGAGGCCGGTGAGAAGATTCTGGAAGACGGCGCGGCCGACATCATCGCCTACGGCCGCTCGCTCATGTGCGACCCCGACATTGCGCTGAAGGCCGCCACGGGTGAGCCCATCCGCGAGTGCCTCAACTGCAACAAGGGCTGCGTCGACGCGATTCAAAACCGCAAATACATCTCGTGCGTGCTCAATGCCGAGAACGGCGACGAGGCGACCATCGCCATTAAGCCGGGCGAGGGCGACAAGAAGATCGCCGTGGTGGGCGGCGGTATTGCCGGCCTGGAGGCCGCGCGCGTGGCGGCCAAGCGCGGCTACGACGTGACCGTCTATGAGGCGAGCGATCATCTGGGCGGCCAGATTGTGCTGGCGGCCGCGCCTCCGCGCAAGGACGAGATCATGCGCTCGGTGGAGTATTACGAGAAGATTCTGCCCGGCCTGGGCGTAAAGGTTGAGCTCAACCATGCCGCTACGGCCGAGGACCTCAACGCCGCCGACGCCGCGATTGTGGCTGTGGGCGCGCACGACGTGGTCATCCCCGTTCCGGGCGCCGATTCGGACAAGGTCGTCTCGAGCTGGGACGTGCTGGCCGGCAAGGCGGAGCTCGCGGGCTGCGTCGCCGTTATCGGCGGCGGCCTGGTGGGCACCGAGACTGCCGAGTACCTGCTGCAGAACGGCTGCGAGGTGGCGATTGTCGAGATGCTCGACAAGATTGCCGCAGGCGAGTCCGAGACCATTCTGCCGCTGATTATGAACGACTTTGCCGCCCACAACGTTGAGCAGCATGTTAAGACCCGCCTGACCGCCATTACCGACGAGGGCGTGGAGGCCGTTCGCACCACCGAGGACGGCGCCGAGGAGCCGGTGAAGATCGCCTGCGATTACGTGGTGATGGCCGTGGGCTCCAAGGCCAACGGGTTTGACCTGGACGGCGTAACGGTGCCCGTGACCTGCGTGGGCGACTGCTCGGGCGAGCGCACCGCCGACATTGCGAGCGCCATTCGCACGGCGTATCACGCGGCCAACGAGCTCTAAGTAAGAAAGCTATCGCGTATTGAGTGGGCGGGGAGTGCCGTATCGGCGCTCCCCGCCTTTTTTGCCAATGAGGGCGCCCCTGACCAGCGGGTTCAGAAAATCCGAATTTCATGCACCCGAAAATCCGAATCCTTAGAACATGAAAATCCGAACTATATGAACACGAAAATCCGAATCGCAACTACCCGAAAATCCGAATTTGCTACAGTGGAATAGAAGAATCAGAAAGCAGGACCTGGAAATCTGCGGGGGTGGCTCATGGCAGGCGAGAGGCTACATCGGGACGGATACATCCCACGTATCGTGGATGCGCAAATCGAGCGCTACCTTCGTGTCTTTGGCGCGGTCGAGATTGCGGGCACCAAGTGGTGCGGCAAGACGTGGGCCGCGCTTGAGCACGGGGCGTCCGCCTCGTATGTCGACGAGAATCTCGACCTCGCGCGTGCCGACCCGGCGATGATGTTGCTGGGAGACCGTCCGCATATTATCGATGAGTGGCAGCGCGTTCCCCAAATTTGGGACTACGTTAGACACGAGGTTGACCGCACCCGGGGCACGCGCGGCGCCTATATCCTCACGGGTTCCGCCACGCCTGCGTTTGGCTCAAAGGCGGAGGCGCCCGCGCATAGTGGAGCCGGCCGCATCGGTCGCGTCCGCATGCACCCCATGACACTTGCCGAGACAGGTGAGTCCAACGGCAAGGTGAGCCTGGCGGGCTTGTTTGAGCATCGTTTTGAGCCCTGCCGGTGCAATGGCGATACACCGGGGCTTGTCGAAGCCGCTTGCCGCGGCGGCTGGCCCGAGGCGATCGATATGGTTTCGGCTGACGCTCAGCTCATCGCCCGAGAATATCTCAACACCACGTTTTCGAGCAGCTTTCCGGCGGTCGGTCTCGACCCCGATATTGCTCGTCGAGTCTCCGCATCGATCGCGCGCAATCTGGGACAGGCAACCACGTATAAAACGATTCTTATGGATATGTTCGGTGCCGAGGAGGAGCCCGCAGCGTTTGCCGATGAGACCAAGGTGCGCAGGTACCTGGATGCCCTCAAAGGCATGTTCATTCTCGAGGAGGTCCCCGGTTGGGTTCCCGCCGCGCGCGACAAACGGCGCTTTACCGTCAAGCCCAAGCGCTATCTGGCAGATCCGAGCCTTGCTTGCGCCTTGCTAGGTATGTCCTTGCAGGCGCTGCTTGCCGACTGGCAGACATTTGGTCTGGTGTTTGAGAATTTGGTCATACGCGACCTTTCGGTCTACGCACGTTCGCTCGACCTGCTGGATAGCACGCCCGTGCGCTATTATCGCGACGATTCGGGCCTTGAGTGCGATGCTATCGTGCAGCTAGCCGACGGACGGTGGGCCGCCTTTGAGATTAAGGTGAGTGAAGATAAAGCGAGCGCCGGCGTCGAGAGCCTCAAGCGCGTTCGCAAGAAGGTCTGTGGAAATCCTCGTTCACGCACACGCGAACCGGAGTTTATGGCCGTGATTGTGGGGGTGGGTGAGTACGCTCGCGAGGTCGAGGACGGTATCTACGTGATACCCGTGCGCGCGTTGGGGTGTTAAGGGGCGGCACGCCGTGTGCCCGCTGCCCGGTGCTGCGGATTGGTGCAAGTGGTCAGGTTTGTTTGCACCATGTCCTTGGCATATGGAAGAAGCTGCTATTCGTAATCTTTAAGACATCATTAAGGCTTGCGCTGTGGAGCAAACCGCAGGTCAATGCTATTCTTTTACCTTATCGTATGGTGTTGTATTCTGCCTGAATTCTCTACCTGCGAACAACGGATAAACGCGACCGAGCGGAAAGGATGGCACGCCCGCTAGCAGGGCAAACGTAAACGATGAGTGGCATGGACCGACATAGCGAGCTCCAGCAGCACAAGACGGCGGCCGAGTACCGCCAAGCTGCCGACGAGCACGTGCGGACCCTCAAGGATTTCTGGAAGGATTTCCTGGTGAGCGGTCTGTTTGTGCTGGCCGCCATCGTTGCCATCTTTGCATGCCTGGCCTGGTTTGCCGCGAATAACCGAGTGAGTGCCACGGGGAGCACGATCGCGGCGAAGGGCCCGCGGTTTGTGCTCTCGGGAACGCAGGGCGGCACGGCGGGTAAGTACGACACTCAGGACAACTACGCGTCGGACAGTACAAGCCTTGCCGTGAACAATCTTTTCAACCTCAATAACATGAGCACCGATGGCGGTCTCTCTCCGGGGTCGGCCGGCCAGCTCCAGCTCAACGTCAGGCCGCTCTGCAATGACCTGCACGATATCACGGTGGAGATGACCTGGGAAATTTCTGTTCAGACGAGCGTTGCGGGCACGGGCGGCACTGCTGCGGATGCATCGAAAAACGAAGAGATCATCAACTCGCTTAAAGATTTGGTGCGCGGTCATATCCTGGTTTTTCAGGGCAAAGATGCCTCTGGCTTTTACTCGAATCCGCTGGTCCCCACGACCACCACGGTGACCCAGGACGGGGCCAGCGTCACCGTCATTACGCAGAGCTTTACCATCCCAAAGTCGAGCTTTTACGCTGCGGACTCAAATAGCACGACCGAAACCGTCACCAAAACCCTCTACTGGATTTGGCCGGAACAGTTCAAGAGCTATGTTCGCACGGGCAACGCCGGCTACGGTGGCAACCTTTTCGCTAACACAGGCGACGAGGGGGGATACACAACCCTCGTCGGCGACATCAACAATAACCACGCGCGCTATTTCCGCGCCGATAGCACGAGCGTGCCAGGTCAGGTGCCTAGCGCGGTTCCGCCTGTCGGAGCCGGCATGTCCTCTGCGGATGTGGAAACCTGCGCCAGCTACTACAACAACGCCGACGAGATTATCGGCAAGAACGTCAAGTACATTCGCGTGCGCTTCACCGCCAAGGAGGCGGATAAATAAATGGACGAGCAGCTTAATGCCCGCGAGCAGGGCGATATCAAACACAACGAAGGAGCGGCAAACCCCGGCGGCAACGGGTTCGGCTCGCACGGCGAAGCGCGTCCGGCTGGCCGCATCGAGCGCATCAAGGCTTGGGTGAGCGACCACCGTCGCGAATCCCTGGCCATCGTGGGTCTGGTGGCCGTGCTTCTCGTGTTGCTGGGATTGACGCTCGGATGGTTCGTCGATGCCAATCGCGGCTCCACCGTTGGCAAGATCAAGGAGCCGGCGGAGCTCAAAGTGCTGGGCCCCAACGCTACGGCAACAGAGCAGGTCGACCTGAGCTACAACCCCGAATACGGCGATACCAAGACCGGCAACACGGTGACGCTCAAGCGCCCGTTTTGCGTGCAGACGGGCGGTGACGGTTTTGAGCTGCAACTCGCGAATACGACCAACATTACGGGTCTCACTATTGAGCTGTACAGAGCCGAGAACACGTCTGCGCTCCAGACGCCCGACGTGAGCGGTACCGCAGACGGCAAATCTTATAGCTGGAAAGCAACCGGAGAGAACCTGCTGACGAGCTTCGAATATATCAACAAGGAGAACGACGGTCTGGCAGCCGTGCCGGGCGAGGGCGCAAGCGACCCTACATTCAAGGACTATCAAAACGTCCAGCGCAACGCGCGCCCGCTCTACCGATACAAGAAATTCGGCAAAGGCGACCTCAACGCTAAGACACTCGACAACTCGACTGGCAATGACACGCTTAACTTTATCATCAAGCTTTCGTGGGACGAGAGCGCCAAAGAGACCGACGTGATTTACCTGATCGCGCGCAACACGAGCGGCAAGTAGGAGAGGGGGCGCACATGGAGAAGCAAGGGAGGCAGCAGGATGCCGAGCGCGAGCAGCTGGCAAAAAGCAAGAGCCTAGTCAAGAACAAGCTGGTTGTGGCGGCAATCGCACTTATTTGCGCCGTGGCGCTCGTGACGGGTGGCTACTTTACCTATTCCGCCTACACCGCCAACGGATTTCTAAAGTCCGTCGCCGCAACGGGCACTGCGCAGAGCCTATTTGCAAGCGATTTGCTCACGGGCTATATGAGTGCGCCTAGCCCCGACGAGCTCGCCCGTGCCCAGCGCTCCGTTACGGTGTATCCCAACAACGGGCAGCGCAACTTTACCTTTAGCATCTACAACTACTTGCTGGGCAACAGCAACTTCTGCAACGACAAAAATGTGACATACACCTTGACGGTCGAGGGGCACGGGCTCGATGGCGCCACGTGGAGCTATGCGCCCCAGCCCGGTAGCAGCGTCACGCTTCCGGAGAATCAACCTACCAAGAACGACTACACCGTGACCTTCCCCGAGGCTAAGTTGGGACAAGCATACTTTGTGATTAAGGCCACGGTCGTATCGGAGAAGAGCCCCGGCACCGAGCTAGCCTGTCTGGCGGCGAAAGTCGTGCCGTCAAAGAGGGCCGAGGTCAAGACCGCTGCGGTTGAGGGCGCGCTGGTCGATGAGGCTGGCAAGTTTGCTGATTACGCTGCATACAACTACCGCGTGACGGTTACGGGCGCACTGGCAAACGTCACGCTCACGTGGGGGGAGAACGTGGAGATCGACCCGTTCTTTGAGACCAACCATAGCGCGACGGTGGATGCTGCAGCTCGCAAGGCTACGTTCACCATGGAGCCGGGTTCGATGGTCGTCAACTTTTACCGAGCGGACGGCAAAACGCCCGGTGGCTGGGGCGACCTGGACATTAGCGTGAGCGGAACTACTCTGACGGGCGCGACGGAGACTCGATAACTCTGGAAGCGGAGTTTTAGGATAAGAGGTACGGAATCGATGAGAACGGCAAAGCGCATATTCGCAGAGTTCATGACGGTGGTCATGGTGCTCCAAGCATGCTCGCCCACGGTGGCTGCTGTGGCGGCAGGCTGGCAGAACATCTCGAACGAGATTGCTGCCGCATCTGCGAAGGCGTTGGATACTGCCGAGAGCGGCGAGACCAACGGCGATGTCACGATCGGGTCTGGGTCGAGTGATGCCGGCGCCGACAGCGACAGTGCTGGGGATGACGCGGTGAAGGATGACGCTGCAGCAGGCGATACCACCGATAGCGCCACTGGTTCCGATTCCACGGGCGACCAGACGGAAGGCGACGATGCCGCTGACGATGCCGCCGCTGACGACGCCGAGCAAGATGCCGATGATGCGACTTCGGAGGACGCTGATGCCCAGGCGGGTGCGACGATCACGGATTTGAATAAGCTCGTCGAGCTGCTCGAGAAGAACGGCGCGGAAAGCATCGTGCGCAAAGACGACGAGAGCGGAATCCGAAGCCTCGATGTCAAGTCGTCGGAGGCGTTCGCCGTCCTGTCTAACGCCGACGCTTCGCTTTACTATGATGCGCAGATCAAGGTTATCATCACGGGCGATGCGAAGCTCACCGAGTCGGCTAATAACGGCATGTCTTTCCAGGGTCTTGGCAGTGATGAATGTCCGTTTGAAGGCAGGATCTATAGGGACGTTGATAGTCCCGTCGAGCTTACGACTGATCGGACGGTTTTTAATAACCTCAAGCTGTCTGACCAAAACAAAACGGTCAGGATAAAGTGGGTAGGCGCGACTAGCTATAGCGCACCGATGGTCGCTTCGAAGGTCAGCGGTGCGGAAAACGGCGAAGAGAGCAAGACACTCATCGCGTCGGTTGACATCGTGGAACCCGTGAACGTTGATGTGAAGGATGCGACTTCCGCCTTGACGGCACCCCTCCTGGGTGCGACGACGGGCGACCTTGCTGCGAACGTTACCTATAGCCTCACCGATTCTCGAAAGAATCTCAACGCGAATGCGACGGGCAACATTGGCTTGATTGCCAACACGGTCGAGAGCGGGAGCTTGACGGTTGAGTCCGTCACGTTCCCCAACGATCTGACCTCAGGCGGAGCCGTCAAAACGAGCTCTGGCAACGCTGGCCTGCTCGTAGGCGAAGTCAAGGACGGTGCGACCCTGAGCATTGGCACTCTGGCAAACGTTCCCACCGCCACCGTCCAGTCTACGAACGGCTCCGCCGGTGGCGTTGTAGGACTCGTTGGCTCGAGCACGGGTGCCATGGTCAACGTCGCGAAAGCTCTCGACCTACACGCGCTCACCGTCAAGGGCACAACTGCCAGCGGCGGTTTTATTGGTAAAGCGACCGTGCTCACACTGGGCGCGGATAATAAGCAGATTGGGTGTCCTCTAAATATTGGCGACGAGAACAGCGCTTGCTCTGGTGGCGTTATCGGCGACGTGAGCTTTGCGCAAGGATTTGCCGTTACGTCCAATATGTTCGACCTGGGCGACCTTGTGACTCTTGGTGCGTCGCAGCGCGCCGGCGCTCTTTTTGGCATGGCCGATATCTCTAATGGAGACATCGTGGTGCAAGGCGGGACGTATAAGAGCAAACTCGCCTTACCAGAAGATGTTAGTGTCAACGGCAGCTACGGCGGCCTTGTCGGCAAGGTGTTCGCGACGAAAACGGACGACGACGGCGCTTTGCGCGCCTTTGTTGTTGAAAAGGATGCAGATAATAAGAATACGTGCTCAATTGAGTTTGACCTTGCGAGCAAGTTGTCCGACGCAGGCGGCGTTGTTGGCTATGTTGGCGATAGCGCAAATCCTAACTCGCAGCCCGTTGCCGTTGTCTTCAACGGCGTGACGGTTGCGTGCAAGGGAGATGCTTCGGCGCGAACGGGTACCGGAAAGTTCGGTGGCGCCGTGGGCGTTGTCGATACGCGCAATGTCCTTGACGTGCGAGATTTCAAACTTACAAGCGACAATCCTATCGGTAAGGCGCAAAGCAACCGTGCCGCGGGAATTGCGGGATCCGCGTGGAATGCTGTAATCAAATTCAGCGGCATCACGGATCTGTCGGGCGCAAGTTTTGCCGAGAACGCCACGACGGGTCAGCTCGTATACGAGAACCACAACGCGCTGATCTTCGCTGCCGGCAATGGCTCTAATGGTGATCTGGGAGACAAGGGCGCTGCGGTCTGGACCTTCAAGCGTAGCAACTCAGCCTCAAAGACGGACGACATCGCGACCTACGGTGAAGTTGTTCGTCTGGGCGGCGACTTCATTAAGCTTGATGTGGACACTCATAAGTTGACCTTGCCGGATTCGCTGACGGCAGCTAACGGTGCCTACGCCCTAACCACAGCTGAGGATTTCGCCAAGCTTGCGATTACCTGGCAAACCAACGGCTACTACTCGATGGTTGACGGCGTTACCGAAAACAACCTTAACGGCTTGCAGTCCTCGACCATTACGGTGAACGGCACTATTGATCTCAAGGGCACGGGCCTGACGGGTTTCACGCAGGATCGTGCAGACGGCTCGCAAGTTTTCTCGGGAACGTTGAACGGTGGCGGCACAATCAATCTTGCCGTCGGCGAGGCGTACGGCAAGCGTGGTGAAGACGTGCTCGACGGCAATAACACGAGCAACGGCAACGGCAAAATCTACCGCCACGGCCGCTTGGGCTTGTTCGCGGCCGTCAACGGTGCAACCATCTCCAACGTCACAATCGCTGGCTCCATGAAGTTCGATAACGGTTCGGCTATCGATGCCGGGTCGCTTGCGTGTGCCATCGTCGGCAACCTGTCATTGTCTGGCGTAACGTGCAAAACGAATATCGCGTGCGATGATACGTTTGCCAATGACGTGAACATTGGCGGTATTGCGGGCAGCGTGCTGGCGGCTTCTACGGTTGCGTTTAAGGATAACAGCAAGGCTCAAGCGACCATCGCTGCAACTAAAACGCTTAACGGCAATAGTCGCATTGGCGGCGCCATTGGTTATGCGGGCGATTATGGCTCGTCATTCAATGTTGCGGGCCTCGAAGTCGCCGGATCAATCGAAACTGGCGATTGCGCCGGCGGCAAGATTGCCCAAGTCGGTGGTCTTATCGGCTGCATCGCACAGAGTACCTACAATGCAGGGACAATAGCCAACTCAGCTGATAAGTACGTGAACATTTCGGGCCTTTCGTTCAATTCATTCGAAATGAAAGTCGGCAGGAACGGCGATAAGCTCAATGGCACGGGTGGTTTCTTGGGTTATAGCTGGGGCAACGCGGTCGTAACTATCGGAGATGAGAGCATTAACAAGAATGAAAACTCTTATGCTCTGAAAACGACCAACGCTTCTATAACCGCGACTGCGGATGATTCCAAGGAACTCGGTGGTCTTGTATACGCCGCGAGCGGCCACTGGATTATCAACAACTATGCCATCGATCTCTCGGGCACAACCATTAATGCGGGCGCCGCTCAGACGCTCGGCGTTCTAGTTTGCCGCGGCTGCAAGGTGGATGATAAGACGACATATGGCGTCGAGAGCTACCTAGGCCTGTACTTGGAGGACAGGGCTTATTGGGATACCGCCTATAGGGTGCCCACCGGCGAGGGGGCCATCGTTGCGTCGGGCGTAACGTCCTTCGATGAATGGGTTGGCAGCGGTGTAAAACCAAACAACGGCAGCAAGCTCATGGACGCCGACTGGAACACGGTCGTTTCGCTACACACACAGAAAAACAAGCTGGACATGGACGGCGATTCCACAAAAGACAACAGCTACCATAATCGCTCGTCTTTCGGTCGAAGCCAGAATACGAACGGCAATACCCGCTACTTCTACAACCTCGACATAGCCTCTAAGAATTGTGAAGGCGGCTTTAGTGGCAGTCAAATCGATACAGCGGAAAAGCTGCTCTTATGGTCTGCTTACCGTTATGCTCCCGAAGGTATTCGTTCGACAATCGTTCCCAATGGCACGACAGGGCTCGATGATTCCATAACCATAACGGGTACAATCGATTTGGCCGGCTACAGCTATTATCCCACTCAGCCGAGCGGAGAGGTGACGGTTGAGAATGCGACCATTACCTTCTGTTACTCCAAGATCAAGGCCGAGCAGAATGGCAACAAGCTAAATTCCGATGCTACCCAGCACGAGAACATGCACTGCGGTCTTTTTCGAACGGTGGCAAACGGCGATCTCACAGTAAAAAACGTCACTTTGCGTGGTACTGTTGGGCCCGTTATTAATGACGGAAAGAGCTCTGAAGACACTGATGGAGCAAGCGGAAGCTCTTCGGGCGCGCTCGTGTGCCGCTACGTGTATGGGTCCAGCGACGGCAATGGCACCAAGATTAGAAAGATCTCAATTGATGGTCTTACGCTCAACAATCTGATTGTCGACGGCGCCAACAGCGCCACGGATGCTAACGCCTATATGCCTCTGCTCATCAACGAGATGCAGAAGTACGTGAGCCTGAACGCGAAGAATATCAAGACTACTGGGTACACGAGTGACACCAAGGCGGCTACGTCGCTGTTCGGAAAGCTTGGTGTAGGCAGTGAGGCCGATCAGGTGACGGCAAAGTTTGAGCAAATCAGCTTGCCCAGCCAAAAGAACAAAACGATCTTCACCCATGCGAGCCTGCTGGAGAGTTTTGGCTACGGAAGCACGAGCACGGGCTCTGCGGACTACACCTTTACTAAGGCCGATGCCGATGCCGATGCAGGCAAGGTGACATACGGATCTGAGATTGATGGGAGTACGGAGTACCCGGGCAAGCAGCTTTGGTATTACGACGAAGCGACGTATGGTGCCGTGAGCGGCTATGTGACGGTTGATGGTAAGAAGGACGGTGACGTCAGGCCTTGGTTTGGTGGCTATCTTCCTTATGTTTATAAGGGAAAGGCCACCGAGAGCGGCGTCCAATATCATGAAATTAAAGTCAACCAGCGCATTCCAAAGCTGGTAGAGGGATGCGGCACATATGGCGATCCGTATGCCGTTAAGGACGCGACTGAGATGAACGCCATCGCCAACTACATCAACAACCAAACTGCGCTCGACGGTTGGGAGGTCACCATTGCCGTCAACCAGAGTACGCTCTGTACTCGCCGCAGCGACAATAAAACCGACAATGAGGTTACGTACGTCTATAAGCAGGCGAAAGACACTGGGAAGAAGTGGGAAAAGAAGACCGGCGACACCACTGATCCTTCGGCCACACTTTCCGACGAGATGATGCACCGCTATATCCAAAGCGCGTACTACAGTATTGAACCTACCGGGGGTAATACGATCACCCTCGACGGCGCATCGTTTGGCGGTTTTGGCAACAAAGCCAACCCGTTCCGTGGCGTCATCGTTGGCAACCCTAAAGGTGATAAAAAGGCAACCATCAAGATAGAGAATAACGAGGGTTCGCTTCGCGGCCTTATTCCCTATAGTTACGGCAGCGTGGTGCGCGATCTGAATATTCGCTATGTGAACGCGTCGGCGACTATTACTTATTCTGCCAAGGATGCCGACGGTGTTCCGACGTCGTTCTTCGGTGGCGTTATCGGCTGCATCCTTGGCGGCGATAACATTATCGACGGTGTGGCCGTGAATGGGACAACGCCCGATAACTCCACAACCGGCTTTACGGTTGCTGGTGGCGGAACTAAGCCACATCTTGTTCCCATCGGCGGTTACGTTGGTGCCATTGCGGGCGGCGGTGTGATCTTCCGCAATATGTCAGGGACGTCTTGGCGCGCTGGAACCAGCGACAAGTCTCAGGGTCTTGGAACGGGCAACTTCCGGCAGTACGACAATCCCTACGTTGGTCGTGTGATTGATGGCTATGCCTTTAGCGAGGGCTGCAAAGTCGAAAACGGTAACGCTAACTACAAGATCAACGAGCTCACAAACAAGGGAGCTGCCTGCGTCACTACCACGGGCACCGACAACAAGTATATCGGCACTGATGCCGAGGCACCCGTGACCACGGTGGAAAACGCCCAGGGCCTTTTGGTGCTCTCGGCCATCATTAGCTCGGGTGCGGGTGCTGGAGCGGCACATACTGACTACGCTAATTATGGCGTGTTCCGCGGCTCCAAGGCGTACTGGGGCAGCGATAAGCAGGACCCGGCGATAAACGGCTACCTGTTTGGCAACAAGGAATATGGTAAGGTGCGAAATGCCAGCTACGACTGCGTGGGCAAGCCTGCGAGCGCTTCCGGCGATTTCGAAACCGCCAAAAACGATGACCAGAAGGCCCCGGGCAAACAGGGGTGGCACGGCCCGCTCAACCATGATGACGATGTAAATTCGCCCTACCTGGTGGCGTCCTACGCTGCCGACTACCAAACGGGCTACGTGTGCGCGTCGAAATCGATCGGCATGAGCCTGGAGTTCAAGGAAAATGCCACCTATGATATGACTGGCTACGGCACGGGATACGTGGGTCTCAGCGGCCGTTACTATTCCAATGCTTGCAGCTCGAACGAGGCGTCCACCGATCGCGACCGCATCACGCCGCACGTGGCAACGATCGACGGCAACGGGGCCACCATCACGGTGGGCACCAAAGATGCCACTTACGGCGTCGTCGAATATGCCGATGACGACTATAAGGTCTCGGGCGTGGGCGGCCTATTCAGCACCGTGATGTTCACCTCAACCAATGTGGGGCAGAGCGTCACCGCGAATGACGGCGCTCAGGTCAAAGACCTCACCTTTAGTAACTGCAACGTATCGCTCACGTACAAAGACGCCAACGGTAGCATTGCCTCGGGACCGGCATCGAACGACCTCATCGGCACCGGCCTTTTGGCGGGCGCAACGGCCAACTACGACGGCAACACGCGTGGCGTCTACCGCAACGTACAGATGAAGAACTGCACCGTGTTGGGCGCAAAGAGCGTAGGAGGGCTTCTTGGCAGCTCGGGCCGTACCAGCCGAAGGACGGATAACGACGTGACCTATATGGTCAATTTCGGCTCCGGCACGCAGGCGCCCGCGAATCTCTGTGACTGCTCATACACTGGCCTTAGCGTCACGGGCGAGAAGTACGTTGGCGGCTATGTGGGTGCGATCGCCTCGCCGTGCGGCGTGTGGACAACCGCGGCCACAGGGGTATACGAGAAGACTATTGGCAAAAACTCGACCATAACCGCCACGGGTACAACACCCTACGTGGGCGGCGTGTTCGGTTATACCTCCAGTAACGTATCGGTGAACACCAAAATTGGCATCACGGAAGCCGTCGCATCGAGCACGGCAGTCATCTCTGGGGTAAATGTACTCGCCACCGGGTCGAACACCGATAAGTACATGGGCGCCGGCGGTGTGGTCGGAAGCGCCTATAGAGGCGTTATTTCTATAAGCAACGTGCGCATTGATGCCGGAGGCGATGCCAAGAGCGCCATCATCGGCGATGCCACCGGAACGAACAATAGCATCCGTAATGCGGGCGGCTTGATTGGCGAGGTCACGAGCAGTGGCAGCCCCAACACGTACTGGTTTGAGGACTGTAGCGTCGAGAATATCAACATTGCCGGCACCGACCAATGCTCGGGCGGACTTATCGGCTACTACTTCAGCAATGTGAACATAGCCTGCAACAATATCGCGATTGAGAGCGCCACGATCAAGGGCAGGTGGAGCGGCGGTCTACTTGGCGCGATTAACAGCGGTGCCGACGTCATCAACGTCACCAACACAAAGGTATCTAACACAACGTTTGGCGGAACCTCCAACGGCGGCATTGCGGGCGACGGACGCGGCCAGTTCCATCTGGTAAACGTGCTCATGGACAGCAATACCTACAAATTGGGCTCTAAGCAGGGCGTGCTCTTAGGCGAGGTTGACACAAACGGCTATAGCCTCTCCGCAGCGGGCGTGAACGTAAAGCTCGGCAACGGCAAGACCACGCGTGATCTGCCGCCGATGGTTTACACGACCAATGCGGCCGCCGTAAACATGAAGTCGTATATCGCGTTTGGTGACTATAACGACACACTGGAAGCACCTGACAAGGGGATCACGCTCTACGGCGCGGACAATACCGCCACCACGGCAGCGAGCCCGTATGTGACCACGAGCCCCGTAAGCACGCTGGCGGCGCGTGCCTCCGACAACGACACCACCGATCGCTACCTGTTTGGCGACGGCGCCACCATCGACACCGCGGCGACCGTCCAGAGCGAGGCAGGCACCGGTGTTGCCGATCGCTACACCTACACGAATATCGGCGGCATTAATGACAACGGCGCCTATCAAAATAAGTCGAGCTACGATGCCTCATCCGTGGCCAGTAAGTTCAATTCGAATAATGATACAAGCAGCAACCAAGCCACAGCGGATTTCCCCGTTTTGGTGATCTCTGGCAACGACAACACGACGGTCAAGAGCTATCTAAACATCGTCACGAACGGCGGCTTCTCCGATGCCTGCAGATTGAATAACGAGAATGGCACCAATCCGCACGTGACGGCCAAAGCAGAGGTTTTCCAACTCAAGGACGGTGTGTTCGTTAAAGACGGTGACGCGTCGAACAATCCCACGCTTCGCGTAGTGAACAATGGCAAGAACAATATGTCGTTTAGCCCAAGCTCCGATTGGGACAACGGCAAAGGTCGCTTTACGCTCCTGACCGTTACCTTTACCGAGGCGGGTCAGAGCTACAACGTTCAGGTGCCGATCATCGTTAAGCGCAAGCTCGAGATCGATTTCACTGCAACGTATGATTACGGCACTCAATTTAAAGAAAAAGACTACGCTAACCTTGGAAAAGATGCACACGTGCTTACGAGCTTTGGCGAGCCGATGACGGGTCTGCTTACCTGGACATACAATTCTGCCAATGGGAAGGAAGTCGACTTTGGCTGGGACAGCTATATGGCTGCTGGCGGCTCGATGAAGGGGCTCGGCAAGAGTATCCTCTTCAATGGTGCCGACGGAAGGTTGCCCCAGGGCACCCAGCTTACGCTCATCGATGCGAACGTTGATGGCAAGGCCGGTGGCAGAGAGTATCACTATACGGTGGGCGAAGGCGGAGCAACGAGCGTTTCCCTGAGCGGAAACGACGGCTTTAAGGATTCTGCGGGCAATCCATATCAGGAGCGATGGCTGAGCGAGATCTTGGGTGTGTCGGCCACGCAGGATGGCGCCGGCACATGGACCGTGTGTGATAACGAGGCAGAGGCGACCGCTAAAGCGAAACTCGATGGCAAGTGGACGCTGTTTAAGGTTGCGGGTGCTGACGTTCCCAGCAACAGTCGCTATACGCTAAAGGTACCCAAGGAGAAGGATACCGGCAGAGAGAAGCGTGCATCGGAGAGCGTCTACCTAGTTGTCAACGTGCCCAAGTCGGGCGACGGCGTGACGCAAGCTAGTATCAACGGTTTTACGGCTTCGTCTATTGACTCGAATTCTTCGGGTGGCCGCATATCTTGGAATCTGCATCATGTTTTACGCACCGATGGCAGCGACGATATTCAAAACAGTACGGCATCGACATACAGCATCTTGTCCAATTATGAGCAGAATGTAGTCGACAAAAAAGATGGGGCGTGCATTCCGGTTTCGAAGTCGGAGGACGGTGCCGCCTACGTTCTTTCTCTCGATGTCATGGATACGGTTACGTTTAGCCCGAGCCAATACTATACAGAGAGCGACCATCTGTTCTATCAGCTCGATACATCGCTGTGTCGCTATGGCGCCAACAACAACCTAATGGGAGTAAGCAGTTTCCCGAGCGGAACTTCGGCAATTGCGAAGTTCTATGTTGCCATCGGCAATCAGAACTACAGGTGGAGTGGCAGCGATTGGGAGCCGTATGACGCTTCGACGCCTGCGTTTACACAGATTGTGACGGATACGGGTGATGACTCACTGAGGCTCACGCTCGACCATGACCTTGCCGGAATCCGCAAGCGTGCAGCGGGCGGATCCTTTACCGTGCGTACGGTAGTGGAAGAGATTCGCCTTACGCCGGACGGCTGCAACAAGGTTATCTCCCTGTCCAAGCAGTCTGGCGAGGACGCCTGTACCAAGATGTCCTATACCGCCAAGCTTTCGACGCGTAAGGAAGGCCTTAATACCTCGAGCCTGACGCAGACGAAGCGCGGTAACGTCGGGTACTATCGCATGGACACGGGTGATACGACCATTACGCTTTCTGCGCCAGATAAGTCGCAGCTTGGCATTAACGTGGACGACCTGCGTCCGATCGCGAATGGCACGATTGGTCTGGGTGCCACGTATGAACTGGGTGGACTCAGCAACGCCGCCGAGGCAATTGCGAACGCAGACTCTGTTGTGTACACGCTCTCGCTTCAGCGCCGCGGAACCGACGGCAGGTATGAGAGCGTAACGGATGATATCTCAAACTACGTAACAGTGACGGAGAGTAAGCTTGCCGCGGTCGCTCCCTCCGGTAGCACGATCACCTTCACTGACTCGAAGGAGAACGGCAAGTTCAAAACGAAGAACGGTAATACGACGTTTAGCCTGCCCTTTACCGTTAAGGTCAACACGCAGGTTGAACAGCGTGAGCAGTTCTACGCGAACTATCGCTTGGTGATGACAGCGAGCCTGGTTAAGGGTGACGTGGCGAGCGCAACGCCTCAATCGCCCGACTATGTGACCTATACGCTCACGAGGGTGAACCTCAACGGCATCGACCACTAGTTCCGAAGCCAACTGGCTTCGCAAAGGGGGCGGCAACCACCCGGTTGCCGCCCCTTTTCTTGTTCTCCTGGCCTGCTGCTGCCCCAGCTTCCCACCTAGCTTTCCAGCTTTCCACCTTAGGTGGTAAGTTAAGTGGAAAGCTGGAAAGCTAGGTGGAAAGCTGGAAAGTAAGTGGAAAGTTGACATGTAGGTGCGGGCTGAAGAGGGGTTAATAATTACACAAACCATACCAGCCAAACAAAAAGATACCAATCTGGTTGGTAAAACACCGTCAATGAGCCGCGAGCTAACTAGCTGCGTAAATAAAACCTAAAGAACTGTTGCAAATTAATGGCAAATGCCCAGATGCCGCCGTGCGATTTTCAATTAACTGTTACGCGCAAACAGCAAAATGCTACTATCTAACATGCACGTAAGAAAGCAGATTAACGGTTAAGGCTAAGAAGTGGCAGGTATGTCGGAAGCAACAAGGACTCGCACGCATGCGCCCGAGGTTAGGCAGCGCGCCGTCGAGGTCCTCCAAGAGGGGGTCGGTCATCGCGCCCTCGCCGCGGAGCTCGGCATTCCCCAGGCCACGGCTCGTCAGTGGGCCCGCGCATATGCCGTGGGCGGTGCCGACGCCGTTCTCAACGCCGGTTCGCATCATCACACCTATTCGTACGAAGTTAAGCTCGCCGTGGTCAAGGACCGCTTGGAAAACGGCTTAACGGTTCGCGAGGCCATGATCAAGCACAAGATTCCTAGCGAGTCTTCGGTCAAGGCTTGGTGCCGTCAGTACCGCGAGAGCGGTGAGTCCGCACTGGTCGATAAGCCGCGCGGTCGCAAGCCGCGCGTTAAAAAGGCGGAATAGCAAACGGGATGGTGCACCCACAGGGGCGCATTTTTCTTGCCGCCCCTCTGCTCCAATGCGGGCGTGCCCTTACCCCGTACGCCTAAAACTCCCCAGTTGACCGAAAACCCGCCGCCGCTACTCCTCAATTGAGCTATAACGTTAAACAATTGCAGCGTTTTAGCATGGGGGAGTGATGGTATGACGCTACTGTATTTCCTTACCCTGTTTCCGCTGGTACCGGCGCTGGGCATGCTGCTCGCGCGCGGTGACCGCGCCCGCGATGCGGCGGGGCTCATAGGCTCCGGCATTATTATGGCGGTGACAGTTGTAGTCGCCGTCATGTTTTTTGGCACGGGTCCGCAGAGCTTTGAGGCTGCCCCCGGCACCTCGCATGTGCTCTCGATCATCAGTTCCGTTATCGACGTCATCCTGTGCGCTGTCATCCTGTACAACGCGTACAAATATAGGAACGCGCTCACCACGGTGCTCGGCATAGTCCAGCTGGTGGGCTCGCTCGCCTTTGCAGCCATGACGCTGCCCGCGGCCGAAGCCGTCACGGCAACGCCACTCTACCTGGACTACATGAGCGTGATCATGGTCCTCGCCGTCGGCATCGTTGGCAGTCTAATCTGCTTGTATGCCCTGGGCTACATGAAGGACTTCCAGGCCCATGACGAGCACGAGGCCGCGCTGCGCGGGCAGACCGCGCCCGACCGTCGCCCGCAGTTCCTGGCGCTCATGTTCCTGTTCCTCTCGGCCATGTTCGTCATCGTGACGAGCGACAACCTTGAGTGGCTGTTCTGCGGCTGGGAAATCACCACCGTGTGTTCGTTCCTTATGATTGGCTACACGCGTACGCCCGAGGCCATCAAGAACGCCTTTACCCAAATCATCCTCAACATGCTGGGCGGCATCGCGTTTTTGGCCGGACTTATGTATCTGCACGTTAACGGCATGCCGCTGACCATCTCGGGCATGATCGAGCTTTCCGGCACCGGAACCGCGCAGTCCGCGCTGCTGGTGATGCCGGTCATCCTGTTGTCGCTCGCCGCGCTCACCAAGGCCGCACAGATGCCGTTCCACACTTGGCTGTTGGGTGCCATGGTTGCGCCCACTCCCACGAGCGCCCTGCTGCACTCGTCAACCATGGTCAAAGCCGGCGTGTTCCTGATGGTCAAGCTGAGCCCACTCTATGCCATCTACCCCGTGACCGGCTTTATGGTCACGAGTGTGGGTGCCATCACGTTTTTGCTCGCTGCACTCATGGCCATCTCGCAGAGCAACGCCAAACGCGTGCTCGCGTACTCCACCATTTCCAACTTGGGCCTCATCAGTGCCTGCTTGGGTGTCGGCGCGCCCGAGGCCGTATGGGCGGCCATCTTCCTGATCTTGTTCCACACGGTGGCCAAGTCGCTGCTGTTCCTGTGCGTGGGCACGGCCGAGCATCATATCGGCAGCCGCAATATCGAGGACATGGACGGCATGTTCAGCCGCATGCCGCACCTGACGCGTCTGATGATGCTGGGCATTATGGGCATGTTTGTGGCGCCGTTTGGCATGCTCGTGTCCAAGTGGGGCGCCCTGGTGGCGTTTGCGCAGACCGGCAACGTGCTCATGATCATGGTGCTTGCCTTTGGCTCGGCCGCGACGTTTTACTTCTGGGGCAAGTGGCTTGCCAAGCTTTCGGGCGTCGACCCCACGGCTCAAAACGTTGAGGTCAATGTCCATAAGACCGAATGGATGGCCCTCAACACCATCGCCGCGCTGCTGATTCTGTGCTGCGTGGCGTTTCCGGTTATCTCGAGCGGTCTGGTGTCGCCTTACTTGGCCATGGTGTTTGGCCGCGTGCCGTACGTTATTGGCAAGGACGCCATGTATCTGATGGTGGTTATCGTGGCTTTTATCGCCGTGGTGCTGCTGACGTCATTCCGCGTGAGCAACAAACCGCACGTCAACGTGTACCTTTCGGGCGTGGGAACCGACAAATATCGCCATTTCCGCGGCTCGATGGGACACGAGGTGAAGGCCGAAAAGCGCAATTGGTACTCGGAGGACGCCCTTGGCGAGAAGCGTATTGGCCCCGCGGGTAGCGTCGTATGCTGCAGCATTATCTTGTTTGCGCTGCTGTGTTGCGCATGGATTGGGCCCGAGCGGCTTGCCATGAGCGCGCCCTCGGTGCTGCGCGGCAAGTATTTCGAAGGTTCGGGCGTCGTGGGCATCTTTATTGGCACCGTGGCGTTTGCCTTGCTGGCGCCGCTTGCGGGCGGCTTGATCGACGGCATCGACCGCAAACTTTCGGCTCGCATGCAGGGCCGCGTGGGCCCGCGCCTGCTGCAGCCCTTCTACGACGTTGCCAAGCTGCTGCGCAAGGCCCCTGCCAGCGTAAACACCATGGACGATACCTATATGGCGTGCGCGCTCATCTTTACCGTCGTGGGCGGCGGCATCTTTGTGTCGGGCTCCAACACGCTGCTGTGCGCTTTTATGGTTACGCTCGCCGCGATCTTTGTGGTGCTGGCGTCCGCCTCGACGCAAAGCCCGTTTGCCCAGGTCGGTGCCGACCGCGAGTTGCTGCAGGTCATGAGCTACGAGCCCGCCGTTCTGCTGATGAGCGTGGGCCTGTACCTTGCCACCGATAGCTTTGATTCCATCGCCGTGACCGGACAGTCGGCGCCCATCATCGTGTACAGCGCGCCCATTTTCTTGGCGCTGCTTGCGGTGCTCACCATCAAGCTACGCAAGTCGCCGTTCGACCTTTCGTACTCGCATCACGCGCATCAGGAGATTGTCCAGGGCGTCGCCACCGAGATGAGCGGCGGCACGCTGGCCAAGATGACCCTTATGCACTGGTGTGAGACCGTGCTGTTTTTGATGTGGGTGGGCATGTTCTTTGTTTGGGACAACCCGGTGAGCTGGGTCGTAGCCCTGGTCGTGATGGCCGCGACGTATTTTGTCGAGGTGCTGATCGACAACACCTTCGCACGCAGCACCTGGCGCAGCTGCTTTAAGCTCGGCTGGGGCGTGGCGCTGGTGTTTGGCCTGCTCAACCTTATGCCCATCCTCGTCGACGTGTTTATTTAGGAGGCGGCATCCATGGATCATAAAATGTCGCGCTCGCCGTGGGTTATTCATTACGACGGCTCGAGCTGCAACGGATGCGATATCGAGGTGCTGGCCTCGCTCACGCCGCTGTTCGATGCGGAGCGCTTTGGCGTGGTCAACACCGGCAACCCCAAGCATGCGGATATCTTTTTGGTGACGGGGTCGGTCAATGCCCAGAACCTGCCCGTCGTGCGTCAGATTTACAACCAGATGCTCGAGCCCAAGTGCGTGGTGGCCTGCGGTATCTGCGCATGCTCGGGCGGCGTATTCCGCGATGCCTATAACGTGATCGGTGGCGTGGACCGCGCGATTCCCGTGGACGTGTACGCGCCCGGATGCGCCATTCGCCCCGAGACCGTGATCGATGCCATCGTGGAGGCGTGCGGCATCCTGGACCAGAAGGAGGCCGTGATGCGTGCCGGCGGCGACCCGCTTACCGTAGGCGGCGCTGCTACCTGGGATGGTGGCGTTGAGCTGGGCGAGGACGGGTTTGTGGCTGCTGCGGGTGCCGGGGCCGGTGTCGACGCAGGCACGGCTGACGGTGCGCCCGCCGCTGCAAAGGAGGCCGAGTAATGCAAAAGGCTATCTATACCACCGTTGGGATCGACGAGCTCCTGTCGCATGTCCAGGCGCTCAAGGGCGTCGGCGCGCGCTTTGTGCAGATGCACGCCGAGCGCAACGTCGACGACGGCACGTATCGTCTGGTCTATACGTTTATCAACGTTCATGCTGCTCAGGAGCATATTGCGCAGGACGGCAGCTATGCGATTGAGAACCTGGTAGTCGAGGGAATCGACCGGTACCAGGAGATTCCGTCCATCAGCTCGTATTATCCGGCGGTATTCCCGTTTGAAAATGAGGTCCACGACCTATTCGGTCTTGCCATCACCGATATACAGATCGACTTTAAGGGCTTTTTCTACCAGGTCTCGACCGCTGAACCCATGAGCGTTATCACGCCCGAGGTGAAGGCCGCGCGCGAGAAGGCCATGAAGGTCCGCGCGGCCGCCGAGGCCAAGGCGCGCAAGGCCGCGGCCGAAAAGGCCGCCGCTGCTGCGGCTGCTGCAGGGGAGGGTGCTGCGAGCGCTGCTGCCGCCCAGCCCGCAGCGGCTGCCGGCTCCGATGCTCAGCATGACGAGGCTGCCGCCAAGGCCGCGCTCAAGGCTGCCGAGATGGAGGCAAAGCTCGCCGCCATGGATCCCGAGAAAGCGGCCAAGGTCCGCGCGGCGCTTGCCGCCAAGGCCGTCCGCGACAAGCAGAAAAAGGAGGCGTAAGGTCCATGGCTCATCGCTCCGTAATTCCGTTTGGCCCGCAGCACCCGGTGCTGCCCGAGCCGCTTCATCTGGACCTGGTAATCGAGGACGACCGCGTCATCGAGGCAATTCCGCAGATCGGCTTTCTGCACCGCGGACTCGAGAAGCTCACCGAAAAGCGCGACATGCATCAGTTTGGCTACATCGCCGAGCGCATCTGCGGCATTTGCGCCGTGGGCCACAGCTGCGGCTATGCCAGCGCCTGCGAACGCATGCTTGACATCGAGGTGCCCGGCCGCGTGCAGTATATCCGCACCATTCTGCACGAGCTCTCGCGTATTCACTCGCATTTGCTGTGGCTGGGCCTGCTCGCCGATGCCTTTGGCTTTGAGGCGCTGTTCTATCGTTCGTGGACGCTGCGCGAGCAGATTCTCAAGATCTTTGAGAGCACGTGCGGCGGTCGCGTGATCCTGTCGATTAACGAGATCGGCGGCCTTAAGCACGATATCGAGGATTCCGAGCTGGCGGGCATTGTCCAGACGCTCGATGCCATGCGTCCTGACTACGATGCCCTGGTGCATACGTTTTTGGACGACGACAGCTGCGGCGAGCGCCTGCATGGCGTGGGCGTGATCAGCAAGAAGGACGCACTGGAGCTTTCGATGGTCGGCCCGTTCGGTCGCGCCTCGGGCGTGAACTACGACGTGCGCATGTTTGGCGACGGTGCCTATGCGGATTTGGCCGCGTTTGAGCCCATCGTGGCAACCGACGGCGACTGCTATGCCCGCTGCCAGGTGCGTTGCGCCGAGGTCACGCAGGCCATGGATATCATCAAGGAGCTTGTCGGTAAGATTCCACACGACGGCATCGGCGGGCGCACCAAGCTTACGCCGGCCGACGGCGCGCGCGGCGAAGTTGTGATTGAGCAGCCGCGCGGCGAGGCGTACTACTATGTACGCGGCAACGGCACCAAGAACCTGGACCGTTTTCGCGTGCGAACGCCGACGTCGCAAAACCTGGCGGGTCTGACACATGCACTGCAGGGCGTGCTCCTTGCCAACGTGCCCATGATTATCCTGACCATCGACCCCTGCATTAGCTGCACGGAAAGGTAGGCGCGGCATGAGTTTGCTGACATTTGCCAAGACGGCCTTGGGTTCTATGGTCAAGCAGCCGGTCACGGTGTGCTATCCGCAGGAGAAACTGACGGCGCCCGAGCGCCTGCGCGGGCATATTGTCAATGACATGGACGTGTGCATCTGCTGCGGCATGTGCGCTCGGCGTTGTCCGGCGGGCGCACTCGCGGTCGATCGCAAAGGCGGCACCTGGTCGATTGACCCGTACGCCTGCGTGGTGTGCGGCGAGTGCATCGAAAGCTGCCCCAAACACTGCCTGACTATGGATACCGCCCGTACCCCAGTCGCAGCGGATAAGACTCCCACGGTAGAAACCAAGCCGGAATAGCGCGAAGACGGGGCCGGTGGGGCATAAATGCCCCACCGGCCCCGAGCTTAAACGCGCGAGCGAGCCGCCGCGAACAAAACTATGCCGGATTACGGGGCTGGATGGCGAACCTCCGACCATATAGAAAATCGCAAAAACAAAACCGCAGGTAGATAGCCTGCCGTTTTTCAAAAAATGAAGGTATGGATGAGGGCCCCGACTTTAGCTCCGTAATCCGGCATAGTTTTGAAATGGCACCATATCCGTAACAGCTCTTGATCTCCCATGGACGGAGGAAAGCGGATCATTTTTGCCTTGCGAAGGCTGCTGCGTGATCCGGCCGCCACGAAATCGGCCCATTTACTACGTTTAGGCGGCAGCCCTCGACCACGGCAAGCAATGCGAAATGAAAACCGCAGGTAGAACGCCTGCGGTTTTTCATGAAACGCGGCTATGGTCAGGGGTATCGGGTCAAACGTAGTAGATGGGCCGATTTCGTGGTGGGCGCTGTCAGCCGATCTCCGTGGGCGGAAGAAAACGGATCATTTTGGTCTCGCGAGGTTTGCGGAGGCACTCGTGCAGGGCCGTCGCGAATAAAACTATGTCGGTTTACTACGATGAATTCGGCATTCCCGACCATGACTGCTTTTTTCTAAATATTGCAAGCGTTCTACCTGCGGTTTTGGAAGCGCGCAATTTGCCGTGGTCGAAGGTGGTCGATTCATCGTAGTAAACCGGCATAGTTTTGAAATGGCATTAAATCGGTAGCAGCCATTTTGCTATGCCGGGGCGGTCGGTCGCTGGGTAATTACCCTCGCAGGTAGGCGATGGCAATCTGCGTGCGGTTGCGCAGGCCCATTTTGGCTAGGATCGAGCTGATGTGGTTGCGCACCGTGCCTTCGCCCATATAGGCGGTGGCGGCAATCTCCTTGTTGTCGAGACCGCGGGCGATGAGCTCTGCGACTTCGAACTCGCGGTCGGTCAGGCCGGCAAAGGCCGCAGGCCGGCGGGGCGTGCTCGCCTCGACGTCCGTTCCGCCAAAATCGATGTCCTCGATCGCCTTGCCCTCAAGCACGCGTTTGCCGTCCATGACCTGCGCCAACGCTGGCGGAATGGCGGCGACATCGGTCTTGATCAGGTAGCCGCGGGCGCCCAGTTTGAGCGCCGACACAATGTACTCGTCATCCGAGAATGTCGTCAGAAACACCACGCGTGCTGCGGGATCGCGCTCGAGGATTTCGCGCGCTGCCGAAAGTCCGTCGCGTCCCGGCATCTGAATGTCGAGCAGCGCGATGTCGGGCGCGTGCTCAGCGTAGAGCGCGACCGCGTCGTCGCCATTGGCGCCGGTGCCCGCTACCTCGATTTGCGGCTGGGCGCCCAGGATAATCTTGAGCGAATCGACCACCAAGCGGTCGTCGTCGACAACGATGAGCCTCATCGGCCCTCATCTCCTTGCTGTTTGGGAACGGTGGCGAACACGCGCCAGCCGCCGGCGCCGGCGCGCGGGCCGGCGGTGAAGGTGCCGCCAAGCGCCTCGATGCGCTCGCGCATGGAGGCGAGCCCCATGCCCTCCGCGGCGCCGCGACCATTTGCTTGAACCCCGCTCGCGCCATCGTCGGTAACGATGAGCTGGTAAAACGACGGATGCTCCATGTATCGTACGGTGACGGCATGGGCGCAAGCGTGGCGCATGGTGTTGGAGAGCGCCTCGCGCAGGACCGCCGCAAAGCAGTTGGCGACGTTTGCGGGCGCATGTTCGGCCAAAACTTCAAGTTCAATCTGCGGGCCGCCGTCCGATCGCGCGCCTTCGACAATGCGTTCGAGCTGCACGGAAAGGTCGACGGCGTTGTCGTTGAGCGCGTGGACGCTGGTGCGTACGAGCTGGAGTGCCTCGTCAACCGTGTGCTTGACGTCGGCGAAATCGGCGGCGACGCCGGGCTCGTCGGCGTGGACCACGCGCAAGGCTTCGGCCTGCAGCGAGGCGCGCGTGAGCTGGTGCCCGACGTTATCGTGGATCTCGCGCGCGATACGGGCACGCTCGGCGAGTGTCGCGAGCTCGACTTCGTAGTCCTGGCGATCGGCAAGATCGCGGTTGCGCGCCTCGAGCGCGAGGGCTCGTTCCTGCAGCTCGTCGCGGATGCGGCGCATGCGCTGCTGCTCGCGCTCCAACTGGGCGGTACGTAGCGATAGCAAGGTGGCGGCAACTGAAAGGATGGTGGTCAGCAGGAGCGTTCGGGCGGCAAGCGCGTCGGCGCGAAGGTCCGCGACGAGTGCAAAGACAAAGGCGACGCCAATGCCCAACGCGACCCAAACGCGTTCACGGCGCACGCGCCGCGCGGTGTCATAGAGGGCGAGGGGCGCCAGCGGTACAAACGACGGCACGAAGACGGCCGCGATGATGTAGGCGTAGCTCGCGGCCTCGCTCGCGCATCGGGCGCGTTTTCCCTGTGCGACTTCCGCCAGCGAGGTGGCTATTACGCTAAGGCAAAACGCTGCGACCAAGTGAACGTCCACAGCAAGGCCCGTGGCGGCCGCAATGCAGCACGCCAGCATAATCGATTTGTCGAAAAGCCTGTTCATACGGGTATTGTACGCGAAGCCGCGCGTGGTGGAGGGGCAGCCTGCGCAACCGTGACATTCCTCCCACGCGACAAAGCGGCGTCGATCGCTCGCGCGAGCGGGGGTTTCGCCTCCGCCCCTTCGTACTCGTGACAAAGCTCACTGGCGCGCGCCGGCGGCTCCTGCGATGATGCAATCGTACCGGGCCGCAATCAACAGAAGGGCCGCCTCATGACAGACATCGTCCACGTCGAAAACCTCGTCAAGCGCTACGATGACCTTATTGCGCTCGACCACTTTAACCTGAGCATCGCCCCCGGCGAGATCTTTGGCCTGCTGGGCCCCAACGGCTCGGGCAAGACCACGTCTATCAACTGTATTCTGCAGCTGCTCGCCTACGACAAAGGCACCATTGAGCTGTTCGGCGAACCCATGACGCCCGCCCGCTACGACCTCAAGCGCCGCATCGGCGTGGTCCCGCAGCAAGTTGCGGTGTTCGACGAACTCACCGTGCGCGAGAACATCGACTATTTCTGCAGCCTTTACGTCAGCGACCGCAAGCGCCGCCGTGCGCTGGTAGACGAGGCGATCGACTTTGTCGGGCTGGGCGACTTTGCTAAGTTCCGCCCTGGCAAGCTCTCGGGCGGCCTGGCGCGTCGCCTCAACATCGCCTGCGGCATCGCGCACAAGCCCGAGCTCATCTTCTTTGACGAGCCCACGGTGGCGGTCGACCCGCAGAGCCGCAACGCCATCCTGGAGGGCATCTGTCGCCTGCGCGATGAGGGTGCCACGGTGGTGTATACCAGCCATTACATGGAGGAAGTCGAGCAAATCTGCAGCCGCATCATGATCATGGACGGCGGCCGCGTGCTGGCGCAGGGCACCAACGACGAGCTCAAGCGCATGATTCAGATGGGTGAGCGCGTGACCGTCGAGGTCGGCGCCGTCGAGCCCGCCACAGTCGAGCGGCTGCGTGCCCTCGAGCACGTGCTTTCGGTTGGGCTTTCCGGCGGCGAGCTCATCTGCACCTGCGAAGCGAGCCCGCACAATTTGGTCGACATCCTCGACACGCTGCGCGCTGCTGACGTGGCGCTCGGCCGCATTTATTCCGAACCGCCGACCCTCAACGACGTGTTCCTCGAGATCACCGGCCGCGAGCTGCGCGACTAGGGGGCGGCCATGTTCAACACCATCATCACCACGCTCAAGACGCTATTGCGTCGACCGAGTACATGGGTCTGGGGCGCGATCTTTCCCATTGCGCTTTCAACGATGTTCATGTTTATGTTTGCGAACCTCAGCTCCGACGGCAAGATCGACCCGGTGCCGGTAGCCGTTGTCGCTGACGAAGCCTGGGGCGCTTCGTCCTTTAAGGACGTGGCGACCTCGCTTGCCGAGGAGGGCGACGATCAACTGCTCGATGTGAGCGAGTACGAAGACTTGGCTGCCGCGCGCAAAGCGCTCAAGTCCGGCGAGGTCGCGGGCATCTACACGGTCGATGCTGCGGGCACGCCCAAGCTCACACTGCTTTCGAGTTATGACAGCTCGCGCGCCTCGTCGGTGCTCACCGACCGTAGCATCCTTGAGACGGTGGCGAGCTCGTATACGCAAAATGCCGAGCTCATGTCCCAGATTGCCCAGGACAACCCGGCGGCGCTCGCCGATCCGGAGGCGGTTGCGCGCGCCCTGTCGCTCGAGGGCGGCACCCGCCGCGTGAGCCTGACGCGCACCACGCCCGACGGCACGACCATTTACTACTACGCGCTCTTTGGTCTGGTCGCGATGATGTCTGCCGAGTTTGCCGCTTTGAGCGTCGTCGACCTGCAGCCCAATCTGTCGGGCCTTGGCGCGCGCCGCTGCGTGGGTGGCCTTTCCAAGGCGGCGTCGCTGGCCGGCATCTTTGTCGGTTCGTGGCTGGTTTCCTTTGCCTCGATGGCGGTCGCGATTGGCTACGTGCGCCTAGTCGTTGGCGTCGACTTTGGCGGGCGCGAGGGACTGTGTTTGGTGGGCGGCGCCGCTTCCGCGCTTGCCGCCACGGGCTTGGGACTCTTTGTGGGCACGCTTCCCGTTAAGGGTGGCAAGGCGTCCAAGTCGGGCATCCTTACGGGCTTTGCTACCACGTGCGCCCTGTTCGCCGGCCTCTACGGTGAGCCGGCGATGGCGCTTGCCGACGACGTCGCCCACGCCTGCCCGGCCGAGTGCTGGTTCAACCCCGTCAAGCTCATCTGTGACATGTTCAACCGCCTGTATTTCTTTGAGGACCTGGGGACCTTTGTCGTTCGCGCCGGCGCGCTTGTCCTCATGACCCTGGTGTTTGTCGCCGTCGCTACGCTGATCTTTGGAAGGAGCCGCTATGAGCACCTTTAAGACTGCGCTTCGCATGGCGCTGGCACACCCGTTCTACCTGCTTATCTATACGGTGTTCATTTCGCTGATGGGCGTGTTCATTGCGGCCTCGGTGAGCTGGAACTCGTCGCAGCTCACCGAGTACGAGCCCTACGACACCAACGTGATCGTGGTCGACCGCGACGACAGCGATCTTTCGCGGGCGCTTACCAAGCACCTAGGTTCGCGCTTTGACCTGGTCACGGGCGTCGGCGAGGACACGTACGACCTTGCGGACGCGCTCTCCAAGAGCAACAGCGCCAAGGGCAGCGCCGATTGCGTGTTCTTTATCCCGGAGGGGTTCGAGGACGATCTTGTTGCAGCTTCCCGTGCGGGGGAGGCCCTGCCAAAGCTCGATGTGACCTACGGTGCCGGCACCATGGCGGCGGCGCTTTCGTCTGCCGAGGCCTCGCGCTGGATCTCGCTCGCGGGCGCTGCGGCCGCACTTGAGCCCACTGCCTCCAACGGTGACGTTGCCAAGGCTGCCGAACATGCTGCTGCCGAGCGTGCCGAGGTCGAGATCGAGCAGGTCAAGGTCGACTCGACTGCCGCCGCCACGCTCGAGTCGTATTTCAACTTCGGTGCGTACGCGATTATCTCGTCGGTCATCGTGTCGGTGGGGTTGGTGTTCTCGGGCATGAACGAGCCTGAGCGCGTGCGTCGTATGGATGCCGGTCCAATCTCCGAGCGCCGGCGCTCGCTTGCCGTGTTTGCAGCCGCCGCCGTGATCACCGTCTGCATCTGGTTTGTGTCGAGCATGATGGGCGTCGTGGGCTTTGCCGGCGCGGTCGCCGAGGTCGGCGCGGGCCGTGTGTGCTTGGCGCTGGCAGCGACGTTTGCCCTGGCGTGCACGCCGCTGGCCGTTGGCTTTGCGCTGTCGAGCCTGGGTGCGCGCGAGGAGCTGCTCAACGGTGTGGGCAACCTGCTCGGCATGCTCATGACGTTTTTGGGCGGCGCCTGGATGCCGCTGTCGCTCATGGGTTCGGCCGTGCAGACGGTGGCGCACTTTGTGCCGACATATTGGGTGAACGACGCGATTGGCAAGGCGCTTGCCTCGGATTTGACGTCCGCCGTGTTGGGCGACATTGTCTGCGACCTGGGCGTCACGGTGCTCTTTGCCGTGGCCATCGCCGCCGCAGGCCTAGCCCTCGCACGCGCCAAATCCCGCGCCTAGCCACCTAGTCATTTAAGAGCGTCCCCAATGACTAGTCTGAAATAAATTTCAGGCCTCGCTCCAAAATAGTTCGCCAAGGTTTACTATTACGTTCATAAAGTAGTACGAGGCTAACAATGGGGGATACCATGGCAACGCAGGAAGCCTATGTCCAGGTCAAAGGGCTCAAGAAACACTATGGCGACGGTGATGCGCGACTGACGGTACTCGACGGCATCGACACGTCCATCAACCGCGGCGAGATCTGCGTCATGCTGGGGCCCTCGGGCTCGGGCAAATCGACGTTCCTCAATCTTATTGGCGGCCTGGAGGATGCCGACGGCGGCTCCATCATGGTGGACGGCTGCGACCTCACGGCGCTCAAGCCTGCTGACTTGGGCGAGTACCGCCGCCGCGAGCTGGGCTTTGTCTTTCAGTTCTACAACCTGGTGCCCGATCTCACCATCAAGGAAAACATCGAGGTCACGGCGCACCTGTCCAAAAACCCGCTCAACATTGACGACCTGCTGCGCTCGCTGGGCCTCTACGAACACCGCAACAAGTTCCCGCGCCAGGTCTCGGGCGGCCAGCAGCAGCGCTGCGCCATCGGCCGCGCGCTCGTCAAAAACCCAGGCCTGCTGCTGTGCGACGAGCCCACGGGCGCGCTTGACTACAAGACGTCCAAGGAAATCCTGCAGCTCATGGAGGACGTCAACCGCACCTACGGCTGCACCATCATCATTGTCACCCACAACGCCGCCATTGCGCGCATGGCCAATCGCGTGCTGCGCCTGCGCGACGGGTGCATCGTCGAGGACGAGCTCAACGAGTCGCCCGTCGCGGCCGCCGAGCTCGATTGGTAGGCGGCGTCATGACACCTCTCGCAAAACGTCTCCCGCGCGAGCTGCGCCGCAATATCGGCAAGTACCTGGGCATCTTTTTGCTTATGTGCGGGAGCATCGCCCTTACCTCGGGCTTTTTGCTCGCGGCGCATTCCATCGGTTGCCTTATCGACGACATGCGCGATGCGTACACGATTGAGGACGGCCGCGTGACCACCTCCTTCGAGGCTACCGACGACCAGCTCAAGGCAGCCGAGGATGCAGCCGACGACGTCGGCGGCGTTACGCTCTACAAGAACTTCTCTATCGACGCCATCATCAAAAAGGCGTCCGGCGACGACGGCACCAAGCGCACCCTGCGCACCTACGCGCATCGCACAAAGGTCGATATCGCGTCCTACTGTGAGGGCAGGCAGCCCAAGACGGACGATGAGGTGGCAATCGACCGCGTTTTTGCCACCAACAACGACCTCGCCGTGGGCGATAAGGTCGAGCTTGAGGGCCGCACCTACACCATCTGCGGCATCATGACCCAGCCCGATAGCCAGGCACTGTTCCTCAACAATTCGGACTTTACGGTGAACACCATCACGTACGGCGTGGCCGAGGTTACCGATGCCGGCTTTGCCGCGCTCGAGGATGCCGGTGGCGCACCCGCCTACACCTACTCCTTCACCTTTGCCGATCGCGACTTCCCCACCGCGGACCGCATCGATGCCGAGCAGGATATGGTCGAGGCACTGACCGACGCCGATGCGCGCGTGGACGATCTTGTCGACGCCGATTCCAACCAGGGCATTGGCTATGCGCGCGACGACGTGGACGGCGACTCTATGATGTGGATGACGCTGCTCGACATCATCATCGTGATCATGGCGTTCGTCTTTGTGGTCCTTACCGACGCCACCATCGAGGAGGAGAGCGCCATCATCGGCACGCTGCTCGCCAGCGGTTATCGTCGACGCGAGATCGTGCTGCACTACCTGGCACTTCCCGCCATCGTGGGCGTGGTCGCGGCGCTTTTGGGCACTGCACTCGGCGTTGTGTTCTTTACCGAGCCCATGCGCAGCCTCTATTACGGATCGTACAGTCTGCCGCCCTTCCAGGTGTACTGGAGCTGGGAGATCTTTGTGAAGTGCGCTGTGGTTCCCGCCGCCGCGCTCATCCTCATCACGCTGGTGGGCCTGCTTCGCAAAATGGGCAAGACACCGTTGCAGTTTCTTCGTCACGAGGCGAGCGGCAAATCGGGCACCAAGTGCGGCTTGCAGCTGCCGGAGCGCATGGGTTTTGTTTCCCGCTTCCGCCTGCGTATCTTCCTGCGCAATCTGGGCAACTTCGCCACGCTCTTCGTGGGCATCGCGTTTGCCTCGCTGCTACTGCTCTTTGGCCTGGCGATTCTGCCCACGATGACGCACTATGCAGACAACCTCGAGACAAGCCTGGTCGCCGAGCACCAGTACACGCTCAAGGCGCCGCTGGAGCTCGAGGGCACTGCCGAGGAGCGCGAGCAGTGGTCGGCACTCGAGCGCTTGCAGTCGGTTGACGGCGCGCTGCTTTCCGCCGCCCGGGATGCGGATGACGAGCTCGATGACGCGGCCGATGCGGCGCAGACGGCAGCCGATGCCGCGACCGCATCTCCGTCTGCCGAGAGCCTGGCCGCGGCGCAGGACGCGCTCGCCAAGGTCCAGGACAAGAAAGATGCGCTTTATGCGCGCCTCGATGACCTTGCCGATGCCCTCGGCTGCAACCGCGACAAGGCTATCGACCTGATTGACAAGGCCTCTAAGATCGACACTGACAACGACGATATTCACCCGATCAATACGACCGACAACGGCACGGGCGCAATCGCGCAGGCCGAGAAATATGCCGTTTACCAGCTGCAATACGACCGCGGCGATGGTAATGGCGAGGAGACGATTTCCGTCTACGGCATCTCGCCCGACTCGCGCTATTGGAAAGACCTCAACGTCGGCGATGGGCGCGTCGTCTTTGGCGGCGGTCTGCTCGATAAGTTTGGCTGGAGCGAGGGCCAGAAGGTCACGCTCGGCGACAAGTACGAGGGCGAGCATTATTCCCTTGAGTACACGGGCAAGGACTGTGCCTGGGGCTCAAAGTCGGACATGAATATCTATATGAGTATCGACGACTTTAACGAGCTGTTCGACAACGACGCCGCCTACTTTAACGGCTATGTGAGCGACGAGAAGCTCGACCTCGATGCTCGTTACTTTGCCGGCGACACCACGCCCGACGACATGCGCGCCGTGGGTGACCAGTTCATCGGCATGATGAGTAAAATGATCGGCATGATGGTCGGCCTCGCGGTGTTTATCTTCCTGCTGTTTATGTACCTGCTGACCAAGGCGGTGATCGACCACAGCGCCCGTTCGATCAGCTACATGAAAGTTTTTGGCTATCGTGATAGCGAGATCTCGCATCTGTACATCCGCTCGATCACGCTGTGCGTGGCGGCGTCGCTCGTGCTGAGCCTGCCGGTCATTATTGGCTCGCTCACGGCCATCTTCCGCTCGATGCTGCTCGCCTACAACGGCAATATCGAGATCTACGTGCCCGCTTGGTCCATGGCTGCATGCGTCGGCATTGGCTTTGCGACCTACCTGGTCGTGGCGCTGCTGCACACGCGCTCCATCAAGCGCGTCAGCCTGGCCGAAGCTCTCAAAGTGCAGGAGTAGCCCCATATTAGTCATGGGGGACGTGCTTGACTTTGACCCCGCTTTAACGGGTACCATCCTCTATGTCTGTAACGCCATATAGACCGAGGGGATATGTCTATGACCGCAACTGCACCCGCAGTACCCGCCAAGGTGTACTTCACCAACCTGCGCACTCATGCTCGCGAGAGCCAACTCGACAAGCTTAAGCGCCTCATTCGCCGCGCCGGTATCGAGCAGATCGACTTCGAGAACAAGTTCGTCGCCATTAAGATTCACTTTGGCGAGCTGGGCAACCTGAGCTTTTTGCGCCCCAACTACGCCCGCGCCGTAGCAGACGTCGTGAAGGAGCTGGGTGGCAAGCCCTTCCTCACCGACTGCAATACGCTCTATGTCGGTAGCCGCAAAAACGCGCTCGAGCACATCGATACCGCCTACCAGAACGGTTTTACCCCGTATGCTACGGGCTGCCAGGTCATCATTGCCGACGGCCTCAAGGGCACCGACGAGGCGCTCGTCCCGGTCGAGGGCGGCGAGTATGTGCACGAGGCCAAGATCGGTCAGGCACTCATGGACGCCGATATCGTGATCAGCCTCACCCACTTTAAGGGCCATGAGCAGGCCGGTTTTGGCGGCGCCATGAAGAATCTGGGCATGGGCGGCGGTAGCCGTGCCGGCAAGATGGAGCAGCATGCCGCCGGCAAGCCGAACGTCGCGACTGAGCACTGCGTTGGCTGCCGTGCCTGCGAAAAGATCTGCGCGCACAACGCTATCTCGTTCGACGACACTCGCGAGCGCGAGCTTGCCAGCGGCGCTACCCGCACGGTGCACGTGGCCGCCATCGACCACGATCGCTGCGTGGGCTGCGGCCGCTGCATCGGCGTGTGCAACCAGGATGCCATCAAGCCCGGCTATGACGCCGCTGCCGACGTGCTCAACTGCAAGATTGCCGAGTACACCAAGGCCATCGTCGACGGTCGCCCGAGCTTCCATATCTCGCTTGCCATGGATATCAGCCCCAACTGCGATTGCCATCCCGAAAACGACACGCCTATCGTCAACGATATCGGCATGTTCGCGAGCTTCGACCCGGTCGCCATCGACCAGGCCTGCGCCGATGCCGTCATGGCATCCGAGCCGCTGCCCAACACCGAGCTCACCGATAGCGCGGCCAAGATGGAGCACAACCACGAGCATCTGGAGGGCGAGCAGGCCAAGGATCCCTTCTGCATCACGCACCCCGACACCGACTGGCGCGCGTGCATCGCACATGCCGAGAAGATCGGCCTGGGTACGAGCAAGTACGAGCTCATCGAGGTCAAATAGCGCCTAGCTATTGGACAAAACAAGCGCCTTTGTGGCATAAGTCGAGCAAAAGCCGCCCGTGAGCTCAGTGCCCACGGGCGGCTATTCGGAAGTGCGGTGAAAAATCGAATACCGCCGACCACAAACTGATTTTTGGCAACAAAACCCCTGATAAATTGTTGGTAAAACTGTGGTCTGGTCGGGCTTCCCACGATTTTCCCCGCACTTCCGAAAACAGGGGGTCAGATAGACCAGTAAACCGTACTATTTGCCTAAAAATACTCGTCGAGGAACTTGTTGACCGTGTTCCAGTAGAGCTCGGGGTCAACTTGCGCGCTCTTGGCGTGGGTGGCGCCATGGATGGTGAGTTTTTGCTTGACTTTGCTGGCGCACGCGTCGTAGTTTTGGTCGAGCATGTCGTACGGCACAAAGGTGTCCTGGTCGCCGTGGATAAACAGCATGGGAACCGTCGCGTGTTTGAGTTGCTCCACACTGCTCGCCTTATGAAAGTCGTAGCCCGCGCGCACGTTGCACACCAAATTTGCTACATCGAGCAAGGGAAAGCTGGGCAGGCCGAACACGTCCTTGAGCTGCAGAGAAAACTCGTCCCAAACACTCGTATAACCACAGTCCTCGATAATGCATTTTACGTTTGCGGGCAGAGATTCCCCCGCGACGTTCATGGCAGTCGCCGCGCCCATCGACTCGCCAAAGACCAGGATGCGCGCCTTGGGATCGGCCGCAACAATCCGCCCGATCCACGCGACGACATCGAGTCGCTCGGGCCAGCCCATGCCGATGTAGTCACCGCCGGAACGCTCGTGGGCGCGGGCGGCGGGTGCGAGTACGTTCATGCCGCGGTCGTGGAATCGCTTGACGTATCGGGCCATACCGATGGGCTCGTTGGTATATCCATGCAGGCAGACGGCGTAGTCGTGCGTGCTCTCCGACGCAGCAAAATACCAGGCGGCAAGCTCGGTCCCGTCATCTGCGGTGAGGCTGCTGCTCTCGCGATTCTCTTTAAACCACGCCCGCGCCTCGGTTCCCTCGGCATCCGGCTGCTCACTTTCTTTGCCGTCCTTGCCGTCCTGCATCATCTTCATGGTGTACGGCGCTTGGGGATTCAGCGCGAAGTCAAACAGAAAGTTGCCGGCAAATCCGAGCAGCGCAACGACAACCACCAGTGCAACGATGCCGGCTATCTTGAGCTTTCGATGGGAACGTGCGTTTTGAGCCATGCGGTATTCTCCTATAAGATGTTAATACATCAACATTTAAAACAAGCGCATTATGGACGTTCGCCGTTGATGCGTCAACAGGCAAAGAATGGGTAAACAAAGGGTCACGTATGGTGCAAATTTCGCACGTACCTAGACGCTTTGATATAGTGTTGAGAACTCTTTACGTTGGAGGATGTAACCGGCATGTCCGATTCGAGCGACAGTTCTAAGCCGCGACCCAAGACCGCGGCCGTTCCACACTACACGGTGGGCGAGGAGATCATGAACTCCGTCACCCATGGTGTCGGCTGCCTGCTGGGTATCGCGGGCCTGGTGCTCCTGATCGTATTTGCCGCCCTGCGCGGCGGAGGCCCGGCCCACATGGCCGCGGCGATTGTCTATGGCGTCAGCATTATCCTCGAATATCTAGCCTCTACGCTCTACCACGCGATTCAGCCCGCGCGCGCCAAGCGCGTGTTTCGCATCATCGACCACAGCTGCATCTACCTGCTCATAGCCGGCAGCTATACGCCGTTTTGCCTCATCACACTCGCAAACGACGGCGGCCCTGCGCTGTTCTTTGCCGTATGGGCCATCGCCATTATCGGCATCGCCCTCGAGTGCTTTATGCGCGAGCGTCAACCGCACTGGGTAAGCGGCCTGGTCTACCTGCTGATGGGCTGGCTTGTCGTCTTTAAGCTGCCCGAGCTCGTGTCGCTGCTCAACCCCGTGGCACTTGCCCTGCTCGCCGTCGGCGGCGTGTGCTACACCGCGGGCGTGCCGTTCTATATCGCCAAAAACGTGCGCTATCTGCACAGTGTGTTTCACCTGTGGGTGCTCGCCGGCAGCATCTTCCAGTTCATGGCGGTGATCCTCTTCGTAATCTAGCGACCATGCCTGCGCGCCCGCGTCTTCGTTTGGGCGCCGGCGCAATTGCCGTATCCGTCATCAACGTTTTATCCTGACGCCCGAATCTTGGAGGTTCGAGAAACTCCCGATGGACATAACCATCTCCCTTATCACCACCCTCGTTTTAACCCTCATCAACGGCTACTTCTCTATGTCCGAGATGGCGCTCACCACGGCAAAGCGCGCTGTGCTGGAGCACGAGGCCGAGGAAGGCGACAAACGCGCCGAGCGCGCCATTAAGCTGGCCGCCGATTCCGACCAGCTGCTCGCCACCATCCAGGTCGCCATCACGCTCGTGGGCTTTGCCTCGTCCGCCGTCGCCTCGACGAGCCTGTCCGACCCGCTTGCCACGTGGCTCATGAGCTTTGGCATCGCGCCGCTTTCCGCCATCGCGCGCGGCCTGGCGCCGGTCATCATCACTGTCGCCGTCGCCTTCGTGTCCATCGTGATTGGCGAGCTCGTGCCCAAGCGCATCGGCCTCGCTAACGCCGAGGGCGTATCCAAGCAGGTCGTGGGACCGCTCTCCGTGTTCCAAAAGATCGCCCGCCCGCTCGTGTGGCTGACCGGTGCTTGCTCCGACGGCCTGGCTCGCATCCTGCGCATCAAGAGCGCCGATGACCGCCAGAACGTCTCGGAGGAAGAGATCAAGTACATGGTCTCGGAGCAGGACGATCTGCTCGACGAGGAAAAGCGTATGATTCACGAGATCTTCGACCTGGGTGACACCGTTGCCCGCGAGGTCATGGTGCCGCGCGTGGACACCACCATGTGCGAGGACGACGAGACGGTCGCCGACGTGCTGTCCGCCATGCGCCAGACTGGCTTTAGCCGCATCCCCGTCTATCACGAGGATCCCGACAACGTCGCGGGCATCGCGCACATCAAGGACCTGATCCAGCCTTCGCTCGACGGCAAGGGCGACCAGCCCATCGCCGACTTTTTGCGCGACGCCACCTTTGTGCCCGACACCAAGGATATCCTGCCGCTGCTGTCCGAGATGCAGACCTCGCACGACCAGATCGTAGTGGTCGTGGACGAGTACGGCGGCACGGCCGGCATCATCACCATCGAGGACATCGTCGAGGAGATCGTGGGCGAGATCGAGGACGAGTTCGACCCCGACAACAAGTACCTCACGCGCCTTTCGCGCCGCGAGTGGCTTGTCGATGGGCGTTTTTCGTGCGATGACGCGATTGAGCTTGGTTGGCCGCTCGAGGAAAGCGATGATTATGAGACCATCGCCGGCTGGATTTTGGAGCTTTGCGACTCGGTGCCCGACATCGGAGAGGTGTTTGAGGTTGCGGGGTACAAGTTTAAGGTGCAGTCGATGCGTGGCCAGCGCATCTCGCTCATTCGCGTGATCGCTCCGGCCGAAACCGATAAGAAGGATTCCGAGCCCTCGGCAGATAAGCCGGTGGCGTCGGGTGCGGGTTCTGCGGACCCGCACGACGGCGACGAGTAGGGCAAGGAAGAGTAGGGGAGAGTTATGGCAGGCCTGTTCAACATCCTTAAGGTCACCGTCAGCGAGGACAAGATCTGCGCGCATGTGCTGGTGAACCCCGGCATGCCGCTCATGACCTCGGAGGACATCGAGGCCACGGCGCGCGTGTACTACCTGGTGCCTGCGATTGCCAAGCACCTGTGCCTGGGCGATTCCGGTCGCGAATTCCAGGACTGCATGGGCCAGACCGAGCTTTGCCATCTGCTGGAGCACGTGACGGTCGAGCTCATGAACGAGACCGGTCTCGCTGGCAGCATTTCGTGCGGCCGCACCCGCGTGAGCGAGCACGATGAGCGTGTCTTTGAGGTTGAGCTTTCGTGTCCCGACGACGCGCTGGCCATCGGCGCGCTGTCTTCGGCGACCTTTATGATGGATTGGGCCTATCTGCATGCCGACCAGCCCGCTCCCGATGTGGACGGTACGGTCGCGGGTTTGCGCAACCTGGTGCTGGGAATGCGCGCCGAGGCCGAGGGCAAGGACCCGCACGAAGCCGTCGCCGCCGCGAACGCCGGGGACGAGGCTGGCGACGCGACCGAGGATGAGGCGCCTGCCGAGGCTGCCGTTGAGCCTGCCGACGAGGCGTCTGCCGAGGCTGCCTCTGAGCCCGAGCCCGAGTCCGCGGAGCCCCAGGGCGTCCCGAGCTTTGACGATGAGCCCCAGGAGGCAATCGATACCGAGGGCGCGACCGCCGAAAGCCACGAGGCCCCCGCTGCCGTCTACGGTGGCGCGGCGACGGCTCCGGTTGCCCCCGCGCACGAGGGAACGCTGCCGCTCGTTGACGGCGCCGGCGAAGACCCGGCCGCCACGGTGGCCATGCCGGCCGTGCCGCAGGAGTAGGCTCACCCGTTTATCACCATCATGTACCTGCGCCTTTACCGTACGCAGATGAGCAAGACGGCAAACGCTGTGCTGCGGGTATAATGGACAGCATTCAAACGGTGGGCACCGAGGTGCCCGCAGGAGAGGAATGAACATGGGTAAGACTTTCAACTTTATCTCGGGTGCGCTCTTCGGTGCTGCCGCCGGCGCCATCATCGGCGTCGCCCTGGCTCCGCGCTCGGGCGCCGAGACCCGCGCCATGGCTGCCGATATCGCCAACGACGCTTGGGATAACATGCGCGACACCTACGAGCACGGTGCCGAGGAGGCCCGCGCAGCGGTCAACGATTTTGGCCCGATGGTCGACGCCAAGACCGATGACCTGCGTGCCAAGGTTGACCTTGCCCGCGAGCGCATGGACCAGCTGCGCGAGCAGCTCAACGACGCCATCTCGGGCGGCAACGTGACGCCCGCCGCCGATGTCGTGGTCGAGAACGCCGTCGAGGCCGACGCTGAGGCCGCGGAGCCTTCGACCGAGGCATAATGCGCGCCGGGGATTTTGTCGGCGCCAAGATCTATCGCAAGCCTACCGAGGATAAGCGCACCAAAAAAGACGGCACGTCGCGCAGCCCTAAAAAGCTCGGCAAGATTCACTTTCCGGTTTTTACCCCGGGTGGTACGCGCGTGGTGGGCTTTATGGTTCGCCAGTCCGATATCGCGGGTATGATCGAGCGCCCCGACCGATTTGTGGCGCTCGATGCCATTGGCGTCTACGAGGGCGCCATCGCAGTTGACGACGTCAAGGGCACCTACGATGCCGCTGCGGCCAAGCGCCTCGACATCAACCTGGACGATTGCATTATCTGGGTTGGCATGGACGTGCGAACGGAGTCGGGCGATGTTGTGGGCTATTGCTCGGATGTGGAGTTCAAGCCGCGTTCGGGCATCGTGCAGACGTTCTATGTGACCACTGGCACTGCCTCGAGTGTGCTGGTGGGCGACACGCAGATGCCGCCCACGATGCTGCGCGGCTATGCGGACGGCGCGATGATCGTTTCGGACGAGGTCAAGTCGCTCGGGTATTCGGGCGGCGCCGCCGCAAAGGCTGCCGAGGCAAGCGTCGTGGTGGGCGATAAGGTCAAGAAGGGCGCTAAGGTGCTCGATGACAAGGGTTCGGTCGCCGTGGACAAGGGCAGTCGCGCGCTGGGCAAGCAGCTCGGCAAGACGCGCGGTATGTTCAAGGCCTTTAAGGACGAATACCAAAAGGCGAGCGGTGGCTCGTCGAAAGCTAGCAAATAGCGACGTACCAAATGATGGGAGGCAAGCCGGAGACCTGTTGCTCTGGCTTGCTGTGTTTATGGGGGAGGGCACATGCGCCAAAACGGATCCTATTCACACGGGCGCTCGGGCTCGCGTCCGACGGCGCGCCGCGATCTGGGGCAGCTGCCCAGCGGTCAGCGCAAGCGTCACCGTAGGCCCGGCGCGATGTATCTCAACCATAGCCGCGGCTTTAGCGACCGCAGCGCTCGCATCGGCAACGGCCGCACGCCCCGTCGACCGTCTCGCCTGCCCTATGCGCTCATTGCCGTGGGCTGCGCACTCGTGCTGTTTATCGCCGCCGTCGTGGGCTACGTCAACCGCAGTGTGGATGTCGTCCTCAACGGTCAGGAGACTGCAGTGCGCGTCGGCTCTACGCTGCAAAATCTCATCGACGATCAGGAGCTGACCGATACCTACGACGCCGGGGACCTGCTGGCCGTTGACGACAGCGTGCTGACCCGCCATGGCGGCGAAAAGCTGTCGGTAAAGGTGGACGGCAAGCGTGTTAAGCAGGGCAAGTGGAAAAGCCGCGAGCTTACGGGCGGCGAGAAAGTGACGGTCAAAGACGGTCGCGACACGTACGAGAAGCACGAGGTGCAGGCGACGGTTATCGAGCCCAAGCTCAAGGTCGAGGGCACGGGTGCCATCGAGTACGTCAAGACGTGGGGTATCCAGGGCCGCTCTGAGGTGTGGGTCGGCGAGCAATCGGGTAAGACGCAGGACCGCGGCGAGGTCGTGCCCGCCACCGATTGCGTGGTCGAGTGCGCGAGCGTGGCGCCCAAGGGCAACGAAAAGTACGTGGCGCTGACGTTTGATGAGGGCCCGAGCGGCGCGACCAAGCAGATCTTGCAGGTGCTCAAGGAAAAGGGCGTCACCGCGACGTTCTTCCTGTCGGGCGATGCGGCCGAGGCCTCGCCCGCCACGGCCAAGGCGATTATCGATGCCGGCTGCGAGGTCGGCTCCAACAGTTACCGTGACGAATCGCTCAAGGGCCAGGACCGCGATGCGGTGCGCGAGCAGGTTTCGAAGGGCACCGAGGCGATCAAGTCCGCGACCGGAACGTCGACGATGCTTTTGCGTGCTCCCTACGCAGCCTTTGACGAGCAAAACTGGATTGATGCGATGGACTTGGTGTCTGCCGTGGTCTCGTGGAATATCGATTCGGGCGACTGGCTGCTCAACGGTGCCGACGAGCAGGTCTCGACGGTGCTCGATTCGGTGACGCCGGGCAACATTGTGCTGCTGACCGATAACGATGAATGTGCCGAGCAGACGCTCGAGGCGCTGCCGCAGATTATCGACGGGCTTATTGCCGACGGCTACAAAATCGTGACATTGAGCGATCTGGTCAAGACGGATACATCGCTGAGCAAAAAGCTCACCTCGCTGACGAAGGTCACCATGCCCAAAAACGCCGTGTTCCCCCAGCTCGCCGAAGCTGACGACACCACAGACTAGTCATGTAAGAACGTCCCCAATGACTATGTCACGGATGCGTCAGCGTTTGATATGCCTGCGATGTTTGGAGCATAAAATTGGCGCCACGGCGCGATGCTGATGCTATAGTTACTGCGGATAACAAGGGTCAAGAGAAAGGTTGCAGGTGAAATCCAAACCTCGACCATACAGTCGATGACCCCATGCAGGTGCTTCTTGCGCATGTACGGGGTGTGAGCGCCGAGCGGCGTGCCGCCCGCGCATGCGTATACATATCTAAAAGTCCACGGACGGCGTGCCGGCATGGCCGCAGTCCGAAGGGATAATGATGGGGAGCACCAGTGAATTATCTGAGTGAGATGCTCAAACTGCCGGTCTTGGACGTCGATGGCGAAAAGCTCGGCGTTGTGAACGATTTTGGCATTGCTACCGGCGAAGTTTTTCCGCACGTGACGTCGCTCGCGTTCCGCGGGCCCGGTAAGACGCCGTTTATGATCAGCTGGCGCAAATGGGTCGACCGTATCGACGAGACGGGTGTGCACCTTAAGTCGCCGGCCACCGAAATCCGTTTTTCGTACCTGCAGCCGACCGAGCTCTTGCTCGCCCGCGACGTGCTCAACAAGCAGATTGTCGACACGCAGGGCATGAAGGTCGTGCGCGTAAACGACATCAAGTTTTCCATGTCGGGCGAAAATCAGCTGCGCCTGCTGGGCGCCGAAGTTGGTGCCCGTGGTCTGCTGCGCGCGATCAGCCCCGCACTTGAGCATGTCGTCGAGAGCTTTATGAAGCACCTGGGCAAACCGCTCGGCGAGGACATCATCGCCTGGTCCTATATGGACCTGCTCGACCGTTCGACTAAAAACATTCAGCTGTCGGTGTCGCACAAGACGCTTGGCGAGCTGCATCCTGCTGACATTGCCGACATTATCGAGCAGCTCGACCCGCGCCTGCGTGCGCAGGTGTTCGCGCAGCTCGACACCGCCCAGGCCGCCGAGGCCATCTCGGAGTTCGATGACGACGAGCTTATGACCGAGATGCTTGAGGGCCTGTCCGATACGGACGCATCGTCGATGCTGGCCATGATGGACCCGGACGACGCCGCCGACCTGATCGACGAGCTCGATTACGAGAAGGCCGAGAAGCTTTTGCGCCTGATGGGCGTTCAGGAGGAGAAGGCGATTCGTAACCTGCTGGGCTATGAGGACAACACCGCCGGCCGTATCATGACCTCGGAGTTTGTCTCCCTGCCCGCCACGGCGACGGTCGGTGACGCCATCGAGGCGATCCGCAAGCTCGACGAGGACTTCGAGAGCGTCTACTACGTCTATACCGAGGATCCGAGCGGCATGCTGACCGGTGTGCTTTCGCTGCGAACGCTGATCGTGGCCGACCGCGACGCCACGCTGGGCCAGCTGGCCTATCGCGACCTGGTTTATGTGTCGCCCGACGACGACCAGGAAGACGTAACGGACGAGATGACCAAGTACGACCTGGTCGCCATCCCCGTTTGCGACGAGAACCGTCATATTTTGGGTATCGTGACCTTTGACGACGCCATGGACGTTATCGCCGAGGAGCACCAGGAGGACCTGCAGATCGCAGGCGTCGGCTCGGGCGACAGCGCGTCCGACGACTCGACGAATGTGCTCAGCTGGTTTGTGCATCGCCAGTACTGGGTTGTCGTGTGGGGTATTGCCTCGTGCATCATGGCAACCGTGCTGGGGACGGCGCTGGGCTCCGCGCATCTGGTGGTGTTCCCCATGTGCGCCATGCCGCTCGTGCTGCTGGCTGCCTCGCGTATGGTGTCGTTCGTCAAGAACTACTTCCTGGAATACGACGGCCATGACGATGAGCCCAAGCCGTATCTGGGGTTCTTCTTCCAGAGCACGGGCATGGGTCTGATTCTGTCGCTCGTGACCTACCTGTGCGCCCAGCTGGTGCGTACCGCTGCGTTCCCCGACGCGCCCATGTTTGAGGAGCAGCTCTTTACCGGCTGCTTTAACATCGCGGCCATCGTCTGCCTGATTGGCAACATGAGCGCCGTGATTTACCTGATGGTGCTGTTCTGGCGTGACGAGCACGACCTCAATACGTCGGGTACCGCCATGAACGTCATTGCCGTCATGATCTCATGCGTGGCGTACTGCATCGCTGCGGTGCTGCTCACCATGTCGGTCATGGGGTAGGTGGTCGCGTGCAAAACACGAAGCAAAAGGCGAGCACCAAGCAAAAGCTGACCATCGCGGCCATCTTTGGCGCCATGGGCCCCGGCCTTCTGGCAGCGCTTTCGGGCAATGACGCCGGCGGCATCGCCACGTATTCCAGCGCCGGTGCCAGCTATGGCTACAAGATGCTGTGGATGCTTCCCGTCATGACCGTGCTGCTCATCGTGACGCAGGAGACGGCGGCGCGTTGTGGCTGCGTCACAGGCAAGGGCTTGGCCTCGCTCATCCGCGAGCGCTTTGGCGTGCGCAGGAGCGTTCTGGCCATGGCGGCGCTGCTGATCGCCAACACGGCCGTGACCATCTCGGAGTTTGCGGGTATCGCGAGCGGCCTGGCCCTCTTTGGCGTGCCGTCGAGCATCTCGGTGCCGCTCGTGGCACTGCTTGTTTGGATGCTTACCATGTCGGGCAGCTTCCAGCGCATCGAGAAGATTCTGCTGCTGGTGAGCTGCGTGTTTGTGACCTACATCGTCGCTGCATTTATGGCTGGCCCCAGTTGGGGCGAGGTGGCGGTCGACCTGGTTGTGCCCAACATCCAAAATGACCCCAGCTACGTGTCGCTTGTGGTCGCAACGATCGGTACCACCATCGCACCGTGGATGATCTTCTTGGCGCAGAACAACGTGGTCGATAAGAACGCGGGCGAGGACGATATCGTGCTGCAGCGCATCGACACTGTGAGCGGCTCAATCGCCGCCGATGTCATTGCCGGCTTTATTATCATCACGACCGGTACGGTATTGTTCCCCGCGGGCATTCAGATTAGCGATGCTGCCGACGCCGCTCGCGCGCTGGAGCCCATCGCGGGCCAGTGGTCTACGGTGCTGTTTGCCTCGGGCCTGGTCGCGGCGAGCTTCTTGGCCGCCTGTGTACTGCCGGGTGTTACATCCAGCGCTATCTGCGAGGCATTTGGCTGGGAGCGCGGCGCCGATCGCAGCTGGGACGAGGCCCCGGTCTATCGCGGCATCATTACGGCCATCATTGGCATCTCTGCCGTGCTGGTGCTCATGCCCGGTGTCGACCTGTTCCAGATTATGATGACCTCGCAGGTCATCAACGGCGTGCTGTTGCCCGTGGTTTTGGTGTTCCAGGTGGTTATTGCCGCCGATCGTCACATTATGGGCGCTAACCGCAACGGCCGCGTATGGAATGTGCTCACCTGGGCGACTATCGGTGTGATTACGGTGCTGACGGTCGTCATGTTTGTGCTGCAGGCGATGGGTTACAGCGCGTAGCGCCTCTATTAGACTCTAAACAGGCCGCCGCCATGGGTGGCGGCCTGTTTTTGCCTGATGTAGGGGGGGTTGCTATATATGTGCGGCCAAAAAATGCCAAATATGAGTACTGTTGCTAACCCGGTGGCAATTAAGACAAAGAAGATAATGAACATAACTAAAGTATCTGTTCATTAATATCGATACAGCCAGGCCTTAAGCCGATCATTTTGGTCGGCCCAAAGGGGTATGGTGACCGAAAGAACGCCATTTTGGGCCATTTTGGCTGTTACTAAAATGGTATCAGTACTCATATTTGGCATTTTTTGTCCACAGCCTCTTGGGGCCAGCTCGAAAAGAGCAACCTTGGGGTGCTTGCTGCGGGTGTGGGGCTTGCAAACAACGCTCGGGGTGGCGCGGAGCCCAGAATTCGGCCGCGGGGAGGGCATTCATTGGCCGTGTCAGGAGTGTCCCTAGGTGCCGGCACATAAGGAACGCCCTAACTGCCGGAGGGGGCGTCGGTTGTGGCCGACGCCCCCTCCGGGTGCAAGCGGATTTGACTGTGTGCTACTTGTCGGTGCCCAGCTTGTGCGGTTTGTAGGCGAGCGCGTTGATGAGTGCGTCGGCGGCGGACTTGACGGCTGCCGGCTGCGGATCGTTGACGTGGTCCTCGGGGTGCACGGGCAGGTCTTTCTTGACGGCATCGTGGATCAGGTTGAGGTACTCGGTCACACCGGTGGCCGACAGGTGCGTGCCATCGCCGTCGAACAGGTCGTTGCGGTTGGCACTGTACCCGTACCAGTCGATAACGCGTACATTCTTGTAGCGCGTGGCGGCGTTGGCGATGGCCTGGTTCGTGGACCCGACCCACGGCTGCGGGCTACGCGTGTTTACAAGCACGACAATACGCTGCTCGCCGGCGTCGGCCATGATCGCGTCGACCTGGGCGTCCGTTACCAAACCGTTGGTGCCCAGGGCAAAGACCACGATCTTGCCGGCAAGGTTCTGCTGGATATAGCCCTCAAATGTCGCGCGGCCCGCATCAAACTGGCGGCCCTTTTCGGCATCGATATGGCTGTGCGGGAACACGCCGTCAAAGGAATCAACGGCGCGCAGTGACACGGAGTCACCGATCATCAACAGGTCGTAGGAGCCATCGGGGAAGCCGTCGTTGTCCTTGTCGGTGTCGTCGGCCGCCTGCTGGTCGGTGGGCGCGGTGTTTTTGGCTTCCTTGTTCAGAACTTCTGCGCCCTCGCCGCTCAGCGCAGATGTGTCGGGCACAAAGACCAGGCCGCCCAGCGCAACGACCAACACGACAGCGCAGGCTGCGCAGGCAGGGACGTGCGCGCATGCCCAGTTGGCGGGCGTGGTGGTGCCATCGCGGAATTCGGCGACGGTGCGGCCGAAGGCGCCCTTCCTAAACGGCGTTTCGATAAAGCGATAGGAGCACTCGGCTACGGCGACCACCACAAGTACCTGCAAAATGTACTGCCACCAAGGCGTATCGCTGATGTTGGCGACCGGATTCATGAGTAACAGCAGCGGATAGTGCCACAGATAGATGCTGTAGGAGCGCTTGCCGATCCATACGAGCGGCTCGGCGGCCAAAGCTCGTGCGACCATGCCCTGGGGCTGCACGCAGGCCGCGATGACCATGAGCGTGAGGATGGAGCATAACAGCGTGCCGCCGCGATACTGGAACGCGGTGTAGCCGTTGGTGAACGCGACCATGGCGGCAAGGCCAACCAGACCCACGACGCCCAAGACATCGATGGATGCGGGCGAGGACCAAAAGCGCACGAGGGCGCTCTGCTGTGCCGGGGCGGTATCGGCTGATTCGTCGACCTCCTTGCCAGGCTTGCCCTCGGCGTTCTTGTCGTGCTTGGCGGCGCCAGCCAGGCGATTGAGCCCCAAACGATGAGCGAGACGCACCGGCGCTAGGTCGCGATCGGCGATAAAGGCCATCCAGGCACCCAGCAGCAGCGAGAACACGCGGGTGTCGGTGCCGTAGTACACGCGGCTGGGGTCGGCGGCAGGGTTGTAAAGCACCATCATGGCGAGGGCAGATACCGCGGCAAGGCCCAGAACCACGCGGCGCGTGTTGGGCTTGCTCACATGCATGGATACCATGGCAAACAGTAGCGGCGGCCAAATCAGGTAGAACTGTTCCTCGATGGCAAGCGACCAAAAGTGCGTGAGCGGCGAGGGGTCGCCTAGAGCATTGAAGTACGAGAAGTTTTGGGCAATCTGCCACCAGTTGTTGAAGAACAACAGCGACGGCAGGATGTCGGGGCGCATCTTGGTGAGCATCACGTGGTTAAAGATGGTGCACAGCGCGCAGGTCACGAACACTACCGTTACCACGGCGGGGAACAGGCGACGGATGCGGCGAATCCAGAAACTCTTAAGGTCGATGCGGCCGGTCTTTGACACTTCGTTGATGAGCAAGCGCGTGATCAGATAGCCCGAAAGCACAAAGAAAATCGTGACGCCAAGCAGGCCACCCTGTGCCCACGTGAGGTTGAGGTGATAGAGCACCACCGCGACGACGGCAAGCGTGCGCAGACCGTCGAGGGCGGGGATATAGCGGGACTTGGGGCGCGTGGGTGCCTGTTCTTTTGCGGCGCTGTTGGTGCGGGCGCCCTTGTTGGCGGGCGTGCGATGAGAGCCTGTGGCACGGCGCGGCTCGGTGGCTTGTTGGTTAGCGCGCGAACGTTCGTGCGGCGCTTGTTGATCGCTCGCGTGGCGTGAGCTGCGCGAGCTCGATCGCGGGAATTGTTCCATAAAACTTCATCCAATGACGAGAATAATCAGCACGCCTTCATTGTAGCCGCCTGCTCCTGTGAATGCTTGCTGCCGGTGCAAGCTCAAGCGCGCGTCCACATCAAAGTGAACTAAAGTTATAGAGGTGCGAGAGCGCACGATTGACGGCCAAAAGCGGGCGCAGAGCCCGCGGACGAGGAGGTTTCCATGGCAGATTGCGGCATCGTTGCGGTGTTCGGCAGCATGAACATGGACCTTTCGGTGGCGTGCGAGCGCATGCCGCGTGCGGGCGAGACCGTCGGCGGCAGCGGGTTTATCACCAACGCTGGCGGCAAAGGCGCCAATCAGGCCGTAGCTGCCGCGCGCATGGGCGCGCGCACGCACATGATCGGCGCAGTCGGCTGCGACGCATTTGGCACGTCGCTCGTGGCGGGGCTCCAAGATGCTGGCGTGGACTGTGGCTTTGTGGCGCGTCGCGATGATGTGGAGACGGGAACGGCGACCATCATTCGCTGCGAGGGCGACAACCGCATCGTGCTGTCACCGGGCGCCAATCATGCGCTTGCGGGTGAGGACGTTGCCCGCGCGCTGAGGCGTCTGGTGGCCGATGAACTCGATGGTGACGCCAGCAAGATTGCCCCGGCTGCCGGAAGCGTCTTTATCGCCCAGGGCGAATGTGACCTTGCAGCGACGGCCGAGGCGCTTTTTTGCGCTCACGAGCTGGGGTTCTATACGGTCTTTAATCCAGCGCCTGCCTGCGAGTTGCCTGCGGAGGCCTGGTCTGCGGTCGACCTGGTCTGTCCCAACGAGACCGAGTGCCAGGTGCTGACGGGCATTCTGCCCACGGATGATGTGAGCTGTGTCGCGGCGCTCAATGCCCTGCTCGCCAAGGGTGCCGGAGCTGCGGTCATCACGTTGGGCGGCGCCGGGTCGGTTACGCTCGGCGACGACGGCGAGCCGCTGCGCATGCCGGCGCTTTCGAGCACGGTGGTCGATACGACGGCCGCGGGCGATACATTTATTGGTGCGCTTGCTGCGGCTCGTCTGGAGGGCCTGCCGCCCTTTGAGTGCATGGCGGCGGGCGCACGCGCCTCGGCGGTGACGGTGTCGCGCCTGGGCGCACAGCAGTCGATTCCCACGCGTGCCGAAGTTGAGCGCGTGTTTGATTTAGACGATTTGATACAAGACGGAGAAGCGGAGTAGAACAATGGCAATTAAGAAGCTGATCCTTGATCTGGATATGGGTGTGGACGATGCGATGGCGCTTGCCTATGCCATCGCGAGCCCCGAGGTCGAGCTCGTGGGCATTACCACATGTTTTGGCAACGTGCGCGTCGACCAGTCGGCGCATAACTGCCTGGCGGTGCTCGACCTGTTGGGTCGTCCCGAGGTGCCGGTGTACCTGGGTGCCGACCGTCCTTTGCAGGCGACTGAGCCCTATACGCCGCCAGCGTCAACCACGCTTATCCACGGCAAGAACGGCATCGGTGGCGCGAGCGTGCCCGCGTCGCCCTATGAGCCGGTGGGGGCAACGTCGGCCGACGGCAACGCGGCGGTCGATTATCTGATCGATGCTGCGCGCACCTATGGCCCCGACCTGGTCTATGTGGCGACCGGTCCGCTTTCCAACTTGGCGCTTGCCCTGGAGCGCGACGCGGCGGCGATGATGTCTATCGGCCGCGTGGTGGTAATGGGCGGCGCCCTGACCGTGCCCGGTAACGTGAGCGCGGGCGCCGAGGCCAACATGGCAAGCGATCCCGAGGCGGCCGATGCCGTGCTGCGCTCGGGTCGCAAGCTCACCATGGTAGGCTTGGACGTGACGCATCGCGTGGTGCTTACGCGCCGCGACATTGCCGGCTGGACGGGCTCGGGCACCATGGCGGGCTGCGCATTTGCGAGCATGGTCGAGCACTACATTGGCTCGTACGAGATGAACGCACCCTACCTGGGTGGTTGTGCGCTGCACGATCCGCTGGCCGTTGCCGTGGCGATCGACCCCACGCTCGTAGGTGCGCTCGGCTGCAACCTGCGTGTTGATCTGCTGGGAGAGTATCGCGGCCGCACCATTTGCGACGAGCACCGTCTGTCTGATCCGGACAAGAGTGCGCTTGTGGCACTGACCGTGGATGCTCCGCGCTTCCTGTCCGAGTTCAAGACACGTATGGCCCGTGTCCTTGGCTAAATGTTTTTCACGCCCCGCCCCATGTAGTCAATTTGGGACGGGGCTTTTTTAGCTACCGAGTAAATGTGCCCGTTGGGGGAATAGTCGCACCACTTCGCTTGACAACAGGCTAAACTAGCTATTAAACATTTACTATTCTGTTTAGATTGAATTTGCGGTCGTTTAGATGTTGAGTCACGGGGTGGTCAGTCCATGATACTCGACCGTGACCGTTACTAGGGGGAACAATGGCTAAAGCAAGTGTTCGCGAGATCAGCCGCATCACCGGTTTTTCGCCTGCGACCGTGTCCAACGCGCTCAACCGCAAGCGCAGCGTGAGCGAGGAGACCGCCAAGGTCATCCTGGAGTGCGCACAATCGCTCGGCTACCAGCAGTCGACGCAGCTCGAGAGCATCCAGTTCGTGCTTGCGCGCAAGACGGGCGCCATCCTGGACGAGAGCACCTTCCATCCCGCGGTCATCGAGGGCGTGGAGCGTCAGGCGCGTCGCCACGGCATGAGCACGAGCTTTGTCTCGCTCGACTTTAGCGACTTAAACGCCGTGCGCCCGCAGGTCGAGGGCCTCATCGCCGACCCGGCTGCCGCCATCGTGCTGATGGGCACCGAGCTGGGTGAGGAAGACTACGCCTTGTTCGCCAACGCTGCCGCCCACCTGATCGTGCTCGACGGTTGGAGCGACCGTCAGTACTTTGATGCCGTAGTCATTGCCAACACCGATTCGGTACTGCGTGCCGTGGATTACCTTATCGAAAAGGGTCACAAGCAAATTGGCTACCTAGCAGGCGACCTTCGCATCCGCAACTTTAAGGATCGCGAGCGCGGCTATCGCCAAGCGCTTGAGGATGCAGACCTTGAGGCCAACCCGGCATGGCGCGTCACGCTGGGAACCACGCTCGAGGGCGCTTATCGCGACATGGGCGCGTGGCTCGACAGCATCTCGCGCGACGACCTGCCGACGGCTTTCTTTGCCGAGAACGACGTGCTCGCCGTGGGCGCCATGCGCGCGCTGAGCGAACACGGCGTGCGCGTGCCCGAGGATGTCTCGATCATCGGCTTTGATGACCTGTCTCTAGGCGCCTTCTCCAACCCGCCGCTCACCACGGTGCACGTTCCCAAGCACGAGGTGGGCGAGATTGCGGTGCGCCGCCTGGTGGGTAACATCCGCAATCCCAAGAGCTATACCTGCAAGACGGCCGTATCGACGTATTTTGTCGAGCGCCAGAGCGTGCGCGAAATCTAGGCGAGGGCAGCATCGCCCGCGGCGCGTCAAAGCGCGCGAGGGCAGTAAAAACAACGCTATTCAAAAAGGGGGTCCTTCGGGACCCTTTTTGTTCTCCTTGTATGTTCAGTTTGTTTACATACCGTTTAGGCTGATTTCACTACCGTCCACGGGTATTTCGCGTTAAACTTCTAAACAGAAGAGTAAAACATTTAGTAAACAGAACAAAACGAAACACGCGTCTGTTTACTGAACATGTGACTAGGGGAGGACGTACATGGATAAAATCAAGCTCGGCTTTGTGCCCACGCGCCGCAGCATTTTTAGCGCGCCGGACGCGATTAAGTATCGCGGCCTGACGGCCGATCGCCTGCGCGAGATCGGCGTCGACATTGTGGACATTAACGACATCAACGACGAGGGCCTGCTGTTTGACGACAGCCATATCGAGCCTATCGTCAAGAAGTTCCGCGCCGAGGGCGTCGACGGCATCATGCTGTGTCACGCCAACTTTGGCACCGAGTACGTTTGCGCCCGCCTTGCCCGTGAGCTCGGCCTGCCCGTGCTGCTGTGGGGCCCGCGCGACGAGCGCCCCGAGCCCGATGGTACCCGCCTGCGTGATAGCCAGTGCGGCCTGTTTGCCACTGGCAAGGTCCTGCGCCGCTTCCAGGTTCCCTTTACCTATATGACCAACTGCCGCCTGACCGATCCCGAGTTCGAGCGCGGCGTCTGGGACTTTTTGGCCGTGTGCAACGTGGTCAAGACCTTCAAGCACACCCGCATCCTGCAGATGGCCACCCGTCCGTTCGACTTCTGGTCCACCATGTGCAACGAGGGCGAGCTGCTCGAGAAGTTCAATATTCAGCTTTCGCCCATCCCCATGACCGAACTTGTTCAGGCCGTGCGCGACGCCCAGGCCGACGAGCAGGCCATGTCCGCCATGCTCGACCACATTCGCGACAGCTTTGAGATCTGCATCCCCGAGGACAAGGTCCCCGCGGTCGCAGGGCTCGCTATCGCTATGAAGCGCCTGGTCGATAAGTACGGCTGCAACGCCGGCGCCATCCAGTGCTGGAACGCCCTGCAGGACGAGCTGGGCATTATGCCCTGCGCCGCCAACGCCATCCTCAATGAGATGGGTATCCCCGTCGTGTGCGAGACCGATATCCACGGCGCCATTACCGCGCTGATGGTCGAGGCCGCCGACCTGGGCCGTCACCGCGGCATGTTTGCCGACTGGACCGTGCGGCATCCCGATAACGAGAACGGCGAGCTGCTGCAGCACTGCGGCCCCTGGCCCTGCAGCTGCGCGGCTGTCAAGCCCAAGCTCACCTACCCGCTGGCTTTCGATCACCCCGGCGCGCTGACGGCCGAGGCCAAGCACGGCGACCTCACCCTTGCCCGCTTTGATGGCGACAACGGCGAGTATTCGCTGCTGCTCGGCAACGCCCGCGGTATCGACGGGCCGGCCGGCATGGGCACCTACCTGTGGGTTGAGGTCGACAACCTCAAGCGCCTCGAGGCCAAGATCGTCGAGGGCCCCTACATTCACCATTGCGTCGCCATTCACGCCAACGTGGTGCCGGTGCTCTACGAGGCGTGCAAGTACATCGGCGTCCAGCCCGACCTATACGACCCGATTGAAGAAGACGTCAAAGCCTACCTGCGAGGAGAGTAGAAATGGCAACTATCGAAGAGCTTGAGTCCCTGCGTTGGGATCTTCGCCGCGATTGCGTCGATATCATCATGGCTGGCGCCGGCGGCCACATCGGTGGCGACATGTCGGTGATCGACGCCCTCATGACCCTCTATGCCAACCACCTCAACATTTCGCCCGAGACCGTCGACGACTCCAACCGCGACCGCTTTGTGCTCTCTAAGGGCCACGCCATGGAGGCCTACTACGCGGTGCTGTGCCACGAGGGCTATCTGGACCTCGACGACGTCAAGGCCCGCTTCTCCAAGTTCGGCAGCCCCTACATCGGTCACCCCAACAACAAGCTCAAGGGCATCGAGATGAACTCCGGCTCGCTGGGCCATGGCCTGCCCGTGGCCGTCGGCATGGCGCTTGCCGGCAAGATGGACGGCCGCGACTACCGCGTCTACACCATCATGGGCGACGGCGAGCTTGCCGAGGGCTCGGTCTGGGAAGGCGCCATGAGCGGTGGCAACTACCAGCTCGATAACCTGTGCGCGCTCGTGGACCGCAACCGCCTGCAGATCAGCGGCAGCACCGAGGACGTCATGAAGCAGGATTCGCAGGAGGAGCGCTGGGCTGCCTTCGGCTGGAACGTGCTTTCCATTCCGGGCAACGACATCCAGGCCATTGACGCCGCGCTGACGCTTGCGGCCGAGACCAAGGGAAAGCCCACGGTCATCATCCTCAACACGGTGAAGGGCTATGGCTCGCCCGTTATGGAGGACAAGGCCGCCTGGCATCATCACCTGCCCAACGATGAGGAATATGCCCAGATCATCGCCGATTTCGCTGCCCATAAGGAGGCCATCAATGGCTAACAAGATCGCCAACCGCAAGGTTATCTGCGACACGCTGCTCGAGGCCGCCGAGACCGATAAGGACATCGTCGTCCTGTGCTCCGACTCCCGCGGCTCCGCATCGCTCACGCCGTTCTTCGATCAGTATCCCCAGCAGTCCGTCGAGGTCGGCATCGCCGAGCAGGACCTGGTGAGCATTGCCGCCGGCATGACTTCGTGCGGCAAGAAGGCCTGGGCCGCCTCGCCGGCGTCCTTTGTGACCACGCGCTCGTATGAGCAGTGCAAGGTCGATGTCTCGTACTCCAACACCAACGTCAAGCTCATCGGTATCTCGGGTGGCGTCTCCTACGGCGCCTTGGGCATGAGCCATCACTCCGCACAGGATATCGCTGCCATGAGCGCGATTCCCAACATGCGCGTATATCTGCCGAGCGATCGTTTCCAGACTGCCGAGCTCGTGCGCGCCCTGGTTGCCGACAACAAGCCGGCCTACATCCGCGTGGGCCGCAACCCGGTCGAGGACGTGTATACCGAGGACGAGTGCCCGTTCCAGATGGACCGCGCCACCTGGGTACGTCGCGGCACCGATGTGACGATTGTCGCCACCGGCGAGATGGTCCGCCATGCCGTGGACGCCGCCGATTTGTTGGCCGAGCAGGGTATCTCCGCTACCGTGCTCGACATGTACTGCGTCAAGCCGCTCGACGCCGAGGCTGTGATTGAGGCCGCCGGTGCCACGCGCGCCGTCGTGACCGTCGAGGAGCACAGCCCCTTTGGCGGCCTGGGCTCCATGGTCGCGCAGGTCGTGGGCGAGCATTGCCCGCGTCCGGTTAAGTGCTTGAGCCTGCCCGACGCGCCGGTCATCACCGGCACGAGTCCCGAGGTCTTTGCGCACTACGGCTTGACGGGCGAGGGAATCGCCAAGACGGTCGCCGAGTTCCTCGGCAACTAGTAGAAACAGACGCTGCGCGGCCGCCAAGCACCGCACCTTGCCGTTCAAACCGTCGCTTGCGTACACAAAGTACGCGCTCCTCTTTCACGGCAATCTGCGGCACTTGACTGTCGCTCGCTCCTTGTCCGTCGGATTTTAGTTTTTGAATCGACGGGGGAGACAGGAGAGTACATGAGCAAATACATCATCGGAATCGATCAGTCCACGCAGGGCACGAAGGCGCTGCTGGTGGACGAGGGCGGCCGCCTGATTCATCGTGCCGATCGCTCGCATCGCCAGATTGTCAACGATGCCGGCTGGGTGAGCCATGATCCGGCCGAGATTGCCGCCAGCGTGCTGGCCGTGGCGCGTGCCGTGGTGGAGGAGACCGGGGTCGATCCGGCAGATATCGCCGGCATTGGTATCTCCAACCAGCGCGAGACCACCGTTGCCTGGCGTCGCACGACGGGCGAGCCGCTGTGCGACGCCGTGGTGTGGCAGTGCGCCCGCGCCCGCGAGCTGTGCGACGGGCTTGCTGCGCGCGAAGGCGTGGCCGAGTTGGTGCGTGACACGACAGGCCTGGTGCTCTCGCCCTACTATCCGGCGGGCAAGATGGCCTGGATCCTCGCGAACGTTCCGGCGGCTGCCAAGGCCGCGGCGGCGGGCGAGCTGTGCCTGGGCACCATCGATGCCTGGGTGGTCTGGACGCTCACGGGCGGTGCGGAGTTTCGCTGCGACTGGTCCAATGCCAGCCGCACGCAGCTCTTCGACCTGCGCCGTGGCTGTTGGAGCGAGCCGGTGTGCGAGGCTTTTGGTATCGATCCGGCCTGCCTGCCGCAGGTGACCGACTCCGATGGTCTCTTTGGCACGACGGACCTGGACGGCTTTTTGCCCGCGCCCGTGCCGGTGCACGGCGTGCTGGGCGACAGCCATGCGGCCCTGTTTGCGCAGGGTTGCCACAGCCGCGGCATGGCCAAAGCGACCTATGGCACCGGCAGCTCGGTCATGATGAATGTCGGCAACGAGTTTGTCGCCAGCTCGCACGGGCTTTCGAGCTCGCTCGCGTGGCGTATGAACGGCGTGACCGAGTATGTGCTCGAGGGCAACGTGAGCTACGCCGGCGCCGTCAAGACCTGGCTGCGCGACGATCTAGAGCTCATCAACAACCCCGAGGAGGTCACCGACCTGTGCTACGCCGCCAATCCGGCGAGCCGCGTCTACTTTGTGCCGGCGTTTACCGGCCTGGGTGCGCCGCACTGGGCAAGTGATGCCGAGGGCTGCGTCTTTGGCATGACGCGCACCACGGGTCGCGCGGAGTTCGTAAAGGCCGCCGATGAGTCGATCGCCTATCAGATCTTCGACGTTATTGATGCGATGGTCGAGGATTCGGGCGCGGCGCTTGCCGAGCTTCGTGTTGACGGCGGTCCCACGCGCGATGCGTACCTGATGCAGTTTGAGAGCGACTTGGTTGGCTCGTCCATCCGCATCGCGAGCAACGACGAGATGAGCGGCCTGGGTGCGGCCTGGGCCTGCGGCATTGCGCTGGGCATGTACACGCGCGATGTCGTCGACGTCTATGGGGCCCGCGGCATCGTGGAGCCCGCCATGCCCGCAGACGAGCGAGCCAAAAAGATCGCCGGCTGGCGCCACGCCGTGAAATCAACGATTGCCTACACTGCCTAGCATGATTTTTCTGGGACGGGGATTAAAAACTCATTGACCCCCGTCCTAGGCAGCTCATTTGGGACGGGGCTTTTTTGACTGGTATGATTGGTGCGACCGTTCGAACCAGCTAAAAGAGCCCCGTCCCAATTTGACTATCGAGAGGATCTGCCATGGAGCGCATCGCGAGCTTTTCCGTTGACCATCTGCTGCTTGAGCCCGGCGTGTATGCGAGCCGCATCGACCGCGATCCGGCGACCGGCGCCGCCGTCACCACCTTTGACCTACGCCTGACCACGCCCAATAAGGAGCCGGTCATGAACACGGCCGAGTGCCACACCATCGAGCACCTGGGCGCGACGTTCCTTCGCAACCATGCCGAGTGGTCGAGCCGCATTGTCTACTTTGGGCCCATGGGCTGCCGCACGGGCTTTTACCTCGTCGTTTTTGGTGAGCTGACGAGTGAGGAGATTCTGCCACTCGTGCGTGAGCTGTTCGAGTTTGTCGCCGGCTTTGAGGGCGATGTTCCCGGTGCCGCTCCCGAGGAGTGCGGTAACTACCTGGACCAGAACCTTCCCATGGCGAACTGGCTCGCGCGCCGCTACCTCGACCGCGACCTGGCCGATATCGACGAGAAGCACCTGCGCTATCAGCAGGCGTAAGGGCTTTATCGCCCAAAACGCGTGCATTGGGCGCCTTCGCTTATGCGGGGGCGCCTTTTTGTTGATTGGTCGGGACGAGCGTTCAAAATCGCTCATGTTTGTTCTAGAATGTTCGTATAGTCACATTTACGAACAGGAGTGAACATGCATATCTACTCTGTCAACGATCCCGAGTTCAAATCCTATGGCAACGTTTGGGATGACGTTTCGTCCGAGCTCATGTCGCCCGTGCTCGAGGCGCTCTCTGCCACGCCCATTCCCGAGGGCAGCAAATACGTGGCGAGCGCGCCCGAGCTCGAGAGCGTCAAGGATGCCGATAAGTTGGGCTTCCTCATGTTTGGCGGCCGTCCCTTCCAGCTCGGCTGGTGCAACGGCCACAACACGCGCCTCAACTGCCTGGAGTACCACCGCGCGAGCGAGTTCAACCTGGGTGCTCGCGATTTTATCCTGCTCGTGGCGCATCGCTGGGAGATCGAGGACGGCAAGCTCGACACCGCATGCGTCAAGGCGTTCCGCGTGCCGGCGGGTACGGTTGTCGAGGTCTTCAACACCACGCTCCACTACACGCCCTGCATGGTCGACGGCGGCGGCTTCCAGGTGATGGTGGCGCTGCCCGCCGGCACCAACGGGCCGCGCCCCGAGGCCGCGGCCGACATGCCTGCGGTCGGCGACAGCTACTGCTACTGGAAGGCCGACAAGTGGGTTCTCTGCCACGCCGACAGCCCCAAGGCAGCCGAAGGCGGCTACGTAGGCCTCATCGGCAAAAACCTCGACATCACCTGCGACTAGAATCTTCTGTCTCGATCTGTAACATCTAGCGGGCTAAATCGCCTCTACCTGTTACAGATCGAGACAAACCGTAGAGGGCCGCCCGAAAAATCTCAATCTGTAACACCAAACCCGATTTTGACGGCCTAGCTGTTACAGATCAAGACAAACCGGCCCAAACCACCACAAAGGTACCTGTCCCCTTTGTGGTGGTTTGGGCAGGCGGGTATCAAAAAGTGTCAGACGGGGGCGGCCGGCAGGCGTCTGCGTGCGAAAAGAAGTGTCGACCTGCGCTGTTGCCGTTGAGCAGCGCACTGTTTGCAGGGATACTGAGCCTACGACAAACAACGTGTGAAAGGATCGATGCATGGCTTTCCGTAACGACTTCCTGTGGGGCGGCGCAACAGCTGCCAACCAGTGCGAGGGCGCCTACAACGTGGACGGCCGCGGCCTTGCCAACGTGGACGTGGCTCCGCACGGCCCCGAGCGCTATGCGGTGGTCTCCGGTCAGCGCAAGATGCTCGACTTCGAGGACGGCTATTACTATCCCGCGCAGACCGGCATCGATTTCTATCACCATTACAAGGAGGATATCGCCCTCTTTGCCGAGATGGGCTTTAAGACCTTCCGCATGAGCCTGGCGTGGACCCGCATTTTCCCCAACGGCGACGAGACCGAGCCCAACGAGGCCGGCTTGGCCTTTTACGAGGACGTATTCCGCGAGTGTCAGGCGCACGGCATCGAGCCGCTCGTGACCATCACGCACTTCGACTGCCCGATTCACCTCATCAAGGAGTACGGCGGCTGGCGCAACCGCAAGCTCATCGACTTCTATAAGAACCTCGCGACCACGATTTTCACCCGCTACAAGGGCCTGGTGAAGTACTGGCTTACCTTCAACGAGATCAATATGATTCTGCACCTGCCGTTTATGGGTGCCGGTCTGGTCTTTGAGGAAGGCGAGAACAAGGAGGCTGTCGAGTACCTGGCCGCCCACAACGAGCTCGTTGCCAGCGCTTGGGCAACCAAGATCGCTCACGAGATCGACCCCGAGATCAAGATCGGCTGCATGCTCGCCGCAGGTAGCTACTACCCCTACAGCTGTCGTCCGGGCGATGTGCGCCAGGCGCAGCTCGACAATCAGGACAATTACTTCTTCGTCGACGTTCAGAGCCGTGGCTACTACCCGGCCTATGCCGTCAAGAAGCTCGAGCGTCTGGGCATCGATGTGGGCATGACCGACGAGGACCGCGAGATCCTGGCCGCCAACACCGTCGACTTCATCAGCTTTAGCTATTACAGCACTCGTTGCTCCGCCGGTGCCGATAACCCCGATGTCGAGCGCACCCAGGGCAACGCTTTCGCCGGCGCCAAGAACCCCTATCTGCAGGAGAGCCAGTGGGGCTGGGCTATCGATCCGCTGGGCTTCCGCATCACGCTCAACGACCTGTACGACCGCTATCAGAAGCCGCTGTTTGTGGTTGAGAACGGTCTGGGCGCCAAGGATGTTGTCGAGGAGGATGGCTCCATCAACGACGACTACCGTATCGACTACCTGCGCCAGCACATCGCTGCCATGCGCGACGCGGTGACCGAGGACGGCGTGGACCTTTTGGGCTACACCACCTGGGGCCCGATCGACCTCGTCTCTGCCGGCACCGGCGAGATGTCCAAGCGCTACGGCTTTATCTACGTCGACCGCGACGACGCGGGCAACGGCACCCTCAAGCGCTCCAAGAAGAAGAGCTTTGATTGGTATAAGAAGGCAATCGCCACCAACGGCGAAGACCTGGCCTAAGGGCCTGAGGCACTCAACCTTGGGGCTCCAACCCTCCTCGCGTACCTAAAGTACGCTTCGTCGGGCTTGTCGCTCCCAATCTTGAGCACCTCAGGCCCTTAGGAGGTAGACCTGACCGTCGCATTTCGAAAGTCATGCTTTATAACGTTCTAACCAAGGCGCCCGGCGAGCAACTTATGCCCGCCGGGCGCCTTGTTAAAAGAAGTGAAAGAAAGCAAAAGAAGTTAAAGCTTGCAAAAGAAGTGAAAGCGGGATGGCAGTAGTCCTCGGGGACGTTCTTAAACGACTGGTCGCGGGGGACACTCTTTGTCGAAGGCACTCATTGGGGACAGACTTAAATGAGTGGCAGTTGGGGACACTCTTTGCCGAGCCAGCAGTCTACGTCGTGCCCCTTCTGGGCCGGGTGGCTCAAAACGCTGCACGCCGTGGACTGCTGGGGTCAAATATGCGGCATTTCGAGCTCGATTTTGATATTGGGACTGGTTCTCTATTAGAATTGATTTCCAGACATTTGAGTGCGGGGGGGGGGATTCATGAGAGGCATGGGAGACACAGCCGCATACCTGCGTCGGGGCATTCGGGAGATTATATGCCTGGTGCTGTTCTATTTTACGTATTTGGCTGGCGAGTATCTTTTTGACGTGCGCGTTGCCGAGTTTGTGCCGCCGAGCGAGGTCGGTGTCTACGAGAGCTTCATCGTCGGTGCGAGCGTGATCGGCTTTCTTGTGCGCCCCCTTCTGTACTACCGCCGCCCCCATGCGATCGATACGACGAGCGACGTCACGGGCGTGCTGCTGGTATCGGCATTGCTGCTGCTGATTATGGCTGTTCGGTTTGAGGTGGTAATCGCCGGCGGTTTGATAGCGTGCTGCACGCTGGGCTACTGCGGATCGACCGCCCATGCCAACTTTGCGCGACGCTTTGCACGGACGCCGTATTTGGCGCGCGCGGCGGCGCTTTCGTATGCCCTGGGCGTTCTGGTGCAGGTGCTCAACCATATGGTGATGCCCGCGGGGATTCCGCAACAGTTTGTTCTTGTTGCCTGTGCGGTTGTGCAGGTGGCGCTGCTCCACGACGCTCGTCGTGCCAAGCTGCGCGGTGAATCTGAGCCTGGGCGCGAGTCCGATATCGCCGAGCTTTCGGTGGATGCGTCGGAATTTGGCGCCAAATGGCAAGACGATTCTGAATCAACGGCGGCTTTTCGGCGCGCCGTGGTGCGTTTGACGGTCGCAACCGCCTGTCTTGCTGGCGTGTTTGCCGCCCTCAACGCGGGGCTCACGACCTCGCACGCCGCCGGGGCCATCGACTTGGGCGATTGGCCGCGCTTGCTGATGGGCGTGAGCGCTCTAGTCGCCGGCGTCCTATTTGACCTGCACGGTCGTTCGTATATGAACATCACCATGACTTGCACTGCCATGTTGTCCACGCTTTCGTTCTTTGTCTTGCTCATCGACGGCAATGGCGGCAATGCGCTTGCGGCCATGGCGATTTTCTATCTGGGTTCGGGCTTCTTCGTGGTGTTTTTCACGACGAAATTTGCTGCCATTTCGGTTTATGCGCACTGGTCGTATCTGTGGCCGTGCATGGGTCGTGTCATCAGCAACGTTTGCGCGATGCTCGTGACGGCGCCGGCGGTGGCGATTGTCTCGAGCCAGAACGTGCTGCTGGCGGTGAGTGCGGTGCTCGTGCTGTTTGTGGGCATTGCGATTTCGCTGCTGGGGCAGTCTGGGCATCGGACCGATGACGCTGCGGCGCCCGGCGAGCTGGCGTTTGCTGCCGATGATCTTGGTGCGGACCGCGCGTCTGCTCAGAGCGAGCCCGATTTCGCGGAGGTTCCGGAGCTCACGCTCGGCGAGCGGCTCGATGCCTTTGTCGCCGCCTTTGAGCTTACAGAGCGCGAGCGCGATATTTTGGAGGCCTTGGTCGCATCGCACGAGAGCGTTCAGGACATCGCCGCAAAGCTCTTCCTTTCGCGCTCCACGCTCTACCGCCATATCGCCTCGATCAATAAAAAGACCGGTGCCGAGTCGCGCGTGGCCCTTATCAATTTCTTCTGGTCTTGGACGCCAAATGACTAGCTCATTTGGGACGGGGCATTTTTAGCTGTTTTGGGCCGCTGCGGCCAGCAGGGACAGGTCGTAGCGGCCCAAGCATTCTTGACGATGGTGCCTGCGGCACTACAGCAGCTCGCCGTGGCGGGCGATGTAGCGGCGCTTTGCTAGTTGGGTGAGCGCGATGTAGGCGGTAACGATGCCGATGAGCAGCGCGAAAAAGCTCGCGGGCAGCGCCATGAGGCCGAGCGCATCGGCGATGGGGCTTGCCGGCAGCCAGGTGACGAGCGCCAGACCCAGCACGGTGAGAGCGCACAGCGCGGGCGCGGCGTGGTCGCGCAGACTCGGCAGGCGCGGGGAGCGCAGCATGTGGATTACGAGTGTCTGCGACCACATGGACTCAACGAACCAGCCGCTCTGGAAGAGTGCTGCAAAGGCCGTCATGCCTGCGACGTTGCCCGCGGCGGCAAGCTCGGACCAGCTCGCGCCCACGGCGGCGGGGCATACCACAAAGAAGAGCGCGGCAAAGGTTGCAATGTCAAACAGCGAGCTCACGGGGCCCAGCTCAAGCATAAAGCCCTTGATGGACGCGGCATCCCAGGCGCGCGGGCGGGCGGTCCAAGCGTCATCGACGGTGTCCCACGGCAGCGCGATGCACACGATCTCGTAGACCAGCGACAGCAGCACCAGCTGCAGGGCGCTCATGGGCAAAAACGGCAAGAACAGGCTCGCGACGGTCACGGACAGCACGTTGCCAAAGTTGGAGCTCACCGTGGTCTTGAGGTACTTGAGCAGGTTGCCGTAGGTGCGGCGGCCTTCGATGATGCCGCGCTCGAGCACGCCCAGGTCCTTCTGGAGCAAGATGATATCGGCGGATTCCTTGGCGATGTCGACGGCTGAATCGACCGAGATGCCGCAATCGCTCGCACGCATGGCGGCGGCGTCGTTGATGCCGTCGCCCATAAAGCCCACGGTGTGACCGAGCAGCTCACGCATGACGCGCACCAGGCGCGCCTTCTGCAGCGGCGAGAGCTTGGCAAAGAGATGAGTTTTCTCAGCGCGCTCGGCAAGCTCGGCGTCATCGAGCGCATCGATCTCGGAGCCCAGCAAGACGTTGCTCGCGTCGATACCAATCTGTTCGCAGACGGTTGCAGCGACGCGATCGTTGTCGCCGGTCAGGACCTTGACCGCTACGCCCTTGGCCTCGAGGGTGGCGACGGCGCCCGCGGCACTTGCCTTGGGCGGATCGAGGAAGGCCAAAAAGCCCATCAGCACCATGTCGCACTCGTCGGCGATGCCAAACTCGCCCACGCAGCGCGGATTGGTCTTCTGCGCCACGGCAATCACGCGCAGACCCTCGGCGTTGAGTCCGGCGACCTGCTTGCGAATCTGGGCGAGCTCCTCGTCGGCGAGCGGCTGGACGATGCCGTTGACCTCGACAAAGGAGCAGATCTCGAGCATTTCCTCGGCAGCTCCCTTGGTAACCATCTGGGTTTTGCCTTGGGCGTCGGCGACAACTACGCTCAGGCGGCGGCGTGAGAAATCGAAGGGCACCTCGTCGACCTTGGTATAGCGGTCGCGCAGGCTCTGGCCCAGCATGGAATCGGGCACGACGGTCGAGGGCGTCACGTCGGCACGGTCGATTACGGCCAGGTCGATAAGGTTCTTGAGGCCGGTCTGGAAGAAGCTGTTCAAAAATGCATGGCGCAGTACGCGTGCGTCCTCGTTGCCGTCGGTGTTGAGGTAGCGCTCGAGCACGATGCGGTCTTCGGTGAGGGTGCCGGTCTTGTCACAGCACAGGACGTCCATGGCACCCAGGTTTTGAATCGCCGGCAGGTCCTTGACGATAACCTGGCGACGGGCGAGGTCCTTGGCGCCCTGCGACAGGCTCGTGGTCACGATGACGGGAAGCATCTGCGGCGTGATGCCCACGGCCACGCTCGTGGCGAACAGCAGCGCGTCGATGACGTTGCCCTTGGTGGCGGCGTTGATGGCAAAGACGGCCGGCGCCATAACGAGCATGAGGCGTATGAGCAACATGGAGACGCTCGAGACGCCGCGGTCAAACGCACTCTTCTCGCCGCGCCCGTTGAGCATCTTGGCGATGCCGCCCAGGTAGGTGTCCGATCCGGTAGCGACGACAAGTGCCATGGCGCTGCCGTTTTGCACGGAGGTGCCGGTAAAGACGATGTTCTTGCAGGCAGAGAGCGGTAGCGCGGAGCTGTCGGCACCCTCGATAACCGTGGCGGCAGCGGTCTTCTCGACGGCCTCGCTTTCGCCCGTGAGCGCTGACTCGATCACAAACAGGTCGCGCGCGGTGATGATGCGGGCGTCCGCCGGTACCATATCGCCGGCAGAGAGGTGGATCACATCGCCGGGGACGAGCTCGTCGAAGGGGATCTCGAGACGCTCGTCGTCGCGCAGGGCGCAGCAGGTGTTGGAGACCAGGTCCTTGAGGGCCTCGGCTGCATTGCCGCTGCGGGCTTCCTGGATAAACTTCATGCCGCCCGATACCAGCAGCATGATGCCGATGACGATGACCGTGGAAGGGTCGCGCTGCGGCTCGGGCACGGCGAGCACGTCGATGTAGAGCGAGACCAGCGCGAGCGCGGCGAGGATGCCGGCGAAGGGATCGATGAACGCGTCGGCGATGCGGCGGGCGAGCGTTTTAGTCGGCGCCTCGATGGTGTTGGGCCCGGTGGCGTCTAGGCGCTCGGCGGCGTGCTCGGCAGTGAGCCCGTCGGCCGTGGTGTCGAGCAGCACGAGTGCGTCCTCGGCGCTATGGGTGGCGGCGAATATGGTGTTCTTTGACAGGCCGGCGTGAGCGGCGGGGCGCGCCGTGCGGCGGCGCTTGGAGATGGCTTCGAGTACCGTGGCGGTTTTGAGCATCAGCATAGGGTCCTCCTTGTTGAAGGGAGTTAGCGTACGTGTCGTATTTGCTTTAAAAAACCTAGATGTCGCTCACGTCATACTCGCGAACCACCACAAAGGGGACAGGCACCTTGGTGGTGGTTTTGACGATCGGTTAGTGGCGCTTATGCGTGTGCGGAATCCTCGCGGCGTGCCGAGGGCGACATGCAGGTTTTTCGACTATGACTGCCTTCCATGGCACACCTCCTTAAGACCGGGCGCAGCGCGCTTCGGGCATCTTGTGCCCGTTCGAATCCGCCCGTATTCTTGATGAGGGGGTTTGCCGTGTCAACCCCATTGTTCGGAAAACCATCGCCCCTGACAAAGCCTTTACAGAATGCCGCGGCCCCAAAGCGCGCCCGCAATGCGCTCTGCCTGCGCTAAACTGGAAGGCATGTACGCGATTACGAGAGGAGCCCGCATGGAGGCTTACAAGCAAGAATTCATCAAGTTTATGGTTGAGTCCGACGTTCTTAAGTTCGGCAGCTTTACGCTCAAGAGCGGCCGGCAGTCCCCGTTCTTTATGAACGCCGGCGCCTACGTGACGGGCTATCAGCTCAAGAAGCTGGGCGAGTATTATGCCCAGGCCATCCACGATAACTTTGGCGACGACTTTGATGTGCTGTTTGGACCGGCCTACAAGGGCATTCCGCTGGCCGTCGTGACCGCCATTGCCTACCACGAGCTGTACGGCAAGGAGGTCAAATACTGCTGCGACCGCAAGGAGGCCAAGGACCATGGTGCCGACAAGGGTAACTTGCTGGGCTATGAGCCCCAGGACGGCGATCGCGTGGTGATGGTCGAGGACGTGACCACCTCCGGCAAGTCCATCGACGAGACCTATCCCAAGGTCATGGCTGCGGCCAATGTCGAGATCAAGGGCCTGATCGTCTCGCTCAACCGCATGGAGGTCGGCAAGGGCGGCGTGACCACCGCTCAGAAGGAGATTGAGGCCAAGTACGGTTTCCCCGTCGCGAGCATCGTTTCCATGGCCGAGGTCGTCGAGACCCTCTACAACCACGAGATCGACGGCAAGGTCGTCATCGATGACGAGCTCAAGACCGCCATCGACGCCTACTACGAGCAGTACGGAGTCAAGTAGGTTCCGCCGTTCTGCCGAACGGCGGACCGGCCGACGCTGCGCGGGCCGCATTTGGACAATCTGACGTTCAACTTCAAGGGCGCGACCAGAAGGTCAGCGCCCTTTCGTTTCACGTCACCTTGTCTCAAATGCGACCCGCTCGCTGTCCGTCCTCTACCTGCGGCGTCGTCTTGCTCCAGGTAGTCATTGGGGACAGACTTAAATGAGTAGCCAGAATGAGAGTGGATAATCTCCCGTTTTTGGTCTGTTTGCGGGCTCAAAGTGGGCGATTATCCACTCTTGTCATTTTGGCACTTAAGGACGTTCCTTTTGTGCCGGCACTTGGGGACACTCCTTGCCGAATGTAGGCCGCCGGTTGCTAAGCGACGGTGATGGCGACCTGGGCGTAGCGGCTGCAGGGGCACTTGGCGCGTGTCTGCACGGTGAGGGTGAGCACAAAACGGTCACCGGGCCGTGCGTCGGTGGGCACGACAAAAGTGGTGTCCACTGTGCATTCTTGCCACAGCGACAGGTCTTGGGCGCCCGCATAGCTCGACGGGTCCACGGCGACATCCCAATGCGCATCGAAGCCCTTGTCGTCGGGGTCGACGATGGTTGCTGCAAGGGCGACGCGCTCGCCGGCTACGGCGCTGCGATCGGCCGCAACTTCGACAACATGCGCCGGATGCGAGCAAGCTGCCGGATTATGGGCGCACCATTGCGCGCGGGCGGCAAAGTCTTCCTGATAGGCGCGCAGGTAGGGATTGGGGTTGTCGTCTACGGGCGTGCCGATGGCGGCAAAACCAGCGGGCGCTTCCGTATCGGGATGTCCATCAACAAACAAGCGGCCGAGCAGCGTATCGAAGCCGCGGTCATCGATACCGCGCAGGCCAAACGGCAGCAGCGGGATATAGGTCATACTGTCGCCTTCGGCCATAAAGTCGCCGCGCTCAAACTGCATTGCGGGCACGCCTTCCAGGCCCCAATCCAGACAGGCATGCTTGCCAAACTGAAAGCGCTCGGGCTCGTTTTCGTAGACCTTGCCATCACCATAGAGCATATAGCGCGCCATGAGGGGGCCGTTGCCATGGGTGAGATTCTGCTCGGGCCAAGGAGCCTTAAACAGCGGCAGCGTATCGGGCTGAGCTATTTTGGCGTTGACATAGCTGCCATACTTATAGGGCACACACCAAAAGACGAGCTCGGGAAAGAGCTCGCGCCCATGGTCGAGCCATGAGTTGTCCTGGCCTACGCCATTGGCAACCCCCATCACGCGCACCTTCTGATAGATCCGCTGCTGAACGGCGGGCCACTCGGGTGTGGCGCGATAGCGTTCGGAAATACTCATGAGGGCGCGAACGATAGTGTTCATACCGCCCCAGCTGAGCAGCCACAGCGTGCGGGGATCGTCATCCATGATGGCGTCGGCGATGACGCGCGAACCGGGCGTTTCCTCGCGCACGTCGCCCTCAAAGGCGGCGTTGCCCATATAGGTGCGCTCGATCATCTGAGCGGGCGTGGGGAAGGACGGCTCGCCGGCGGCAGCGGCGTTGGCCTGCAGCTGCGGCCAGGCCTGGGCATACTCGTTGCTCCACAGGCTTTCGATCCAACCCTCGGGGAATGGACGGTACTCCATGAGCGAGCCAGCTTCGGGGTCGGGCTCGTGCGGAACGACGTCCCAGGTATAGGAGCGCACACCTTTGGTCCGCCAATGCGGATTCACCTCGCCCAGCGTATGGACGCCATCGCCAAGAAAGTGATACTGCGAAGCCGTGTACACCACAGCCTGCACATCGAGCACATTGAGATACAGAGCCAAATGAACCAGCGAGTTCATATCATCGACTTCCATATCGGTGGTGACAATCACCCGAGTCAAATTCTGAGACATAGGAACAACTCCAACCAAGTTTTTTTCAGCCAGTTACGCGCAAGGCAAGACGGGACCCACGCTCACATCGCCACCGACCCGGCGGTCCGCCGGAAGCACCCGGCCAGCGTTTCGAACAACGTTAGCTCAGGGTGCCCCGCTCTTTAGTTTTGTGAACATTCCGCAGCGCGGGCCCGTTTATCCGATGCTCCGAAGGAGCAGGATGAACGGGCCCATGCGCGAGGACGTTCACAAAACTAAAGGGCGGGGCACCCGATGGAATGGTTACCTCGAAACCCTGGCCGACCACTCCCAGCAGCCCACCGGCTCGCCGTCGATGAGTACGTTGCCCCCGTCGAAGTCTTGATAACACAGGTCGTTGAACTGGTGGATCCACACGCCGTGATTGAACGTCTTCTTGGCCGAGCCGTCGGCCTCACGGTACACGCCGGTCAGGTCCTCGACATGGCTAAAGTAGGTGAGGTGCACGTTGGCGCCGGCATCACGCAGGCGCGCCGTGAGCGGCAGCACCGTTTGCTGCGGGCACACGAGCTCGTCGCCCTTGGAGTGCGTAAACCACAGCGGCGTCTTGGAGAGTGCGGCCACGTCCTCGTCCGTGGCGTTGTACCACGGCGCGCAGCAGGGAAGGCCCGCGGCGAAGAAATCGGGGTAGTCGGCGCACAGGCGCAGGGTCATAAAGCCGCCGTTGGAAAGGCCGGCGACCACGATGCGATCGGTGTCGATGCGGTCGGCATGCTCGGCGATAAACTCGTCGATGAGCGCCTTGAGCACGGGGGAGTAGATGCTCTGGTTGGAGCGACCGAGCTGCTCGACGCCGTTGTCCATCCAAAACGTGGGCGACTGCGGCACAAGAACCCAGGCAAAGCCGCCAAAGTAGCGCTGGATCTGCTTTTGTGAGAGCGCTGTCACGCGGTTGCCGGTGTAAGCACGCGTGGCGCCCTCGCCCTGCGTGGCGCCCTTGCCCTCGCCGGCGCCGTGCAGGTACACGATCAGCGGCGCCTTCTCGACGGCGGGCGTGTCCTTGGGTGCGAACGGGTTGAAGAGCGCGGAGTCGGCGGGCTCAAAGCTCGGCTCAAAATAGCCGTACTCGAGCGCGATGCCGTCGACGGGCGTCTGCTGCACGGCGTTATGCCAGCCCTTGAGCGCGGGGCAGATGTCTCCGCGGCTGCGATCGAAGACGAGGCCCGCGGTGGGGTCATCGCCGTCTTCGCCCGGGAGGGCCACAAGCTGCGTCACGCGCAGGTGGTTCTCTATATAGCGCGAACCCAGTACGCCACCCTCGATCTCTTTGGTGAGACGCACCTCGGGCGTCTCGAGCGCTACGTGTGTGCCCTTGGGCAGGCGCTGGCCGTTCTCATCACAGGGGTAGGTGGCGAGCACCGGCACGTAGCCCACAGAGGGTGCCGCGTGATCGGCTCCGTGCTCCTTGCGCATCAGGACCTCGCCGGCGCGCTCGTGGCGGGCACAGTAGATATTGAACGCGTGCTCGTTCACGTCGTTGGCACGCACAACGCACGGCAGGTCGAGTACGACCTTGCTGATCCAGGGGCCAAAATCGCCCAGCGTGGTGACGGTTGCGTAGGTACACGATTTGAGTTCCATGAGCTACTCCTTTGTGCCGCAAGTACTAAACAAGGGCGGCAATACAGACTAAACATGTTTAGTTTAATGCAGAACTGTAGAATGAGCAGATGAACTCGGTAAACGGTAAAACTGAACACGCAATGAACTACTAAACATATGTTTACTATTAACTAGCAGGACTTTTGTTGATGAGCTAGCTCGTTACAAAGGTGTTTATCAAAATAAAAACCCACGTAAATAGCCATATATCAATATCGGGTCAAATAGACGATCTTCTACCGTCTAAATACGCTTACCCCCGATTTCCTACCGTTCACCGGACTCCAGACGGCAAAATTGCCACAAATCAGGCACTCCGTGTAAACTAAAGCCAGTAAACGTTCAGTAAACAAATTGTTTACGACAGCGTATCCAAGGGTTCGGCAACCGTAAGGGGTTATAGTCGTCGAGCCAAAGGCGTGCTTACACAAGCGAGTAGGCACACGAAGATATGGGGAGGGGTCCCATGGCAGTAGATAACAAGCAGATTGCCACCGATGTCCTCGAGCTCGTGGGCGGTGCGGAGAATGTTACCGTCGCCACCAACTGCATGACGCGCTTGCGTCTGACGCTCAAGGACAACAGCAAGGCCGACGTGGAGAAGATCAAGAAGGTCAAGGGTGTTCTGGGTTGCCAGTTCGCCGGCAGCCAGCTCCAGGTCATCATTGGCCAGAACGTGCCCAAGGTGCTCACCGAGTTCGTCGCCACCTCCGGCGTCAAGCAGGGTGCCGCCGTTGACGAGAATCTCGATGCTCCCAAGGAGAAGTTCGAGCTCAAGAACCTGCCCAACATCATCCTCGACTATCTGTCGGGCTCCATGACCCAGCTGATCCCGCTGCTCATGGCCGGCGGTCTGTTCCGCACCATCGCGGCTGTCCTTGGCCCCACCATGCTGGGCGTTATTTCGGACACCGACCCGACTTATACGTTCCTCTACACCACACTGTATGAGGCCACGTTTACGTTTATCCCGATCTACCTGGGTTATGCTGCGGCTAAGAAGCTCGGCGCCAGCCCCGTTCTCGGCATGCTTCTCGGCGGTGCCCTTATGGCCCCGTCCGTGGTGAGCGTCGCAACCCAGGAGGGTGGCGGCATCATTTCGGTCTACGGCATCCAGATCGCCGCTGCCAACTATCAGCAGTCCGTCCTGCCGATCATCCTTTCGGTGCCGGTCCTCTACTTCATCGAGAAGTTCTTTAAGAAGGTCATGCCCGACGTGCTCTCCACGGTCTTCACGCCGTTCTGCACCATGATCGTCACCATTCCTATCGCTTTCATCGTCCTCGCTCCGATCGGCAACGAGCTCGGCAGCCTCATCGCCAACATTCTTTTCGGGCTTGCTGACCTTGGCGGCATCGGTATCCTGATCGTGATGGCCATCCTCGGCGCCTTCTGGCAGCTCTTCGTGGTCTGCGGTATGCACATGCCCGTTATCCTGCTCGCTCAGGTGCAGATCATCGCTGCTGGCTACGATCCCTTCGTCTTCGTTTCCACCAACTGCGCTATGGCCGCTGTCTGGGGCTGCGCCTTCGGTGCCTTCCTCAAGATGAAGAACGCCGATGAGAAGTCCCTTGCCCTGGGCTACGTCATCTCCGCCATCGCCGGCGGCGTCACCGAGCCCGCGCTCTTCGGTATCCTCATGCGCTTCCGCCGCACCATGCTCGGCATGTTCATCGGCGGTGCCATCGGCGCTGTGTTCTCCGGCCTCATGGGCGTTACCTACTACCTGGCCGGCGGTGCCTCCAACTTCCTGGTCTTCACCAACTACCTGCAGGGTGGCCAGATGAACACCGTCTGGGCTATCGTCGGTATGGCAATCTCCTTTGTCATCGCAGCAGCCGTCGTCTTTGCCACCGGCTTCTCCAAGGAGGAGCTCGCCGAGATGGAGGCCTAGTCGCCCCGGCCTTGGTCTAAATAAGACCCCCTACACGACAGGGCCCCGCTTGGCATAAGCCCGGCGGGGCCTTCCTGTAGACTTTTTAGGAGAGACGTAAGGGCCCTGTGCTTCACGTGCGTTCAATTTGAGCTGAGCAACTGCAGCCGCAGACCCTACTGTGATAATGCGACAGGCGACTTCTTTACCTCCCTCCTAGCAAGTCTCCCCAAGAGAAAGGTGCCATATGAGCTTGGGAAAACTGACCGTCAATACCCGTGAGGACGGGTTCCTCTGCGACGGCAAACCATTCTTTTGGTTTGCCGATACGTGCTGGAGCGCCTTTACGAGCATCACCGAGGACGATTGGGATTACTACCTCACCCGCCGTGCCGAGCAGGGCATGAACGTACTGCAGGTCAACACCCTGCCGCAGTGGGACCGCTGCCTGCCCGACCTGGGCATTTGGCCCTACGCGAGCGAGGACGGCGTGCACTTTGATTGGAGCGCACCCAACCAGGAGTACTGGGACCGCGCCCGCCGCATGTGCCAGGCAGCCGTGGAGCACGGCATTCGCCCGGCGCTCGTGCTCATGTGGTGCAACTACGTGCCCGGTACCTGGGGCTCCGTGATCGCCGAGCGCCTGGGTGCCGAGGTCATGCCGCGCGAGGAGGTTCGCGCCCACGTTGCCCGCGTCGTCGAGAACCTGGGCGAGTTCGACCCCGTCTACGTGGTGACAGGTGATACCGACTTTGCCGGTGACGAGGCTATCGCCTATTACGGGGATGTACTCGACGAGGTCACCAAGCTGGCTCCCGAGTCCTTGCACACCATGCATATCAACCGTGGCAACCGCGCCCTGCCCGAACAGTTTGCCGATCGCTTGGACTTCTACATGTTCCAGCCCGGCCACAACTATAGCGGTCAGGAGGAAGCTTGGAAGCTGCCCGAGGATTTTCGCGCTCAGTATCCCAAAAAGCCGATGGTCAATTCCGAGCCCTGCTACGAGCAAATGGGCGCGAGCCGCAACGTGTATTGGCGTTTTACCGCGCAGGATTGTCGCGCGAGTGTTTGGTCGAGCATTCTGGCCGGTGCCAGTGCCGGCATTACCTACGGTGCGCACGGCGTGTGGAACTGGCAGACCTCTCAGAGCCGTGGCAGCGTCCTTGGCGAGGGCTTTGACATGCCGTTCCGCTGGCAAGAGTGCCTGCAGTTTGCGGGCGTGTGGGACTTTGGCCTGATCGAGCACGTGCTGCGCGGCCTGGGTGCCACGAGCGCGGATGGGGCGGTAGCTGTTGAACCCGCGCAGGAGCTGCTCGACGATGTACGCGAAGCCATCCGTGTGGCGCGCGTGGGCGAACGCGTGGTGGTCTATCTGCCGAGGACCACGGCCGTCAAGCTCAAACTCGAGGGCAGCACCACCGCCTGGAATGCTGTGGCGTTTGACCTAGAGAACAAGTGCGTGGCAAACCTGGCGGTTGTGCCCGTCGACGGTGCCGTGCGCGTGGCCCAGCATCCCTTCGAGCACGATGCACTCCTGGTGGTCTCGCCCGCTCAGTAGCGCGCGGTTCCAACGCGACCAGCGGCAAAAAGGCCCGAATAACGACTACAGAATGAGGGTGGATAATCTCCCGCTTTTGGCCTGTGTGCAGGCTCAAAGTGGGAGATTATCCACCCTCGTCATTTAAGTGTCCAAAAATCCTCGCTCGTTTTATTTGAGCCCGGGCAGTTTGGTAAAGGGGAAGGACTGCTCGAGGAACTCGGAGCAGCGGGCGTAATCTTTGGCAAAGTAGCTGCTGTAGAGCGAATCGAGCACGTATTGCACGGCGATGTGACTGGCAAACTGCGTGATGCGGTGGCTCAGGCTCTCGATATCGCTCACGGTGAGATAGGCGGCAAAGCCGGGGTGAATGCGGGCACAGTCTGGCGTGCCGATGACGATGACCGGGACATGTCGACTGCAGAGGATCGGCAAAATCTCCTTGAAGTTGGGGGCAAGGCCGCTGTAGGAGATGACGATTGCCACATGGTCGGGGCCCGAGGCGAGCGCCGTGCGCACTTGGGCCTCGATATTGTCGTAGCACGTCGAGCTCTTACCGGCGGAAAGCAGGCGATCGCGGAACATTCCCGCCGGATACAGGTTATGCGAGCCCGTGTAGATGTCCACGGTGCCGGCGCGTAAGACGAGCTTGGCGGCGTAGTCGAGCTGTGCCGGGTCGAGGATCTCGCGCGTCTCGGAAAGCGTGGTCTCGTACAGTCGCGCCATGCGCTCGGAGATCTCCTGGGCGCTGGAGGTCGCATCAAAGGGAAAGTTGATATCCACCTCGGGGGCGGAGTCTGCGCGCGAGGCTGCGCGCATCAGCTCGACCTTGAGTTCTTTGAAACCTTCGAGGCCGAGCTTTTTGCAAAAGCGGTGGATGCTCGCAACGGAGACATTGGCCTGGCGCGCAAATTCCTTAATGGAGAGCCCGCGGACGTCCTCGCCCATGGCGAGAACCGTTTGCCCGAGCTGCTGCTCGGTGGGGGTGAGCTCCTTGCCTTGGGTGATTTTGCGCTTGATGTCCATATGACTCCTATGCGTTCGTATCGCGATGTATCAATCATAGCGGTAAACAAAACGCCCGGGAGCAAGCCCTTTCTATGTTCCGCCGTTCTAACGAACGGCGGACCGCTTGACGCTGCGCGGGCCCCAAGCACCCCATCTTGCCGCTCAGCTTCGACGGCATGGGCAAAAGCCCTATGCCGCCTTGCTTCGTGGCAACCTGGGGCACTTGGAACCCGCTCGCTGACTTAGATTCAACCAAGGATTTTGCCTTGATTGAAGTGGGCTTCGATGCCGTTAGCCAAGCAGGCGCACGGGGCCGAGCAGGCCGCTGGGCTCGGAGGGTTCGGTGAGGGCGAAGATGTCGGGGATGGCGTGGTCGAGGGTGTTGATCACATCGATCGTGAGCGTGTGCTCGCCGGCGGCAAGGGTGCCGAGCTCAAAGCGGTAGGGCGGACAGATGCGGCAGCCCAGGTCCACATCGTCAAGCATGACCGTGGCGGTCTCAAAGACCTCGCCCAGGTCGAGCGCGGCGCCGGCGAGGTTCTCAGCAACGGCAAAGCTTGCCTGGTAGCGGAAAGTGCCTGCCTTGCCGGGGAATTCGGCGCAGGAAAGATCGTGCAGGTCGCCAAGCTCGACGGCCTCGTCAAAGACCAGGTGCGTGGCATCGGTTCCGGGCGCGGCAAAGGAGACGTTCCAGGGGCCGTCAACGCGCGTGACCTCACGCTCGGCATCGGAGTCTCCGTGCTCGCCGGCAGCGGGTGCCTCAGCTCCGAGCACCACAATGCAGCTCTCGTAGGGCGCGAGCTCAAGCGTGCCGTCAAAGGCGACGGGTGCGCTGCCGTTGAGCAAATCGAGGCGCACGCCGTGCACGGGCGCGCCGTCAGCGAGCTCAACATGCGTGTGAATGCCCTGTTTGGGATGCTCGTTTACCAGCATGAGGTAGCTTTCGCCGGCGCGGTCGTAGCGAAGTGCGCGCAGCCACGGCTGCGGCTCGGTGCACGACACGGTCTGCATGCCGGCTGCGGCGAGCACGCCCGCAAGCTCGGAAGTGGCAACAACACGCACACGTGCAAGCTCGTTGGCCTCCACGGGGGCAAAGCCCGCGCGGCCGGCAGCTTCGCCGTCATAGCGCTTGCTCGGCAGCTTATCCAGGGTATATACGCCAGCGCCTGCGGCCGCAGCGCGCGCGGCAAAGTTGAGTACGGCCCCGCCGGCATATTCGGCGCCGGGCATCACCAGACAGCGGTACGCCTGGCCGTTCACGCTAAAGCCGCTGCCGTCTGCGGCGAACTCCACGGAGTAGCGCTCGGTATCTTCAAACGCCTCGGTCGGCACGATATCGAAATCGATCTGCGCACGCACAAGCTCGGCGGCGGCATGCTGCATAAACGAGGCCTCGCCCGCCCACTCGGCGTCGGCGTGGTACAGAAGCGCCACCGGCGTGGCGGCCCGTCCACCCGAAAGCAGGCTCGAGGTGCGGTTCATGTAGCTCATGAGCTTGCCAAAGTGCGCAAACTGGGGGTTCTGACCGTGCGCGTAAAAGTGCGGCGGGCAGTCGAAGTCGGGGAAGGCGGCCATGCTAAAAGCGTGCGGCACAAACCAATTGACGCCGCGCACCATAACGTGGTCGGCGATCCACTTCATCTCACGCAGGCCCTCGTGCCAGCCAAAGGCGCCAAAGACCTCGGCCATGCAGCGGCCCTGCTTTTTGGGGTCGAGATGCGCTGCCGAGGAGCCCAGCTTGGGCAGCACGTAGTTGTAGAATTCCAGGTCCCACACGCCGCGGCCGTAGGAGTGGAGTCCCTGGTCCATGCCGGGGATGAGCTGGTTGATCACGATGTCCACGCCCGCCATGTCCTGGCCGCCCACGGCGCGGAAGTAGTGGCCGGCGCCCACACCCAGGCGCGCGTGGCAATCCTTGTCCTCGATCACGTGGCCGATATACTGCACGCCGTGCGCGCGGCACCAGTCGCCGAGCTGGTCGCAGAAGCACTCCTTGTAGAGCGTGCTCGCAATGTCCATGTACACGTGGCGCACGTTCGCGCCGGCGTCCTTGCGATCCCACAGATGCGGGAGCTCGTCCAGGTAGCGCTCGCCCAGCGCCGCACGCAGGCGGCGCTCGAGCTCAGCCGACCAGGGCAGGGGCGCGGTGGCCTTACCGATGAGTGTGTCGGAGATACCATCGGCGCCAGTGACGCCTTTCTCGTTGGCAAAGCCGGGTTCATCGGAGAAAAAGCCCAGGATGGTCTTGCCAAACTCATCGCCCAGATGCGCAAAGTGCGGCTCGTACACGGCATCGATGAGCTGCGTCACCGAGGCGCGGTCGACCATGTTGATGTAGTCCTCGTTGTAGGAGGTCTTGCCGCTCGTGAACATCACGCACGCCTGCGTGGTGCCGGCCGGCGCGTCAAAGATCAAGCGGCAGGGCATGCCGTGCTCGTCCTCGATTACGCGGTGCTCGACCTCGACGGTGTGCCCTTCCTGCATAAACGTAACGCCATAGAAGCACTCCGTCTTGTCGAACATGTTGGTGAGCGCGATGCTCGCCTGCGGCGTGGGGCCCACCACGTCGATGGTGCGGTGGGTGAGAACGATCTTGCGGAGCTCGGGCGCCGCCTCCTTGACGGCGCCGTTGGCGTATCCGGTGGGAAAGTGCGCGTCGTCCAAGATCCAGATCTTGAGGCCCAGCTGCTTGCTCGTGTCGATCACAAAGCGCAGGTCGCGCCACCAGCCTTCACCGCAAAAATCGGGATGCGGGCGGCTCTCGAGGCAGACCTCGTGGATATCGGCGCCGGCAATCTTCTCCAGATATTCGGCAATGGTCTGTTGGTCCTCGCCCTTCATCCACAAAAACGGGAGCACGTGGTTGTTATAGGCACCGTTGAGCACCTGCTGGTAGTACGCGGTCATGGATCCTCCTTGCAAGCCGATGGTGGGCAGCGTATGTTGCATGACTCCATTCTGGCGTGCGGGCGATGGCGTGCTAATATCCAAATCACGACAGAATATGACCGAATCAACGATTGGTGGGGCCATGGAGATCTTGGAGCTCGAGCGCCGGCTGAGCGAGCCGAGCGCCAGCGAGAGGCGATATAGGGACGAGGCTCCCTTTGACTGGTCGATCATGACCGAGCGCGTTGAGGTCGATGGACGGTCGGTGCGAAAGATTGGGCAGATGGGGGCGGAATATGCTCAGGCCGGAATGCCAGCTGGCCTGATGATCAGGAGAAACTCGCGCTTTAACGCGGTACCCGAGCATGTGCACGACTACGTTGAGATCAGCTATGTGTACCGGGGGCGCTGTCCGCAGACGGTTGCGGGGGAGAAGCTCGTGCTCGAACGCAACGAGGTGCTGCTGCTCGATGCCGCCTGCCCGCACGCGGTGGCGGCGCTCGGCGAGGATGACATCATGCTAAGTATGACCGTTTCACGTACCTTTTTGCAGCGCGGCCTCGAGGCGAGCCTCTCGCGCGAGAGCGCGGTCTCGCGGTTTTTGTTCAACGCGCTCAACAGCGAGACCGACCATCGCGGGCACGTGCGCTTTCGCTGCGGGGAGAGCCGGCGCGTGCGGCGCTACATGCAGGAGATGCTCTGCGAACGCTACGAGCCGAGCCTCAACAGCGCCGAGATCGTTCTGCGCCTGTTTCAGCTTCTGTTGGCCGAGCTCATGGATTGCTACGAGCACGAGCTCGTGCGCGGCGCGGCGGCGGGGCGCGATGAGTCGGGGCGCGCGGCCTCGCTCGTGGCAGGGATGCTCGGCTACATCGAGCGCTCGTTTGCCACCTGCTCGCTCGAGGAGATGGCGGCACGCTTTCATGTGAGCCCTAACTACGCGTCGGCGCTGCTCAAGCAGCATGTGGGAAAGACCTACCGACAGCTGGTCCAGGAGCGCAGGCTCGCGCGTGCCGCGGAGCTCTTGCGCGCGGGTGCCACGGCCGAGGCGGCGGCGCGTGCCGTTGGCTATGAGAACATGAGCTTTTTCTATCGCAAGTTCCGCACCGCCTACGGCTGCACGCCGGCAACATACCGTGGATGAGCAAGGCGGGGCGGGCTTTTAGCTATCGATATGCCACATCTAAATAGGTCGTTTCGTTTCATCCACCCGGGTTGGAGGGTGGCCGTCAGGTCGATTTTTGCCTCGTCTAGACCTCGGTATCAAAAAGTGTCAGCCGGCGGACGCGCTGGGGCGAAAAGAAGTGTCCAATGCGCCGCCTCCGCGCCTTGGGCGCCCGGGCGCGCGCGATACTCAGCTCAGCACATAAAACCCGCTGCGAGGAGGCACATATGGGATTTCCCGAGGGATTCTTTTGGGGCGGCGCCACGGCCGCAAACCAGTTTGAGGGCGCATGGAACGTTGACGGCCGCGGCCCCAGCGTAGACGACCACTTCCTGGGCGGCAGCTACAAGGAGCCGCGTCAGATTACGCTCGACATCGACCCCAACCGCTTCTACCCCAATCACGACGGTATCGATTTCTACCATCACTACGAGGAAGACATCGCGCTCTTTGCCGAGATGGGCTTTACCATGTTCCGCATGTCCATCTCCTGGAGCCGCATTTTCCCCAACGGTGACGATGCCGAGCCCAACGAGGCCGGCCTTGCCTTCTACGACCGCGTCTTCGACTGCCTGCGCGCACACAACATCGAGCCGCTTGTTACGCTTAGCCACTACGAGATGCCCTATGCCCTGGTCGAGAAGTACAACGGTTGGGAGAGCCGCGAGCTTATCGGCTTCTTTGAGCGCTATGCCCAGACCGTGCTCGAGCGCTATCACGACAAGGTGACCTACTGGCTCACCTTCAACGAGATCAACTGTGGCACCCTGGACCTGGGCAACCTCTTTGAGACCAGCATGATTCGCGGCTACGAGGGCCCGGCCTCCGGCGCCCACACCACTCCGCAGCAGCGCTTCCAGGCCCTCCACCACCAGTTTGTGGCGAGCGGTCGCGCCATCCGCTATGCGCACGAGCACTTCCCCAAGCTCAAGATGGGCAACATGGACTGCTTTATCCTGTCCTATGCCGCCACGTGCGACCCGGCCGACGTCCTTGCCACCCAGCAGGAGATGAACACCATGAACTGGTACTGCTCCGACGTGCAGGTGCGCGGCAAGTACCCGTTCTACGCCAAGCGCTTCTGGGCCGAGAACGGCATCGAGCTTAACATCGCCGACGGCGACCTGCAGGACATCGCCGACGGCAAGGTTGACTTCTACACCTTTAGCTACTACATGTCGGGCACCGTGGGCACCCATAAGGACCACGAGATGACCGAGGGCAATATGGCCTTTGGCGGCAAGAACCCCTACCTCGAGAGCACCGACTGGGGGTGGCAGATTGACCCGACGGGCCTGCGCATCGCCCTCAACGAGATCTACGCCCGCTACGAGATTCCGCTGATGGTGGTCGAGAACGGCATGGGCGCCTACGACGAGGTGGAGGAGGACGGCTCCATCCACGACCCGTACCGCATCGCCTATCTCCAGAGCCATGTCAAAGCCATGGGCGAGGCTATCGAGGACGGCGTCGACCTGATCGCCTATACCTGGTGGGGTCCCATCGACCTGGTCTCGGCCGGCACCGGCGAGATGCGCAAGCGCTACGGCTTTATCCACGTCGATAAGTACGATGACGGCACCGGCACCTACGAGCGCCGCCGCAAGGACAGCTTCTTCGCCTACCAGAAGATCATCAAGTCCAACGGTGCCGAGGGCCTGGCTTAATCGACAAGATGGGTGCCACCGGGGAAAAGCCTTGGGATGGGCTCGTGGTTCGAGTCCCCACCTTAGCATTTGAACCATTTGGCACTATAATCACCATAGGCATGCGCATAACGTTGCGCTGAATCAAGAGGAGAAAACGTATGGGTCTGTTTGACATGTTCAAGAAGAAGGCTGAGCCCGCGGCTGCCGCTGCTCCGGCCTCCATCTCTGCTTCTGCCGGCGCCGACGTGCTGTGCTCGCCCGTCAAGGGCAAGGTCATCAAGATGGCCGACGTGCCCGATCCCGTCTTTGGTGGCGAGGTTCTGGGCAAGGGCTGCGCCGTGTGGCCCGAGGACGATCTGGTCTACGCTCCCTGCGACGGCAAGGTGACCGTCACCATGGGTCACGCCGTGGGCCTGCAGTCCGATAGCGGCATCGAGGTTCTGGTGCACGTTGGCGTCGATACCGTCAACATGAACGGCGACGGCTTCGAGGGCTTCGTCAAGGCCGACGATGTCGTTAAGGCTGGCCAGCCCATGCTCAAGATCGACCGCGCCAAGATCGCCGCTGCCGGCTACAAGGACTGCGTCGTCGTGGCCGTGTCCAACACCGCCGAGTTTGCCGACGTTGAGCTCGCCGTCGAGGCCGACTCCGCTGTCGCCGCCGGCGACGCCATCGTTAAGGTCGTCCGCAAGTAAGCTGCGGCATCCAAAGGGTGTGCAAGGGTGGTCGGGTTATCCGGCCGCCCTTTTTTAATGGGCTGAGTGGGCGCATTTTATTGCAGGGGGCTTGCTTTATAGGCCGTTCGTTCGTCAAATTGAGCCGCCTGCGCTTTTGTGGCGCAGGGTGTTGGGCCTGGCCGCTAATATGGACTTGCTGTTACGACGTGCGCTGCGCAGGGAACGCGGCGCCGCTTGTTGGGAGGAATGTCATGAAAAAGAAGATGCTGCTTGCGCCTCTGATGGCCGCCCTGGTCGCGTGCGTGGTTTTGCTTTCCGGCTGCGGAGGGCCTTCGGTGGAGGAGCTCATCACCAACGACCTTACGAGCCAGTTCGACGAGATCAAGAACGGCGGCGATGACTTCCTTTCCGGTCTGGAAGAGGCTTCGGGCGACGAGTTTGAGCAGCTGGGTATCGATCCCAAGGAGTATGCCAAGAGCTATCTCGAGGGCTTTGACTACAAGATCGGCGATGTGACGGTCGACGAGGACAAGGGCACCGCGACAGCCGATGTCACCATTACCTGCAAGTCCATGAACAAGATCGTTGAAGATTTCGCCACCCAGTATCAGGAGAAGATCGCGGCGCTCGATACGATGCCTTCCGAGGACGACCTGTACAAGATGGCCGGCCAGGTCATGGTCGACGTGACCAAGGCCGCTAAGACCAAGGACACCAAGGTTACCTTCAAGTACACCGCCAATGACGATGGCGAGTGGTCTGCCGACGATTCCGCAACCACCGAGATGATGAATGCGATGATGAACTAGGGGAGTTACGCGGTTCTACGAACCGCGTAACTGCTCGACGCTGCGCGGGCACCAGAGCGACAACTTGTCATTCAAAGAGGACGGCATGACCAGAAGGTCTATGCCGTCCTCTTTTCATGCCAATTTGTTCGCTCTGGTGCCCGCTCGCTGTCCGTCCTCTACCTGCGGCGTTGCCATGGTAGTCATTGGGGCGGCACTTGGGGACGTTCCTTTTCTGCCGGCAGTTGGGGACATTTCTTTGGTGCGGGGGCAGCTAAAAGAGTCCCGTCCCAAATTAGCTACCCGTAGGAGGGATGAGCGGTTATTCGCCCAGAATTAGCGCGGCGAGCTCTGCCTGGGTGTCCACCACGTAGTCGGCGCCGGCGGCTTCCAGCTCTGCACGGCCGCGGAAGCCCCAGCTGACGCCCGCACTCTTAAGGCCGGCGTTGTGGCCGGTCAGGATATCGACATTGGAATCGCCCACATAGAGCGTGGTTGCCGGATCGGCACCCAGCTCTTCCATCACATGCAGCGTGACGGGTGCTTCGGGCTTGGGCGGAAACGCATCGACACGGCCCTGCACCAGCGCAAAGCGCTCGGAACCAAAGTATTTCTCGATAAGCGGAGCCGCCGAGACGTGGTCCTTGTTAGTGAGTACGGCAAGCTGCACACCTGCGGCGCGCAAGCGGTCGAGCATCTCGATCGTGCCGGCATAGGGGGCGGTGTGGTCCTCCTTGTGCTCGCCGTAGTAAGCCCTAAACTCGGCAAGCGTCTGCTCAAACATACGGCCGTCGCCCGCATACTCGGCGGGCATAAAGCGCTCAACCAGCTTGAGCATGCCGTTTCCCACCTTGTAGCGGTACTCGTCCACGGCAAACGTGGGCCAGCCGTGCATCTCGCAGGTGTGGTTGCCGGCGGCTGCCAGGTCCTCGAGCGTGTTGAGGATAGTGCCGTCAAGGTCAAAGATCACGGTGGAAAAAGCTGCCATAGGTACGCTCCCATCTATATAGCTCACGCAAACGGCAACCATAATAGCGCGTGCCGCCCAGCCGGGAATGGGCGGGTCAAAAGTCCCGCGGGGGCATTCGGGCCGCTCAATCTTGTGGGCGGGTTTGGTTCGTCAGCGGCCTGGTGGCGATAGAGGCTGCCTATAGGTGGCCATTCGGGAGCCGTATGGCTCGGATATGGCGGTTTTTGTGTAGTGCATTGACCGATTTACCTGCGGTAACGTACACTTCCTCCGTTAAAAAATAGAAGCCGGAGCACGGGTGCGCGCGAACGCATAAAGGGGAATCGGGTGAGAATCCCGAGCAAGGCGGTTACTGTGTGCGGGCGCGCCCGCGAGCCAGATTACCTGCCCGCGCTCTTCTCGAAACCGAGGGCCTTTCTGTTTGCCGCTGGATTCCGGTCTACAAGGGGTGCTGCTGAGCGTGTGTTTTGCTGCCGATAGGGTGGCTGACGTGCGCCTTTGTGCTGCCGGGGTATCGCCTGTCCCGCCTTCTTCGCCATGGCTCTATTGCAGGTTCGCGAAAGAAGGAGAACGGGTGACGCGAAACAACATTATGCTCAAGCGCCTGGGGGCCGCTGCTTTCTCGGTGCTGCTCGTCTGGTCGATGCCGGGTACGTCGGCATTTGCCGAGGGCGTGGCAGAGATCGCTGTGCAGGCGCAGGCCCAGGCCTCGCAGCAGGCGGATGCTGCCGAGAATGCCGACGAGTCGAGTTTCACTGCGGACGAGCAGACGGGTGCTGAAGGCGCCGAGGCGTCGGCGGACGAGGCAAGATCCGACGTTGCTCCGTCTGCCGATGAGGGGCTTGCCGCCATGCTGAGTGCGGACGAGCAGAACGCCGCCGCGGTGAACGTTGACGATGACGACGCCGATGTTCAGCAGGCACGTGACGTGCGTGTCGCCAAGGCCGGCGAGACTGTGATGGTCTCTTCTGCCGATGAACTGCCCACCACCATCGAGGCCGGGGCTGTCGTGAAGCTCGCGGCGAATATCAGCCTTGAGGCTGACCAACAGATCGAGACCGTGGCCGGTACGCTCGATGGCCAGGGCCATAGCATCGTGCTCAACGGCAAGGCGTTGGCGAAGAGTGTGACCGGTACAGTGCAGAATCTGGGCGTGACGGGTTCGATGTTGATTTCTGGCATCGACGGTCCTATCGCCACCACATGCTCGGGTACCGTGCAAATGTGCTGGTCGACGGCAACCCCCTCTGACGACAATTGGACTCTCGCTGCCGCTGCCGGTCTCGTAGGCACGCTCGATGGCGGTTCGGTGCTCAACTCGTATTACGCCGGCAGCCTCAGCGGCATGCCCCTTGGCGGCTACGGCCTCGTTGCCTGGTATAAGTCTGGCACCGTGGCCAACAATCTGTTCACTGCGGGCGATCAGGCGTGCGGCTACAAGGTTGATGCTTCCTTCGGCAGCAAAATCTCAACCGGCGAGCTCAAGACCCAGGCCTCGGTCGATAAGCTCAGCACCGATGCCCCTGCCACCGGCTTTATCTGGTCTGCGCAGGGTGGTTTGCCCGTACTGATCTCGGGCAGCGCCGTGGTCGTCGTGAACAAAGATGCCCTCAAGGCCGCGATTGACGATGCCAGCGCCAAGGTCGAGAACGACTACACGGCCGAGAGCTGGTCGAAGCTCGCCGAGGCCCTTGTGAGCGCTCAAGACGTCTACGCAAACGATGACGCCAAGCAGGCCGAGGTCAACGCTGCAACCAAGACGCTTACCGATGCCATTGCCGCGCTCGAGAAGCCCAAGCCCACCGAGCCCGTGGCTCGGCCGCAGAACGTAGTGCGCCTGAGCTCGCAGAGCGACCTCAAAAACAAGTTCAAGCCCGCCGACGCCGACGCCTACTACGTTCTCGACAACGACATCACCATCGATGACAGCTGGTTCTTTGCCCCTATGGGCATGCTCGCGGGCACGCTCGACGGCCAGGGCCACACCATCACCTTCGCCAACGGTGGCGGCGTGAAGTCGCTCATGGACGGCGTTGCCTCCACGGGCGTGGTGCAGAACATCTCGTTTTCCGGTGAACTCAAGCAGGCGACGGACGGCAAGGCGTTCGGCCCCCTGGGCAACAAGGTTCAGGGTGCCGTGCTCAACTGCTCCACGAGTGTGACCGGCAAGGGCGTTGCGGGCTTTGCGCGTACGCTCGACGGCGGCATCGTGTCCAACTGCGTGTCGACCTCCGAGGGCACAGCGGGCGCGCTGTTCGCGACCTATAGCGCGGGCCAGCTCGTCAACACCTACTGGGGCGCATTCCTCGCCAACAAGATGGACGCTCCCGCCTCGGCGCTCGTCAACTCCTATGCCGTCGACCCCGCCGACATGGCAACCGATGCCTTCGCCGATCTCATCAACGCCAACTGCGGCACCAACGGCAGCAGCTGGGGTATCGATAAAAATGGCACGCCGGTCTTTGGCTCGGGCAACAGCTACCAGGCGCCCGAGGACACCACGCCCGACGACGCCTACACCGTGAGCTTCACGGCCAACGACGGCACCAGCCAGACGGTTGCCGGCCATATGCTCGAGGTTTCGCCTGATGCTGTGGACGCCTACCGCAAACTTGGCGTCCTTGCACTTAAGGGCGTCCCGGCCACGAGTACCATCACCTGGGGCACCGATGACGCCAACCGCGGCAACATCGGCATCAACGAGTCCACGGGAGAGCTCTACGTCTACGACAACGCTACCGGCACGGTGACCGCCACCGAGCACAAGGCCGATGGCTCCGAGCAGACCGTGGCTACCATCAAGATCAAGGCCAAGGCCAAACAGTTCGACGACTTTGAGCTGTGGTATCGTGCCTCCGACGGCACCGTGAGCAACGTGACCGATGGTGCGGCTACCGTCCAGGGCTCCGAGGTGCGCAACCTCGAGATTCGCGTGCATTACGTCGACGCCGATAAGGGCGAGTACGTGCCCGTCTCGTTCAGCCGCTTCCACTTTGCCTCGAGCGATCCTACGACCATCTACAGCAACGACTACTCGGCCTGCTTTTACTTCAAGCATGCCGGCAGTGCCACGATCACCGTTACCCCGCGCGACGCCGCATCTGCGGGCGCCGGCTCCAAGAGCGTGACGCTGACGTCAGAAGCCGTGGCCGCCACGTCCATCTCGATGGGCTATAACGAGGACGGCGCCACCGTCTACCTGCAGGGCCGCAGCCCACTCTCCGAGCGCGGCGCGTTTTTGACCGATCACGCGCGCCCGGTGGTGACGCCCGACAACGCCACCAACCGCGACAACTTTACCGTGACGAGCAGCGACCCTGCCGTGGCAGCCTACACCACCGCGGGCGAGATTGGCTACACGGCGTACAAGGCCGGCGCCACCACGTTTACCGCGACGCTGCCCGACACGGACGCCGAGGGCAAGGCCATCAGCGCGTCGTGCGACGTGACCTATGCCTACCAAAATCCGCTTACGAGCGTGACGGCCGGTACGGGCGGCCTCTACCTCAAGGCCGGCTCGGCGCAAAAGCTCGACCTGACCTTTACCGGTAAGAACGACGCGGATGGCTGGAGCGTGACCGAGCCCGGCCTCACCTGGTCGTTCAAGACGCTCGACGACAAGGACGCCTCGGGTATTGTGAGCATCGACCGCAACGAGAAGGGCGCCTGGAAGCACGTCGACGGCGCTCCCGACGACGGCCTGTACGTGGCCTCGAGCGACTACATGGTGACGGCGCTTTCGGCCGGCACGGTGGTCGCGACGGGTACGCCGGTGGACACGACTGCCGGTGCCGAGCCCGTGACGCTTACCATCACCGTGGCCGGTGTGGCCGCGAGCCCCGCCACGAGTGAGTCCGCCTCGGCGGGCATCGATGCTGCCGCTGCGTTCATCGACGCGCGCCGCAGCTCCGACGCCTTCCAGTATGGCGACGAGTGGGAGATCTACGACTTTGCCAAGGCGGGCCGCAAGATCGATTCCAAACTGCTCGATAACTACCGCGCCTCGCTGGCCGAGCACAAGGCCGAGTGGGGGAGTGCGACCTGCGCTCTGACTGAGACCGAGCGTGTGGCGCTTGCTCTCTCCGCCATCGGCGAGGACATCACCGACTATGACGGCGTCAGCCTGGTCGAGCTCATCTGCGGCCGCACCGATATGACGCGCGCCAACGAGAAGATCTTCGCACTGATGGCGCTCAATGCGAGCGGCTCGGATGCGCCCGCCGGTTCCGCCTGGATGCGCGCGAGCCTCGTGGACGCCGTCTGTGAGCTCCTCGGTAGCGGCGACGCTGTGGAAGGTACGCGGCTGGGCGACGTGGACCTGACGGCCATGGCGATCCAGGCCGTGGCGCCCTATGCGGGCGACACCAAGGTCGATGCTGCCATCGAGAACGGCCTCTCCTACCTCAAGGGCAGGATGAGCGCGGGTACCTGTGATTTCGGCTCTGCCGAGGCCAATGCCCAGGTGATCCTCGCGCTGCTTTCGCTCGACCGAGACCCGGCCAACCCCGTCAACGGGTTTGCAAATGCTGTGACCAACGTGGTCTGCGCGCTGGACCTGTACCGCGTGGACGGCGGCAACGGCTATGCGCACAGCAAGGGCGGCGCGGCCAACGCCATGGCGACCGAGCAGGCGCTCCGCGCGCTCACGACATATCGTGTCTCCTCGGGAGAGACGATTGCCTGGAAGACGGCCGTGACGGCGGGCAAGGGCTCGAGCAGCAAGGACCCGCAGAAGCCCACGGTGGCGCCGGGCGTCCTGACGCCGGGTGCCGGGTCGGACGGCGGTGCCGGCAACGGGACCGGCGGTTTTGCGGGCGTAATGGCTCCTGTGGCCGCCAAGATGGCCGGTGCTTCCTCGCGCGAGGGCGCCAAGGCAGCTGGCGATTCCAAGGACGAGGCTGAATCCGGCAAGAAGGATTTGACGGAGTCTTCCGTCGCCGGTAAGACAGACAAGAGCGGCAAAAAGTCGGGTACGTCCGGCAAGACCGCCGCGTTGAGCGCCGGCGCCGCCAACAAGGCTGCGGACGCGGGTCCAAACGGCTTTGCTATCGCTGGCGTTGCCGTGGGCATCGTCGGTATCGGGGCCGTCGGCGGCTGGTTTGTCTACACCAAACGCCGCGCGGCGTAGCGAGCCTCTGCCTACCAGGTAAATACTGCAAGGAGTATGATCTTGCAAAGCGAAGGGCCCTCCTACCGATCAGCTCGGCAGGAGGGCCCTTCCATCTCCCCGCAGTTTGAGTGGGCCAACGTCCCAGTGAAAATGGGCGGGCCGATTGTGGCCGGATGCTGAGCAGCTTGCAGAGCAGCCGCTAGCAAATTCTCGGCAGCTGCTCTCCTACGAGCATGTCGAGGATGCGGGTCGATCCCCAGCCGGTGCGCACGCGCACAGCGGGGCGGGCGTCCTCGGCAAGCGGCAGCACGCGACCGATAATCGCGGCATTCTCGCCGTAGCGGGCGGCGCGCATGGCGGCCAGCGCGGCATCGGCCTGTTCAGCAGGCACCACGGCGACCATCTTGCCCTCGTTTGCCACCTGCAGCACATCGTAGCCGAGCATCTCACATGCCGCCTGCACGTCGGGGCGCACGGGCACGGTATCCTCGTCGATCTCCATAGCAACGCCGCTGGCCTGGGCAAACTCGTTGAGCGTGGATGCCAGGCCGCCGCGCGTGGGGTCGCGGAAGCAGCGGGTGTCGGGGGCAGCGGCGAGCACGTCGGCAATCAGATGATTGAGCGGCGCAGCGTCGCTTCCGATGTTGCTCGAAAACGCCAAGCCCTCGCGCTGGCTCATGATGGCGATGCCGTGGTCGCCTAGCGTACCCGACACCAGGATGACATCGCCGGGCCGACAGTTGGCACCGCTGAGCGCTACGCCCGCGGGCACTTCGCCCACGCCGGCGGTATTGATGTAGACACCGTCGGCCCCGCCGCGCTCAACCACTTTGGTGTCGCCGGTGATGATCGCCACGCCCGCCTCGCGCGCTGTTTCGGCCATGGTTTGCACAATCTGGCGCAGCTTATCCATGGGATAGCCCTCTTCGAGGATAAAGCCGCATGAGAGGTAGCGCACGTTAGCGCCTGAGGTCGCGACGTCGTTGACGGTTCCACATACGGCGAGGCGGCCGATATTGCCGCCGGGGAAGAACTGCGGCGTTACCACAAAGCTGTCGGTCGACATGGCGATTCGCCCGCTTGCGGGCAGTGCGGCGACACCGGCATCGTTGCCTGCAAGCAGCTCGGGCGACCCAAAGGCATCCAGAAAGACCTCATCGATAATGCGCTTCATCATCTGGCCGCCGGAGCCGTGGCCCAGCAGGACGGTGCTATCGGTAACGCTATGGGACATATCGAAAACTCCAATCGTGGGTGGTGCCGGTACGCGGGGGCGTCCGGGCTAGTCGCGGTATCTAAAGTACGCCGCGCAGCTGCCTTCGGAGCTCACCATGCAGGGGCCGACGGGGTGTTCGGGCGTACATGCGTGGCCGAACAGCGGGCAGTCGCTCGGCGTGATGGCTCCGCGCAGCACGTCGCCGCAGCGGCACCCGCGTGGCTCGACCGTCGCCTCAACGGGCACATCAAAGCGGGCGCCGGCATCAAAGCGCGCGAATTCGGGTCGGATGGAAAGACCCGAAGCCGCAATCGGTCCCAGTCCGCGCCACGTGGTGTCGCACGGCTCAAACACCTGCTCGACCAGTTGGCGCGCCACGGGATTGCCGTCTGCATTGACGCCGCGGCGGTAGGCGTTGTCGATTGCGGGCCTGTTCTCGACAACCATCTGGACCAGCGTGCAGATGCCCTGCAGGATATCGACCGGCTCAAACCCGGTGACTACGCCGGGGGTCTCGAACTCATCGACCAAAAACCCAAAGGGTGCCAGGCCTGTGATGGTAGCGACGTGACCAGGCAGGATAAAGCCGTCGATGGTCGTCTCGGGGTCGTTGGAGATCGCACGCAGAGCCGGCGGCGTGGTCTTGTGAGCACAGTAGACCGAGAAGTTCTGGAGCCCGCGCGCGTCAGCCTCCAGGATAGCGGCGGCAATGGTGGGCGTTGTGGTCTCAAAGCCAACACCCATAAAGATGACCGGGCGTTCGGGATTTTGCTCGGCAATGTCGAGTGCGTCGAGCGGAGAGTAGACGATGCGGATGTCGCGCCCCGCTGCCTTTTGCGCGGCAAGCGAGGTGGACGATCCGGGCACGCGCATCATGTCGCCAAAGGTGGTGATGATGGCACCGTCCATGTTGGAAAGCGCGATTGCGTGATCGATGTCGCGGTTGGCGGTGACGCAAACGGGGCACCCCGGGCCGCTTAGCAGTTTGAGTCCCGTCGGCATAATGGAGCGAAAGCCATAGCGGCCAATGCTCACGGTATGCGTACCGCAGACTTCCATAAGGTTGATGCTGCGGTTGCCGACAAGCTCATGAATACGATCGATGAGCTCGCGAGCCAGCTTGGGGTCGCGAAATGCCGAAAAGTCGATACCGGAGCGAACCGGCTGCGCCGCCGCCACTAGTATGCCTCGGCCGGGTTGGTGGCGAGCTGGTCCTCTTCGGCCAGCTCGGTCATGGTATTGACGAGCTCGAGTGTCTCTTGGGCTTCCTGCTCGTCAACAATCTGAATGCCAAAGCCGGCGTGCACGAGAATATAGTCGCCTACCCGTGCCGTCGGCACGAGGCGCAGCGAAACGGGGCGCTCGATGCCCATCATGTCGACGGTCGCCTTAAGGTCGTCGTCGCGTTTGACCACTTTACCGGGAACGGCAAGGCACATAATGTTCCCCTTTTATACGTTTTGCGCTGGATAGGCGCCTAATTATCCATCAGTTGATGGTAGCGCTCGCGGGGTTTGCGGGCAAACGCGTTACGCCTGTGAGACGGCTGGGCACAGTGGCGTGTGAGGGCGAGCTACTGCGATGCGATCTGCGCAAGACGAGCGCTTGCGACCGCCGCCTGACCGTAGGCGATGCAGCCGTCATTGACGGGTACGGTGTGGGGGACAAGGACAGTAAGGCCTGCGCTTTTGAGCTCGCGGGTGAGGAGCTGGAGCAGAAGTCGGTTCATGAACACGCCGCCCGAGAGCGCGACGGTGCCGATGCCCTCGCGCGCGCAGACATCGCTGGCGATGTGTGCCGAGGAGCGCGCGACGGCGACATGGAAGTCGAGCGCGAGCCTGCCGGCGGGCGCTCCGGCTTCAATTCCCTCCAAAAGCGCCTCAAAGAGTGCTTTCTGGTCCTGAACATAGGGGCCGTCCAACCACGATGGGCCAGATGCGAAATAGCCGACGTTGTTGTCGGGAAAACGGGCGATTTCGCCGTCCAGTGCACGCCAGGCGGCGGCTTCGAGCTCGATGGCGGGTTCGCCCTCGTAGGTCGCCTGGCCGCAAATGCCTAGGATCGCGGCGGCGGCATCAAACAGGCGACCCATGCTGCTGGTGCGCGGGCTGTTGATGCCGCGCTCGATCATCGTTGCCGTTATGTTGCGTGTTTGCTCGTCAAGGCTGTTCAAGAGCCCCACGGCTCCCGGGTGCTCGAGCAGGTTGAGCTCGCTGAGCAGGGCAAAGGCGTTGCGGCGGGCATCGTGTACGGATGCGGCGCCACCGGGAAGCGCCCAGGTGCGCAGATGCGCGACGCGCTCAAAATCGGCGAGATGGGCGATAAGAAACTCGCCGCCCCATATGGTGCCATCGGTGCCGGCACCCGTGCCGTCGAAGGCGATGCCGAGGACACGTGCATCGGGCGCAAGCCGGCCTGCGGCAATCGCCTCTGCCATTACGCTCGCGATGTGCGCATGATGGTGCTGGACTTCGGTAAGCGGCAGACTGTGCTCCCGTGCCCGATCACGCGCCCATTGGCTCGACAGATAGCTGGGATGCATGTCGCATGCCAGGGCGGCAGGCGCCAGGTCAAAGAGGTTTTCCAGACGCGAGCGCGCGGCGTTCCAAGCATCGAAAGTCGCGCCGTTTTCGACATCGCCGATATGTTGCGACACAAAACAGGCTGCCTCGCCGTTCGTCCCTTCGCGCGTGAGTGCAATCGTGGCTTTTTGCTGCGGCCCGCAGGCGAGCACGCAGGGCGTGGTGCCGTTGAGCGCCGGCAACGACAGCGGCTGCGGCGCATATCCGCGTGCGCGACGCACGGGCATGACGTCGCCGTCGACTACGCGTACCACGGAGTCGTCGTAGCGCGACAGAATTGCGCGGTCGTTGCCGAGCAGCGCGTCGGCGATGCCGGCGGCAACGAGATGTTCCCATGCAAGGGCATCGTCGGTCTCGATGGGCTCTTCGCTCAGGTTTCCGCTGGTCATGACGATTGCGTGCATACCGTGCGCTGCAGCCGCGGCGAGCAGCAAATGTTGAAGTGGGGTGTAGGGGAGCATGACGCCAAGCTCGGGCAAGTCGTGCGCGACGGATGGTGCGAGCTCAGGGGCGTCGGGGAAGCCGTAGGCGTCGTTGCCGGCCACGCGGCGACGCAGCAGCACGATGGGACGAACGCTGCCGGCCAGCAGGTCGCGCTCAACGCCATCGATGCGACACAGGCGCTCGGCGTCGGCAAGGCCGCGTACCATAACGGCAAGCGGCTTGTTGCTGCGACGCTTGCGACGGCGCAACTCGCACACCGCCTGTTCGTTTGTGGCATTGCAGGCCAGGTGGAATCCGCCCAGACCCTTGATGGCGACGATGCCGCCGCCTGCCAGCAGCTCGACGCAGCGTTCGATGATGGCGTCGCTGGTCTCGCGCGTGGAGCCGACGGCTGGCGTCGCGTCGACACCCGCTGGTGTAACGCCGCGATCAGCCTCACGCCACGTAATATGCGGTCCGCAATCAAAGCAGGCATCGGGTTGCGCGTGAAAGCGTCGATCGAGTGGGTCGGCATACTCTGCGGCGCAGGTGGGGCACATGGGAAAGCGATCCATCGAGGTGGCCGCTCGGTCATAGGGCAGCGAGCGGATGATGGTGAAGCGCGGTCCGCAGTTGGTGCAGTTAATAAAGGGATAATGAAAGCGTCGGTCGGCGGGGTCGAACAGCTCGCACAGACAGTCATCGCACGTGGCGATGTCGGGCGAGATAAGCGTCGTGTGGGCAGTTTGATCCTGCGACGCCACAATGCGAAAGCCCTGCTCGTTGGCGGCGTCCCAGTCGCCGGGTGCTAGGCCTACAACCTCGACACGCTCCACGCGAGACGCCGCAGGCGCATGCTCGGAAAGCGCGTCGACAAATTCGTCGAGTGCTTCGCCAGGAGCGTGCGCCTCGATATGCACGCCATCGCCCGCGTTGAGCACCCAGCCGCAGATGCCATGCGCCATAGCCTCGCGATACACAAATGGCCGCATGCCAACGCCCTGCACAATGCCCGTCACATGAATATGCACATGCCGCATGTGGCTTCCCCTCGTCAAAACCGACCAAAAAGGGACAGGTTTATTTTGGTCGGTAAAACTTCTAAACCTGCCAAAACAAACCTGTCCCTTTTTGGCAGGTGCGCTGCGGGAAATCCCGCTACAGCCCCAGGCTCTGCTTGGTGGCGGCGCAGGTGAGCTCGCCGTGCTTAACGCCGCGCAGTCCCAGCAACCGGTCCGCTAGCTCATAGACGCGTTTGCCGCGACCCTTGAGCGCCAGAATCTCCAGGCAGTTGTGGTGGTCCAGATGCACGTGCATGGTCGAGACAATCTCGTCGGTGTAGTCGTGCTGCACCTCGTCCAGACGGCGCGTCAGATCGCCGGTATGGTGGTCATAGATCATGGTGAGCGAACCGATGACCTGCTCGTCGGGCGTGCGCATCTGCTCCTTGGCGATCGAGGCGCGAATCAGATCGCGTACGGCCTCGGATCGGTTAGCCACGTCACCGCGGCGCGCGATCTGCTCGTCAAAGCGGCGCAGCAGGTCGTCGGGCGCGGTGACCGAAAAGCGGACCAGCTCGGAGCTGGAGCCGCTGTAGCGGCAGCTTGCATCGTCGTCCGCACCGTGATTGTGCGCGTGCTCGTGCTCGGCCACGTTACACCAGTTTCACAGAGCCGACGGAGTTGTGGTCGGCCTCGATGGCCTCCTCGTAGCCCTCGAGCGCATCGTGCGCCTCGTGGAGTGCCGCCATGGCGGCCTCGAGCTTGGCGCCAATGCGCTCCATGTCAAAGTTCTCGGTCGCATGCAGCAGCTGATGGCTCCACTCGTGAGCGAGCTCAATGGTGTCGTCGACCTGCTTGACGCTCATGGCAAGCTGGCTCATGTTCATTCCGACGTCATGCATGGGGAGTCTCCTTTTGTACGGGGCGATATGGTGGTTCAGATTCTACTACGCCCGCCTTGAGCGCCGCCGCATAAGAAAACGGGTGCGAGTCCGTCTGACCCGCACCCGTTCACTGGGGGCTGTTTGTATCTACCATACTATCCGTGGTCGCATACCTTGCGTTTGGCACTCCGGCGAGCGGTGCGAAACCGCTCATGGACGGCAGATGGGTAACAAGCGTATTACAGATGTTTCTCCAGCAGTGCCTGAAGTCTTGCCTTGGGCAAGGCGCCGACCGAGCGGTCGACCTCCTCGCCGTTCTTAAAGACGATCAGCGTGGGGATGCTCATGACGCCAAACTTCATGGCCAGGTCCTGGTTGTCGTCGACGTTGCACTTGGCCACAGCCAACTTGCCGGCCAGCTCGTCGGCAACCTCGTCTACGATGGGCGAGAGCGAGCGGCAGGGGCCGCACCACGGGGCCCAAAAATCAACCAGTACGGGCAGGCTGTCGTTAACGATGGAATCGAAGTTCTCGGGGGTAATCTGCTTAATGTCAGCCATGGTGACCTCCATAATACGACGCGGCTCGGCCGCGTAAAACTCAGTACGACCGTGCTTATACCCAGCGGCCCGCAAAGCAACCACTCGCGGGCGGCTCTTTTATATAATGGTGGGCACGCAAACGATTGGAGAGCGCATGCCCACGTCACAAAGCCAGAAAAAAGAAGCCATCGCTCAGGCGACCGAGCAGGAGCTCGCGTCGCTTGCAGGTCGCGGTGTGCGTATCGCGGGCAACGCGTGCTCGCCGATTGTGCTGGTCAAAGGCGATTTGGATGAAGCCGAGTGCTCGGGCGGCGAGCTGGCTGCCGGCGCGGATGGCGCCGCGTTGCGCAAGGCGCTCGGCGCCATCGGATATGCCCCCGAGGACTTTTGCGTGCTGGCAAGCGTCGCCGGCGCGGGTGACGGAGCGGTCGCGGTGGGCGAGACTCTGCCGTGCGACCTGTTCCGCGAGGCGCTGGAGGCTCTGGACCCCGAGGCGGTGCTGCTGCTCGACAACAGTGCGGCCGATGTCATGCGCGAGACCTATGCCGATATGCTTGTGGCAATTGATGACTTTGACACCGCCATGCTCAAGCCCGGCCTGGTCGCCCATGTGCAGGGGCGCCGCGTGCTGGCGCTCGACGGTTTTGAGGCGGCGCTCACCGACAAGGCCGCCAAGCAGCGCATGTGGGCCTACATTAAGCAGCTGACCCCGGCGGCTGCACCGCTGTAGCGAGGTTGGCGGCAGCCCCTACATCACGGCGCGCAGCTCAAACCGGTCGCCGTTAATGCGGAGCTGGCAGTTGCCGTTCATGCGCTCGACGGCAAGCATAATGCTCTTGGTGCCAAAGCCGTGCCCAGTGTGCTGAGCCACGGGCATGCCGTCGACCATGTGCGGCGCACGGCCAAACGTGTTGGAAACCAGCAATAGAAGCTGACCGTCTTCGTAGCGAAGGTCCAGGTCGACAAACCGCTTGCCTTCGGGGGCGGCGCTCGCCGCGGCGATGGCATTGTCCAGGGCGTTCGATACCACACTGAATAGATCGACATCGCCCACGTGGACGGTTTCGGGCACGGCGGCGCGCAGATCGGCGGTGATGCCGCGCGCGTTGATGTCCGCGGAAAGCGACGAGAGCGCAATGTTGACCGTTTCGTTGGCGCAGTAGCGGCGCACGGCGGTGCGGTCGTTGGTCTCGCAGAGCGCGTCGATGCGCCCGAGTGCCTCATCGGTGTGACCCTCTTCGATCAGGGCCGCAAGACCGCGCAGGTAGTGGCGCATGTCGTATCACATTGAGACCAAGTCAAGAAGAATCGCTTCGGTCGAATCGCGTCTTTTGGGTGAGTTCTCAACGTCCGCTGCCGCTGGTTTCCACCGTATGCCGAAAACACCCGGACGATGCCGTGCAGATCGCTTCGCTCTGCTATAGTCTCCCAAATTCACGTTTTCTATTGGGATGGTGGTTAATATGGGCGACATACTCGAATCGTTCCTGCGCGTGGCGATGGTGGTGTTCATCGTCGGTCCGCTCACTGCATGGGTCGCCCGTCGCGGCGCGCGCGAGCGCAGTGAGGCGACGGACAGCCTCGATCGCTTCACGGTGCGCATGCCCGCTGCCATTCGCACGATCATCGCCTGCTGCGCCGTCGCGTTCGAACTGCTCATGCTGGGTGTCTACGTCTGGCAGGGCGTCTCGTTGGGCGAGTGGGACCACGAACTTGTGTGGTTCGGTCACGCCATGGCGCTCGCGGGCATGGCCATCTGGGCCCTGCTGAGCATCCCGCGCATCGACGTGGACGGTGAGCGAATTCTCTCGCGTAACGCCTTCGGCATCCGCAAGGAGACGACGTTTGGCAACATCACCCGTGCAACGCTTCACACGCAGATGATGAGGATCGACCTGTTCGAGGGCGACCGGAAGTTCTGCTCGATAAGCCTCGAGGGGGTGTGCTCGCTCAACCTCCTCGCCCGTCTGGAGGAAGAGGGCATCGAAGTCTCGGACGCCGTCGACGGTCCCATGACCAAGGCGGGCCTGTGTTGGTCTGCCATCAAGCCGTTGACGATTGTTTTCAACGGCATGGCGCTCGTCTTCTCGCTCGTGATCGCCTTCATGGCTGTTTTCACCGATGCCGGTGCTCGTCTGCTCTTGCTCGTCCCGTTCCTCTTCCTGTTCATAGGGGGACTCCTGCCCCTGCTCATGCTCAGCATGCCCGCCCGCGGCATCCTCGAGATCGGCAGGCAGGAGCGCGAACTCGGCTTCTCCTTCGCCGAGGAGATGGCAAGTCGAGGTACCACGGGCACTTCGCTTGTCGACGATGATTGGTTCATCGAGATCAGCAATGCCCGCGTCGTGGCGTTCCGTCGCGATTACCTCAAGAAGGTCACGGCGCACGAGAACAGCGAGAGCGGCGACCGTTGCACGGTGACCACGAAAGGCGGTCGCAAAATCAAGGTGTATGCAGCGGGCAGCACGCTCGAGGACCTGCGCTCGTGGTTCAAACAGGGTGCCAAGGCCAGAAGCACGCTCGACCGTGCAGAGGACGCGCTCGAGACGACGTCTGATTGGGTTGTCTGACCTGTATCGTCTTTTCGGACACGCATGCTAGAGGCCCAATCCTTTAGAATGCATTCATCGACGACCGAGAGGACGGTATGCTATGTCCAACCCAGCCGCCAAGTACACCGACGAGTTCAGGCGCGAGACCGCCGACTACATCATCTCGACGGGCAGGCCGATAACGGAATGCTGCGCAGAACTGGGCCTGAATTCCAAGACCGTGAACAAGTGGGTGCAGAATCGCCGGCGCGAGCTTGCCGGCGGGCCCGACCCCAAGGCCGAGGACCGCGAGCTTCGCGAGGCGAAAAGGCGCATACGCGAGCTCGAGATGGAGAACGCCTTCTTGAAAAAAGCCGCGGCCTTCTTCGCCAAAAGCCAGGCGTAGCCGCGTGCTACCGGATGATGTTGGCGGAGAAGGCCGAATTCCCGGTGAAAATGATGGCCCGCGTGCTCGGCGTGAGCCGATCGGGCTTCTACTCGTGGCTCTCCAACGGCTGCCCGCGAGAAGACTGGTCGGCCGAGCGCGAGGCGGTCCGGCGCGTGTGGCTGGAGTCGGACCGCAGGTTCGGCTTCCGGTTCGTGAAATGCTTCCTGCCCGGCGAGTTCTCCGGATTGACCCTGTACAGGGTGCGCAAGCTGATGCGCGAGCTGGGAATACGCGGCTGCACGCCCAACGCCAGGAAGCGCACCACCATCCCCGACCCGAAGGCCAGGCCCCGGCCCGACCTGGTGCGCCGCGACTTCACCAGTCCCGTTCCAACCTGCAAGCTCGTGGGCGACATTACCTACCTGCGCACCGGCGAGGGATGGCTGTACCTGTCGACGGTCATCGACCTCAACACCCGCATGGTGGTGGGCTGGTCGCTCTCCGAGCGCATGACCGCCGACATCGTGGTTTCGGCGCTGGCGTCGGCCAAATCGCGCGGCTACGTGGCCGGCAACGCGATATTCCACGCCGACCGCGGCGCCCAGTACACCAGCAGGCTTCTGGCCGAATGGGCGCGCGACAACGACGTGCGGCTGTCCTGCAGCCGCGCCGGCAACTGCCACGACAACGCGGTGGCCGAGTCGTTCCTCGCCACGCTGAAGAACGAGATGTACTACAGGCGCAGCTTCCCGACCAGGGATTCCGCCAAGCACGCGGTGGTCGAGTTCATCGAGGCGTACTACAACCGCCGAAGGCCCCGCTCGACGATCGGCTACAAGGTGCCGGCCGAGGCCATGGCGGCCTTCTTCGAGAGAACCGAGCCCAAGCTCGAGGCCATGCCTATGGCCGCTTGATTTCTCGAGCATGCGTGTCCGAAATCTTGACACAGGTCAGAAGGCCTCGATGCCAGCGCTGCGCCGATATGGGGCAGCGGCCCCCCGTTGGCCGCCATGGCCCTGACTTCCGAGCGTATGCTGGCGCCGCTCGTCTTAAGACGTTGACCTCCATCCGGAGCCTGCGGTTCTCGCGCTCGGGCTCCAGGATCCGGTTCTACTCGGGCGTGCGGTTGTCGGCGGCGCGCGGCGAGCCGGTCTCGTTTATCGACTTGACCCGCCTCTCCACGGTGCTCTTGTCGAGGTCGCACTCGTCCATGGCCTCGCGCCTGGGTTTTCCGGCGTTGTGGAGATCGACTATCTTCCTCTTGAACTCGTCGGTGAAATGCCTCGGTCTGGGGCCGGTCGAGGCCGAGCCCCCGGTCCGGCTGGGGTAGCATGTCGCTGCGGACCATTGTCTTTCCTCTCGTTGAATATCTAGGCGCTGACGATTCTAGGCGATGGCCCTCTCTTGCTTCTTACACCTCGATTGTGCTCGCTACCCCCAGCGGGCCCGGATCGAGCGATTCGGGCCCGCTTTTGGGGCCTGCCGGAAACCCGGTGGTCAAAAAGGGCCAAATATGAGTACTGTTACCAGTTTGGTGGCAGCCAAATGGCCTCAAAAATCGGTGCCAGAGGCCAAAAGTGCATCGATTTTCGTTCTTCAGAGTCGCGATCGGGCTCCAAACAAGGCGATTTTGCTGCTCTGGACCGGAAAATCGATGCTACTAATTTGGTGACAGTACTCATATTTGGCCCTTTTTGACCACTGCCCCTTGGTCCAGGACAAAACGGGCTGCCCGAATCATGGGGCGGGTCCATTTTCGGCTGTCCTCAGCTTGCCAGTTCGAAAATGGACCTGCCGCATGATTGAATCTTTATTTCAACTTTACACCTAGGTTTACAGCTGTCTTGTCAGCTGTAAACCTAGGTGTCATACTAAAGCCCCAAGATTCGCCAAAAGAGAGGGGCCTTGATGGCACAGAGCGCGAACATGGATGCGTCGGAGCTTGCACGCGACATTGCGGCCGGCCTGGCATCGGCAACGACGGCAACGGAGCGCGCGGCATTGGTGCCCGCAGAGCTCGTCGAGGCCATTCAGCAACTTAAAACCCAGCGCGACGCGGTGATCCTGGCGCACTATTACGTGGCGCCCGAGGTCCAGGCTGTGGCCGATTACGTCGGCGACAGCTTCTACCTGGCTAAGCTCGCCAAGAGCCTGCCGCAGCAGACCATCGTGCTGTGCGGCGTGGAGTTTATGGGCGAGAGCGCCAAGCTGCTCAACCCCACCAAGACCGTGCTGCTGCCCGAGCCGGGCGCGGACTGCCCCATGGCTCATATGGTCAAGCGCGAGACGGTCGACGCGGCGCGCGCCGAGTACGGCGACGACCTGGCCGTGGTCTGCTACGTCAACTCCACGGTCGAGATCAAGAGCTGGAGCGACGTGTGCGTCACCAGCTCCAACGCCGTCAAGATCGTGTCCGAGCTGCCGCAGCAGCATATCCTGTTCATTCCCGACCAAAACCTCGGCCGCTTCGTAGCCGAGCAGGTGCCGCAAAAGCACGTCATTCTCAACAACGGCTACTGCCCGCGCCATCACATCATCACCGTCGAGCAGATCGTCGACGCGACGGAGGCCCACCCCGACGCGCTCGTGCTGGCGCACCCCGAGTGCAAGGCCGACGTCCTGGCCGAGGCCGACTACATCGGCTCCACCGCCGGCATCATCAAGTATGCCGAGGAGTCCGACGCGAGCGAGTTCATTATCGTGACGGTTCGCGGCGTGCTCTACGAGCTCGAGCGCCGCTGCCAGGGCACCGGCAAGAAGTTCTACTTCCCCGCGGTGCAGCCCACCTGCGTCAACATGGACCTCATCACGCTCGAAAAGCTCGTGCGCTGCCTGGAGACGGGCGAGGGCGAGGTGCAGATCGGCGTCTCGGACGAGGCGGCAGACCAGGCCAAGCTCACGCTCGACCGCATGCTCGAGTACGCAGCACGCTAGAACAATGTGGCATGAGGGACGGTTCCTTATGTCACATTCAAGGGAGAGGATTCCTGTGGAAACCAAGCAATACCCCGATATGGAGTGCGACGTCGTCATTGCCGGCTGCGGCGTGGCGGGCCTGTACGCGGCGCTCAACCTGCCGACGAGTACGCGCGTGATCATGCTCTCCAAGGGCGCGGTCGACGAGTGCGATTCGATGCTCGCGCAGGGCGGCATCTGCGTGCTGCCCGAGGGCTCGGACTACGATGCCTTCTTTGAGGACACCATGCACGCCGGCCATTACGAGAACCGCCGCGAGAGCGTCGACATCATGATCCGCTCGAGCCGCTCGGTCATCAACGACCTGCTAGCGATGGGCGTGGATTTTGAGCGCAAGGCCGATGGCGGCCTCGACTTTACCCGCGAGGGCGCGCACAGCCGTCCGCGCATTGCCTTCCATGCCGACATTACGGGCAAGGAGATTACGACCAAGCTGCTTCAGGCCGTCCGCAAGCTGGACAACGTGCAGATTCTCGAACACGTTGCCATGACCGACATCCTGACGGCCGAGCGCGATGGGGCCACGGTGTGCACTGGTGTCGTCGCTGTTGCCGTGGACGAGGACGATTCAGCTCGCCCCGCCGACGAGCTGGCAAATGCCGCTGAGGGCGTGCATGTCGGTAAGCCGTTTAAGATCCATGCCCGCCATACGCTGTGGGCGACGGGCGGCATCGGTGGCGTATACGACCATTCGACCAACTACCCGCAGCTCACGGGCGACGCCTGCTACATCGCGCAGGAGCACGGCATTAAGATGGAGCACCTGGACTACGTGCAGATCCATCCCACGGGCCTGTTCTCGCCGCAGCCAGGCCGTACGTTCCTGATCAGCGAGAGCTGCCGCGGTGAGGGCGCGATTCTGCTCAATGCCGCCGGCGAGCGTTTTGCCGACGAGTTGCAGCCGCGCGACGTTGTCGCTGCCGCCATCCGCGAGCAGATGAAGCAGGACGGCACCGAGCACGAGTGGCTGAGCTTTGCCCCCGTCGAGCGCGACGTGGTGACTGGGCACTTTGCCAACATTCGCGCGCGCTGCCTTGAGGACGGCCGCGACATCTTGGACGAGCCCATCCCCGTTACGCCCACGCAGCACTACTTTATGGGCGGCGTATGGGTCGATAAGGACGGCCGCACTTCGATGCCCGAGCTCTACGCCGCGGGCGAGACGGCTTGCAACGGCGTTCACGGCAAGAATCGCCTTGCATCAAATAGTCTGCTCGAGGCGCTGGTCTGGGGTCGTCGCGCCGCGTGGTACATGCGCACCGGCGAGTCGCTGGCCGTGGAGCAGGCGGGCGAGCCCGCGCTCGATGGACGCCATCGCGCCCTGAGTTCCGATACCCTTGCAATCGATGATTTGGCCCGTGCCGCCGGCACGCAGGCCGCAGAGGAGTAGACCATGAATCCCATTACCATGAAGCTCGTCGTCGATGATCTGATTTTGCAGGCTCTGCGCGAGGACATTACGTTTGAGGACGTGAGCACGGCGAGCGTGTGCCCCACGGCGCGTCCCGCCACGGTGGAGCTTATCGCCAAGGCCGACGGCATCATCGCCGGCTTGGATGTGTTTGCCCGTACCTTTGAGCTGCTGGATTCGCAGAGCTCGGTGCTGCTCGACGTTGCCGATGGCGACGAGGTGCACGCCGGCGACCATGTGGGTCAGGTGCGCGGCGATGCGCGCGTGCTGCTTTCGGGTGAGCGCGTGGCGCTCAACTACCTGCAGCGCATGAGCGGCATCGCTACCTACACGCACAGCATGGCCGCGGCGCTCGAGGGAACCAAGACCGTGCTCGTCGACACGCGCAAGACCACGCCGGGCATGCGCGTGTTTGAGAAGGCGGCGGTTGAGATTGGCGGCGGCAGCAACCACCGCTACAACCTGTCGACGGCCGTCATGCTCAAGGACAACCATATCGATGCCGCCGGTGGCGTGACGCGCGCGATCGAGATGGCGCGCGCCCATGCGTCGTTTACCACGACAGTTGAGATTGAGTGCGAGAACCTGGACATGGTGCGCGAAGCCGTGGAGGCCGGTGCCGACATTATCATGCTCGACAACATGACCCATGACGACATGGCCGCCGCCATCGAGCTTATCGCCGGTCGCGCCAAGACCGAGTGCTCGGGCAACGTGGACGCCAGCAACATTCGCGCCCTGGCCGATCTGGGTGTCGACTATATTAGCTCGGGCGCCCTGACGCACTCTGCGCCGATCCTCGACCTCTCGCTTAAGCACCTGCGTCTGCTGGACGGTAAATAATGAACGCCCGCGAGCGTCGCCGTGCCATCATGGGCGTGCTCGAAGGAGCCAAGGAGCCCGTTTCGGGCAGCGCACTTGCCCGCGAGGTTGGCGTGAGCCGTCAGGTCGTGGTTCAGGATATTGCCCTGTTGCGTGCCGATGGGCACGATATCGTGGCGACCAACCGCGGCTACGTGCTGCAGGAGGCCCCCAGCAGCCCCGCCGTGCCCACGCGCTTGGTCAAGGTTCGCCACAGCGTGGAGCAGGCAGGCGATGAGCTCACGAGTATCGTCGACGCCGGTGGCGCCGTGCTCAACGTGATCGTCAATCACCGCGTGTACGGCAAGATCACGGCCGACCTGGACATCCGCAACCGCCGCGATGTCGAGCGCTACCTAGAGGGCATCGCCAGCGGCAAGAGCTTCCCGCTGCTGACGGTGACGAGCGGCTACCACTTCCATCGCATCGCGGCGGAAGACGAGCAGACCCTCGACGAGATCGAGGCCATGCTCAAGGAGAAAGGCTACCTTGCCGATTTAATGCCCTACGAGGATGATTTGTCCTAACCCGATACTGTCTTTATAAGTTGCGGTGAAATAGTTCCTACAATCGGCACCTAAGCAATGAGCCAGGAACTATTCCACCGCAACTGCCAAGGTAGCCCCGTCCCCAATTAGCTGCCTGTACAAACAAAAGGAGGCCTCCGCGGCGATGTGGAAGCCTCCTTTTTTGTGCACGGTGTACTTTTGAGTGTGCAAGTGGGGGAGTTGTTACTCCTCGACGATCTCGGTGATCGCGCCAGCGGGGCAAGCGTCCTGGCAAGCGCCACAGGCGACGCAGGAGTCCTCGTCGGCGACGGTAGCGACGTCCTGGAGCTCCAGAACGCCAGCGGGGCAGGAGTCGACGCAAACGCCACAAGCGATGCACTCGTCGGCATCAATTACGGGATGAGCCATGGTAGTTTCCTCTCTGTTGACCGACGCTACAGGCGATGCGCGTCGGTTTGATTCAGGCAAAAACATACCACGGGAGCGACCGTTTGCAATACCCTCTGGCCGGCATCTTCATACCGTTCGCCGAGTATGCCAAGGTTTACTAAAAAACGCGCAGGTGGGGCCGTTGAGCTGCGCAAATGTTAGCTATAGGTGACTTGTAATATTGACCTATTGAGCGCGCCTGCGGAAAGGGCATCCCGTTATTTGGCCGAAAACCGGGTCGCAGTTTCCGGTTGGGCCCGCTAGCGGAAACTGCGACCCGGTATCAGCTCTCAAAACGGGATACGGTTTCCGGTTGAGCCTTCAGACGGAAACTGCGACCCGGAATCCACGCTCAAACCGGGATGCGCTTGCCGCAAGACGGCCCCCAGGCACCCCCGGACGCAAACCTCAGTCAACTCTACATAGATCTCAATAGATCTGCCGAGAACTCAAACAGTGCATCTACCTGCACATTTGAGAACCTAAACTCTCAGAGATAAGAAATCTTATATGAATTGACTTAGATTTTGTATATTCCAGCCCATAAGGGGATACACTACATCCTGAAAGACAAGCCGAAGCGCCGCGCGACAGACCGTCGAGGCGGCGCGAACGCAAAAGAGAGAGGGAATTTCTAATGAGTAAGATTCTTGGTATCGACCTTGGTACTACTAACTCCGCAATGGCCGTTCTCGAGGGCGGTTCTCCGACCATTATCGTGAACGCCGAGGGCGACCGCACCACCCCGTCCGTCGTGGGCTTCCGCGCCGACGGCGACCGCGTTGTGGGTAAGGCCGCTAAGAACCAGGCCGTCACCAACCCCAAGAACACCGTGTTCTCCATCAAGCGCTTCATGGGCCGCAAGTACTCCGAGTGCACCTCCGAGATCAAGACCGTGCCGTATGAGGTCAAGGAGGGCCAGGGTGGCCGTGCCGTCGTCGATATCGAGGGCAAGGACTACACCGCCGAGCAGGTGAGCGCCATGACGCTCGCCAAGATGAAGGCTGACGCCGAGAAGTATCTGGGCGAGACCGTCACCGACGCCGTCATCACCGTCCCGGCCTACTTCAACGACGCCCAGCGTCAGGCCACCAAGGACGCCGGTAAGATCGCCGGCCTCAACGTCAAGCGTATCGTCAACGAGCCGACTGCTGCTGCTCTTGCCTATGGCCTGGACAAGCAGGGCACCGACCAGCGCATCCTGGTCTTCGACCTGGGCGGCGGTACCTTCGACGTCTCCATCCTCGACCTCGCCGACGGCGTGTTTGAGGTTCTGTCCACCTCGGGCGACAACCACCTGGGCGGCGACGACTGGGATCAGCGCGTCATCGATTGGATGGCCGATAAGTTCCAGCAGGAGAACGGTGTCGACCTGCGTCAGGACCCCATGGCCCTGCAGCGTCTGAAGGAGGCCGCCGAGAACGCCAAGAAGGAGCTCTCCGCAGCCCAGCAGTCCACCATCAACCTGCCGTTCATCACCATGAACCAGTCTGGCCCGCTGCACCTCAACTACACGCTGACCCGCGCCGAGTTCGAGAAGATCACCCGTGACCTGCTCGAGCGCTGCAAGCAGCCTGTCACCAACGCCCTGCGCGATGCTAAGCTCAAGCTCTCCGATCTGACCGAGGTCATCCTCGTCGGCGGCTCCACTCGTATGCCCGCCGTCCAGGAGCTCGTCAAGACCATGACCGGCAAGCAGCCCAACATGTCCGTGAACCCCGACGAGGTCGTTGCCGACGGCGCTGCCGTCCAGGGCGGCGTGCTCACCGGCGACGTCGAGGGCATCCTGCTGCTCGACGTTACCCCGCTGTCGCTGGGTGTCGAGACCATGGGCGGCATCATGACCAAGATGATCGACCGCAACACCACGATCCCGACCTCCAAGACCGAGGTCTACTCCACCGCTGCCGACAACCAGACCAGCGTCGAGATCAACGTGCTCCAGGGCGAGCGCGAGCTTGCCCGCGACAACAAGTCGCTCGGTAAGTTCCAGCTGACCGGTATCCCGGCTGCCCGTCGCGGCGTGCCGCAGATCGAGGTCACCTTCGACATCGACGCCAACGGCATCGTCAAGGTCTCCGCTAAGGACAAGGGCACCGGCAAGGAGCAGCAGATCACCATCTCCGGCTCCACCGCCCTGTCCGACGACGAAGTCGATCGTATGGTCAAGGACGCCGAGGCTCATGCCGAGGAGGACAAGAAGCAGAAGGAAGAGGTCGAGGTCCGTAACCAGACCGATAGCCTGTGCTACTCCACCGAGCAGACCCTCAACGAGCTGGGCGACAAGGTTTCCGCCGACGTGAAGTCCAAGGCCGAGGCCGCTATCGCCGACGCCAAGAAGGCGCTCGAGGGTTCTGACGTCGAGGCTATCAAGGCCGCCGGCGAGTCCCTGCAGTCCGTGGCCTACGAGCTGGCCCAGGTTGTCTACGCCGACGCTCAGCAGCAGACCGACGGTGCCGCTGGCGCCCAGCCTGCCGACGATGACGTTGTCGACGCCGACTACGAGGTTGTGGACGACGAGGACAAATAATCATGTCCGCCCGTAAAGCTCGCACGGAGGCGGCCGCCGCTGGCGCCGCCCCCGTTGACTCTGAGGAGAAGGACGTGAAGATTCCCGTAGAGGCCGTTGACGATACCGTGGCCAACGAGGCCCCGGCCGCCGAGGCTGCCGAGAACCAGGTAGAGGATTCCAACAAGGAGGCGACGATGACCGAGGACGAGATGGTGGAAGCCGCTATCCGCGCCGGTGAGGAAGCCGCCGACAACGACTTTAAGCTCAAGTTCGAGCAGGCTCAGAAAGAGCTTGCCGACGTGCGCAATGAGCTCGATGCTGCGGCAGAGGCTCAGAAGGCCGCCGAGGACAAGGCAAAGGACGCCACCGAGCGTACCGCCCGTCTGCAGGCCGACTGGGAGAACTTCCGTCGCCGCACCGCCAATGAGCGTATCGCCGAGCGCGAGCGCGCGACCGAGAAGCTTGTTACCGCGCTGTTGCCGGTGATTGACGATATCGAGCGCGCGATCGACCATGCCCGTAGCCAGGAGCTTTCCGACGACTTTAAGCAGTTCGTCGATGGCGTCGATGCGGTGCATGCCAAGCTGCTCGATGTGTTTGCGCACGAGGGCGTTGAGCCCATCGACCCCAAGGGCGAGGCGTTCGATCCGCTCGAGCACCAGGCCGTGGGGCGTGTCGAGGACGCATCGCAGTACGACGAGACTGTCAACGACGTGTACCAGAAGGGCTACCGCATGGCGGATCGCATCCTGCGTTCCGCGATGGTGACGGTGACCTACGGTGGCGAGAAGCGCCCCGCACCGGAGCCCGAAGCGGCGCCCGAGGATGCTACGGCCGATACGGCCGAGAGCACCGAGGAGTAATTGAGAAGGGCCCCGGGGCAACACCCGGGGCCCTTTCTGGCCTAGTGCCATATGAAAGCATGAGCCGCCGCCCGCTGGGCGGCGGATGAAACAGGAGAGGAGCTACGATGGCTGCAGGCAAAACCTTCTATGACATCCTGGGCGTATCCAAGAGCGCCTCCGACAAAGAGATCAAGAGCGCGTTTCGCAAGCTCGCGCAAAAATATCACCCCGATGCCGGAGGCGACGAGGCCAAGTTCAAGGAGATTAGCGAGGCCTACGAGACGCTTTCGGACGAGAAGAAGCGCAAAGAGTACGACCAGATGCTCATGTTTGGCGGCATGCCGGGCGCGGGCGGCGCGTATGGCGGCGGCTACGGTGCCGGCGCTGGTGCCAGCGGCTGGGGCGACATCTTCGACAGCATCTTTAGCGGCAACGGCGCCTGGGGCAGCGATTGGGGCTCGGGCTTTGCCGGGGCTGCGGGCGCTGCCGGTGCCGGCGCTGGCCGCAGCCGCGCTCGCAAGGGCGGCGACCTGTCGCTGACCGTCGATGTGACGGCCGAGGACGCGTTTCGCGGTGTGACGCACAAGGTCACCTACCGCATTCCCTCGACAGGCGAGCAGCAGACCATTACGGTCTCGGTGCCTGCAGGCGCGGTCGACGGCGGCAAGCTGCGTTACAAACGTCGCGGCGAGTATGGCGTTGCCGGCGGCGAGCGCGGCGACCTGGTCGTGACCACGCATGTGGAGGAGCATCCGCTGTTTAGGCGCAAAGGCGCCGACGTGACCATGGAGGTACCGGTCTCGGTCTACGAGGCGGCGCTCGGCTGCACGGTGGACGTGCCCACGCCCGGCGGTGCGACGGTCCGTTTGAAAGTGCCCGCGGGTACCCAGACGGGCAAGAAGTTCCGCTTTAAGGAGATGGGCGCGCCCGATGTTAAGCACCGTGGCCGCACGGGCGCGCTGCTCGTCGAGATCAAGGTGCAGGTTCCCACGAACCTGTCCGACGATGAGCGCGATGCCATGACCAAGCTGCGCGAGGCCGACACGCGCGACTATCGCGAGAAGGTCAATCGTTACAAGGCGACGTACTAGGGCGGTCGCGGCGCACGCCCACGCCCGCGGGCTTATGATGGACGATAACGAGACGGAAAGGGGTCAGGTAGCATGGCCGAGGACAATAGGAACAAACCGCTGTACATGATCAGCGTGGCGGCCGAGCTGACCGGCATGCACCCGCAGACTCTGCGCGTCTACGAGTCCAAGGGCCTGGTGAATCCTCAGCGCTCGGGCGGTAACACGCGCCTGTATTCGCGTGCCGATATCGAGCGTCTGGAACTCATCAACCAACTGACCGACGAGGGCATCAACCTTGCCGGCGTGGTGCGCATCCTCGATATGAAGGAGCGTTCCGAGGAGCGCGAGCGCGAGAACGAGAAGCTCCGCGCTCGCGTGCGCCAGCTCGAGGACGAGCTGCACGAGTATAAGATGCAGAAGAAGATCACCGCCCTGGCCCCGCGCGACGGCTCAGTCAACCCCGAGCAAGTCATGCGCAAGCTGCTAGGTACGGGTAGCGACCTATAGCTCCGCCGACGCTGCCGGGCACTCATTGGGGACAGACTTAAATGAGTGCCCGCAGAATGAGAGTGGATAATCTCCCGTTTTTGGCCTGTTTGCAGGCTCAAAGTGGGAGATTATCCACTCTCGTCATTTCGGCGTCTAAGTCTGCCCCCGGCACCCAACTCGTTCTTTGCTTTACTGAGATAAAGTGAACGTGCAGATTCGTAACCCACTCGCAACCGTTCTATGGCACGATATTGAACGAATGTATGCTATGCGCCCAAATCGTTTTGGGCAGAGTGGGAGACAGTATGGTCAAGCTGTACGAGGACGGCATCTACCTGCGCGGCGGCAGCGAGGTTGTGCCTGCGGCCGAGGCTGCCGAGCGCGGTATTACGCAGACGCCCGAGGATGCCAAGCGCGGCACCATCGCGTATTCGATCCTCCAGGCACACAATACGTCCGGAGATCCCGAGGCACTCAAGATTCGCTTCGACGCCATGGCGAGCCACGACATCACCTTTGTCGGCATCATCCAGACGGCGCGCGCCTCGGGCATGGAGCAGTTCCCGCTGCCTTACGTGCTCACCAACTGCCATAATTCGCTGTGCGCCGTGGGCGGCACCATCAACGAGGACGACCACGTCTTTGGCCTCTCGGCCGCCAAGAAGTACGGTGGCATCTTCGTTCCGCCGCATATCGCCGTTATCCACTCCTTTATGCGTGAGAACTTCGCGGGCTGCGGCAAGATGATCCTGGGTTCCGACTCGCACACCCGCTACGGCGCTCTGGGCACTATGGCCGTGGGCGAGGGCGGTGGCGAGCTGGCAAAGCAACTGCTGCGCGACACCTACGACGTCGCCTATCCCGGCGTCGTCGCCATCTACCTCACGGGCGCCCCGCGCCCCGGCGTCGGCCCGCACGACGTGGCGCTCGCCATCATTCGCGCCGTCTTTGCCAAGGGCTACGTCAAGAACAATGTCATGGAGTTTGTGGGCCCGGGCATCGCGAGCATGACGACCGACTACCGCAACGGCGTTGACGTCATGACCACCGAGACCACCTGCCTGTCGAGCATCTGGGCCACCGACGAGGACACGCACGCATTCCTGGCCATGCACGGCCGCGGCGACGACTACCGCGAGCTCAAGCCTGCCGATGTTGCCTACTACGACGGCTGCGTCGAGGTCGATCTGTCGAGCATCAAGCCCATGATTGCGCTGCCGTTCCATCCTTCCAACGGCTTTGAGATTGACGAGCTCAACGAGAACCTCGAGGACATCCTTCACGAGGTGGAGCTCGAGGCCGCTAAGATCGGCGAGGGCAAGACGCACTTTAGCCTGCTCGACAAGATCGTCGACGGCAAGCTGCACGTGCAGCAGGGCGTTATCGCCGGCTGCTCGGGCGGCAACTACGACTCCGTGGTCCAGGCTGCCCGCGTGCTCAAGGGCGCCAACACCGGCTGCGGCGAGTTCTCGCTGTCGGTCTATCCCACGAGCCAGCCCGTGGCACTCGAGCTTACACGCCGCGGCTATATCTACGACCTCATGGAGGCCGGTGCGATCGTGCGCACGGCGTTCTGCGGTCCGTGCTTTGGCGCTGGCGACACGCCTGCCAACAACGGCCTTTCGATCCGCCACACTACGCGCAACTTCCCCAACCGCGAGGGTTCCAAGCCGGGTAATGGCCAGCTGAGCGCCGTGGCCCTGATGGATGCTCGCTCCATTGCGGCAACGGCTGCCAACGGTGGCGTCCTGACGCCGGCGACCGACCTGCCCGAGGAGACTTGGGATGAGGCCTGCGAGTACACCTTTGACGACGCGCCGTACAAGAAGCGCGTGTACTGGGGCTTTGGCAAGGCGGAGCCTGCCGATGTGCTGGTCGAAGGCCCCAACATCAAGCCGTGGCCCGCGATGGAGCCTCTCGGCGACGATATCCTGCTCAAGGTATGCTCCAAGATCATGGACCCGGTCACTACGACCGACGAGCTCATTCCCTCGGGCGAGACGAGCTCCTTCCGCTCCAACCCGCTGGGTCTGGCCGAGTTTACGCTGAGCCGTCGCGATCCGGGCTACGTGGGCCGCAGCAAAGAGGTCGACGCTGTGGAGAAGCGCCGCGTGGCCGGCGAGTCCGCAGGCGACCTGGCGGCGCTCGATGCCGAGCTTGCGGGCGTGTTTGAGGCGCTGACCGGCGCGGGTGTCGCGGCCGATGCCAAGGCGACCGAGTTCGGTTCCATGCTCTACGCCAAGAAGCCCGGTGACGGTTCTGCCCGCGAGCAGGCCGCGAGCTGCCAGCGCGTTATCGGCGGCCTGGCCAACATCGTCCACGAGTACGCCACCAAGCGTTATCGCTCCAACGTGATGAACTGGGGCATGGTGCCCTTCCAGATGGAGGCCGAGCCCAGCTTTGAGGTGGGCGACTACGTCTTTGTGCCGGGTATTCGCGCCGCGCTCGATGGCGACCTGCAGAACATCGCTGCCTACGTGGTGCGCGCTGACGGTTCGGTCGAGCAGATTGAGCTCTACATTGCCGATATGACGGCAGAGGAGCGTGCCATCGTCAAGGCCGGCTGCCTGATCAACTACAACAAGTTTAAGGCCGCTGCCGAGTAACGCACTTAATTGTCCGCCCGGGGCTTACCCTTTCCCGCCCGCTCACGCGCTTCGCGAGGGTCGCGTTCGGGAAAGGGTAAGCCCCGGGCTACATTTCTGCGTTCTCGTTGGGTCTTGAGGGACGCTAATAAATAGACTTGCTTGATGCCGCCTCTGTTATCGGGGCGGCTTCTTTTTGTTGAAAACCACCACAAAGGGGGCAGGCACCTTTATGGTGGTGGGGACGAGCTCGATGCTGTTGTGATCGTTGAGCGGCATGTTAATGGGCGGCTCTACAGAATTTCATCTGGGCTGGCGGGTTTGGTTGTTTTGGGGATGCCGAGTTTGGATGACGCGAAATCGTCAACATTGTCCTTAATTCCGTCTTTGGTGTAGACAGTGACCATATAGGTGCTGTGTCCGAATTCGCCCTTGTCGCGTGTTGCCCAGGCATCCCAGTAGGCGGCCCCGTTTCGCCCTTTGATTTTTCCGACACGGCGGAGTTCTGTTCGCTTTAATTTCTGGTTGCTATAGATGGTTCGACCGGCCTCCTCGGTGAGCCCGCACTGTCCAAGCATCTTGTCGAGGACTTGGTTCATGTGGCGCTCATCGGTGTTTGGTGCGTAGTCGTAGGCGAGGGTGATGAAGTCGAGTGGCTGGTCGTCGATTAGATAGTTTAGCGTCTGAGGTCCAAGGCAGAAATAGGGGGAGCATCCGTCGATCTGACCGAGCAGTGGCAACTTTGACTGCCAACTTCCGGTGGGAATTCCATCTTCGTAAAACACGCCGCGACAGATAAAGGAGAGCGAGGTGGCACGCGAGCCGGCGTCGACCATTCCGCATAAATCGAAGGGCGAGGTGATACCAAGGGAAAAGGGCGTGATGACGATAAGGAAGAGCATCACGATGGGTATGGCGAGAATGGCGATGACGTTGCGACCGGTGGAATGAGGCGGCTTCATATGCGCTCCTCGAGACAAAGATCTGTTGAGGATAGGCAGAAATGGATATGTTCAGAGAGCAATTCAAGTTTAATCTCATTGCGCGAGATGGTCGACCGTTAGCGTCGAAAACCACCACAAAGGTGCCTGTCCCCTTTGTGGTGGTGAGGAGCGCGCGGCTTCTTTTGGTAATAGTGTTAGCTGGCGGTATCATTAGTGCAGGTGGCGAAGGTTTGCATTGTGGGGTGTTTTGCCGTGAGCCGTTCTGCCCGTATTGGATTGATTGTCTTGGCGCTTGCGATCGCTGTGGTTGGCGCGGGCGCTGTCGGTATGGCATTTCTACCTGCTGCGGTGACGGAGCCGGTGGTCAAGCCTGTGACTCAATCTGTCGAACTTCTGACCGGCGACGACAAGCCCGAGACCATTACCGTTGATTTTGATGAGCAGCCGGCTGTGCTGGGTATTAGCAATTATCCGCGTATTCAGCTTGGGGCCATGCGCTATACCACGGATACAAGCCTGATCGATAGGGCGTCCGAGCTACTCAAGGGCAAAACATTTAAGCGTTGGTACGGATATGCGTCCTATCGGGCAAAAGCGAACGACATGGTTGGCGGATGCCACTCGTCCATCGAGCTGGACACTGCAAACGGCGCAAAGTTATGTGATGTCTCGTACGATCCGGGCTACGAGGGCAATGAGGGTCCGGGCATCTACATCATGGACGGCGATGTCGCCTATGTCATGGAGGGCGACCAGACCGAGCTCAACGATTTTATGGGTCAGTGTATCCAAGATGCCTATAAACAGACCTGCTTGCCTGACCCGCAGACTGCACGCGATAGTGGGTCTGCCCGTACATGGCTGTTCGAGGATGAGATGCCCTGGACCGTCGAATCGGGAAGTACGGGTTCGGCGAAGGAGTAGAGACCGCGACCACCACAAAGGTGCCTGTTCTCTTTGTGGTGGTTTTCGGTCTGTCTCGATCTGTAACATCTAGGATCAAAAATGGCTGCTAGATGTTACAGATCGAGACGGTAGCGCGCCTGGGCAGCGGCGGGCTGACATCTCAGTACCCTATCCGTAATTCACTCAGAAAACCTTATATATAGAGACTTAGATTTGTGTATAAGATCGCGTAAAGCTGGCAACAATACTTCTCGAACAACGTGAAGCCGCCCCGTAGGGCGGCCGCCCCAAGAGAGGTGATTCCATGAGAATCGATAAGCTAGCAATGACGTCGCGCGAGGCGCTGCAGACCGCCATGAGCACGGCTGCCGATGCACAGGCCGGCGCGGTGGAGCCGATCCACCTGCTGTCTGCCCTGCTCGGTGCCGGCGAGCGCAATATCTCCGTGATCATCGAGCGCATCGGTGCCGACCCGGCTCAGCTCGCACGCTCCACACAAGATGCCATCGACCATGCGCCCAAGGTGTCGGGCGAGGGTCAGCAGATGGGCCTGTCCAACGAGCTCGTTCGCGTGATCGAGAAGGCCGAGAAAAAGGCCACCAAGATGGGCGACAGCTTTGTGGTGACCGAGCATCTGCTGATGGCACTTGCCGAGGACAAGGGTGAGGCGGGTCGCGTGCTGCGTGACGCCGGCGTGACCAAGGAGCGCATCGAGCAAGTCTACGAGGAACTGCGCGGCGATGACCGCGTGACGTCTGCCGAGGACAAGACGCAGTTTGAGGCGTTGGAGCAGTACGGTCGCAACATCTGCGATCTGGCTCGCGCCGGCAAGCTCGACCCGGTCATCGGCCGTACCGACGAGATCCGTCGTACTATTCAGGTTCTGTCCCGCCGCACCAAGAACAACCCCGTGCTTATCGGCGAGCCGGGCGTCGGCAAGACGGCCATCGTCGAGGGCATTGCTCAGCGAATCGTGGCCGGCGACGTACCGAGCACCCTGCGCGACCGCGACCTCATCGAGCTCGACATGAGCGCGCTGGTCGCCGGCGCCAAGTACCGCGGCGAGTTCGAGGACCGCTTGAAGGCCGTGCTCAAGGAAGTGCAAAAATCCGAAGGCAAGGTCATCCTGTTCATCGATGAGCTCCATACCATCGTGGGCGCGGGTGCCACCGAGGGCTCCATGGACGCCGGCAACATCCTCAAACCGGCGCTCGCTCGTGGCGACCTGCACGCGATCGGCGCGACCACGCTCGACGAGTACCGCAAGTACATCGAGAAGGACGCGGCGCTCGCCCGTCGTTTCCAGACCGTGATGGTCAGCGAGCCTACCGTCGAGGACACCATTTCAATCCTGCGTGGCCTGAAGGAGAAGTACGAGATCTTCCACGGCGTACACATCACCGATAGCGCGCTCGTGGCTGCCGCCGACCTCTCCGACCGCTACATCGCCGACCGCTTCCTGCCCGACAAGGCTATCGACCTGGTCGATGAGGCCGCGAGCCGCCTGCGCATGGAACTCGACAGCATGCCGGTCGAGATCGACGCCACCACGCGTCAGCTCACCCAGCTGCAGATCGAGGAACAGGCGCTCATGAAAGAGACCGACGACGCCTCTAAGGAGCGTTTGGAGGCTCTGCGCCAAGAGATTGCCGAAGTCCAGGAAAAGCTCAACGTGCAAAAGGCCGGCTGGCTCAACCAAAAGAACGCCATCGACCACGTGCAGGAGCTTAAGGGCCAGCTTGACGCGGCCAAGAGCGAAGAGGAGCGCGCGACGCGCAACGGCGATCTGGGCCGTGCGTCCGAGCTTCGCTATTCTGTGATCCCGGGTCTGCAGCAGCAGATTCAGGATTCCGAGGCTGCGCTCGAGGCGCAAAAGCAGCAGGACGGCGAGGGCCTCAACGAACAGGTGACCTCCGACGAGATCGCCGAGGTCGTGAGCGCCTGGACCGGTGTGCCCGTGTCCAAGATGATGCAGGGCGAGCTCGACAAGTTGAAGGGCTTGGAGGGCGAGCTGCATAAGCGCGTTATCGGTCAGGACGAGGCCGTCTCCGCTGTAGCCGCGGCCGTGCGTCGCAGCCGTGCGGGTCTCTCCGACCCAGACAAGCCCATCGGCAGCTTCTTCTTCCTAGGCCCCACCGGCGTAGGCAAGACCGAGCTCGCCAAGGCGCTGGCCGAGTGCCTGTTCGATGACGAGCGCGCGCTCGTGCGTATCGACATGTCCGAGTATATGGAGAAGTTCAGCGTCCAGCGTCTGATCGGTGCGCCCCCGGGATACGTGGGCTATGACGAGGGCGGCCAGCTCACCGAGGCCGTGCGCCGTCGTCCCTACTCCGTGATCTTGCTCGACGAGATGGAGAAGGCTCATCCGGATGTCTTTAACGTGCTGCTGCAGGTGCTCGACGACGGCCGTTTGACCGACGGTCAGGGTCGCCAAGTGTCCTTCAAGAACACGATTATCATCATGACGTCCAACGTGGGCTCCAAGGCTATCGCCGATCTGTCCGGCAAGGACGAGGAGGAGATGCGCCATCAGGTTGACGGGGCCATGGCTCAAACCTTCCGCCCCGAGTTCCTCAACCGTATCGACGATATCGTGGTGTTCCATCCGCTCGGCATGGCGCAGATCGAGAAGATCGTCGACATCCAGCTCGCCGACGTCCGCGCGCGTCTGGCCAAGGAGCGCATGACGCTGGCCATCACCCCGGCGGCCAAGCAGATGCTCGCCGTGGGCGGCCTGGACCCGGTCTTTGGTGCCCGTCCGCTCAAGCGTCTCGTGCAGCGCGAGGTCGTGGATGCCATTGCCGCCGCTATCATCGACGGTACGGTGCGCGAGGGCGATCAGGTGACGGTCGATGTCGACAAGGACGGCGGCTTTACCGTCGTGTGCGACAACACGCCGGCGGCCACCTACGAAGTCCCCAACGCCGAGTAGATTTTGGGCCGGCTTTAAAACCGCCCCTCATCGCAAAACGCCAAGGGCGGCGGATCCAATCGGGTCCGCCGCCCTTTTTCGTGCGACAATCGATGGTGTTGAACGTGAGTACATGGCAAGGAGCTATGCAGATGACAGACAAGAACAAGACGAACACGCCGGCGACCGATGCCGCACCCGCCGCACCTAAGCCTGCGCCTAAACCGGCGCCCAAGCCGCGCGACCCCTATATCCGTGCCGAGAACGAGGATGACGACGGCTACGATCCTTATAGCGATCGTCGCCCCGAGCGCGAGCCCCTCTTCGAAGCCGACCCCTGGCGTTAAGTAGCTCATTTGGGACGGGGCTTTTTTAGCTACTTTGTTTTCGGCTAGAGGCGTTCATGCCTGCCCCCTCGGCCGCTCGATATCCTCCGGGAGGGGCCACTAATAGAAAACTTGCTTATCCATTAATCAAGATACGCATAATCTTGCTCTCCTGCTAATCAAGAATCGTTATAATCTTGATTAGCAGGAGAGCAAGATTGGAGAATTATGGCATTCAACGACTTGGTGGCTCAAAAAATAAAGGACTTTGAGCAACAGGGGATTCCGCAGGTCTTTGAGCGCGACCTTGATCTGGGCAACCCGCAGGAGCCAAAGCGCGACAACATCGTATATGTGATTGTGGGCGCCCGTCGTTGTGGAAAGACGTATCGCCTGTATCAGGAGATACGGCGGCTTCAGGGCCAAGGCGTCGAGCTTGACCGGATGCTATATTTCAATTTTGAGGATGAGCGCTTGCGTCCGTATGAGCCATCGCTACTAGCGGACGTGCTCGATACATTCTATGCACTATATCCTGCTGCTCGAGGCGAGGGCGCCTACCTTTTCTTTGACGAGATCCAGGAAATACCCGAATGGGGTGCGTTTCTGCGACGCGTGGTCGATATGGAGAAGGCGACCGTTTACGTGACGGGATCTTCTTCTAAGATGCTGTCCTCAGAACTTAAGAGCGAGTTCAGGGGCCGTTCTCTTGTGCGAGAGCTTTTTCCGTTGAGTTTTTCGGAATACGTCCGATATAAGACGGGGGGCGTTCCTGAGTCGAACGCGCCCTTCTCCTCAAGCGCTGCAGCGTTGCTCCGACACCATCTGGTCGGATATCTCGAGCGAGGGGGATTCATCGCGACACTTGAGCAGACGCCCGCAGACGCGATTCAGCTGCTACAGGAATATGCGTCGCGAACGGTCGCCATGGACGTCGTTGAACGTTACGACGTCAAGAACCCCCGTTTGGCCTCGCTGTTTCTGGCGCGGTGCATGGCATCTTCGGGACGAGAGCTGTCAGTGAACAAAGTGTACAACGAGTTCAAGAGCAGACAGATATCCGTCAGTCGAAATACGCTCAGCGACTTACTTGAGTATTACGAGGACGCCTACCTGCTGTTTTCGGTGCCGGAGTTCACGCGTTCGCTTGCAAATAATACGCGGTCTGCGTCTAAGGTCTACGCCGTCGATCCTGCGATGTTCGGAGCGTTCTCCCCCGCATCGGCATTGGATCATGGTCAGAGGCTCGAGACCGCGGTGTTCAATGCGCTCAGAAGAAGGACCCCCGCCGTGCGGCCCGGTTCGGTTTGCCGCCTGCTGATTAAAGATAAGAATAAAAGCCATGAGGTGGACTTTGTGGCTGGGGATGCACTGCTCATGCAGGCTTACGGCCTGATTCAGGTAAGTGTGGATATGACAAGCGAGAAAACGCGCGAGCGCGAAATTGCCGCGCTCGATGCCGCGATGGCCCAGTTTGATCTTGGCGAGTCGGTAATCGTTACCATGGATGAGCAGGCCGATATTCCATGCAAACACGGCGTGGTACATGCTGTGCCCGCATGGAAGTGGCTCCTTTCCTAATCGTCTATGGATTTGCGAGGCCAGGACTCAGGTGTCATGGTCCGCTAGTCCTGGGCCTTGATGCTCGGCAGGAGAATCTGGGCGAGGTAGTCGGTCTCGAGTTTGGTCGCGGCGTCTGCCTTGCCGTCTTTGCTGACCAGTACGTTCTTGATCTGGCTATAGGTGTAGCGGTTACCGGTCGTGAGCTCGACAAGCTCAATGGCCGTGTCCATGGGGTAGGTTGACACGGGATTCTGCGTCCGTCCGTTGATGGTCTGGGACACCACGTACGGATAGACGGGGCCGCTGGCGTAGACGGTATAACCGTTGCCTAGATTGGCCGCACCCAAAACCGTATCGCCCTCATCGGGCGTAAAGCTCTCGCCCTCGCGCACCGCGACGAGCGTCACAATCGGCGTATCGCTGTCGCCGGCAAGATAGATGCATAGCGTGCTGCCATTTTGCCAAGTCTCGACCTTGCCGTACCACTCGACGGGGATATCGAGCTGGTAGAGGTCGGTTGCCTTGTGGCGAGCGTCAGCATCGCGGGCTGCCTGTGCCTTTTGCGCGCTCACGGCATTGACGGCGGCGTCGCGCCGCGCGGTTGCCGCCTGCTGGAGCACCTTGGCGGTGGCGGCGGAGCTCGCGCCTCCCTCCTCGGCATATTTGGCGGCGGCATCGATCTGGTCGTCGGTTACCGTGTCGGCCGAAGGCACCTTGAGCTTAAAGGCGGCCTGGCTGCTTAGGTCCTGTCCGTCGCTCTTGATCGTGACCTGCGCCTTGGTGGTCGGCACGGTATAGACGGTGCCGTCGGACGCGATGGGGGAGGCAGCGATGGAGAGCGTGTAGTCACCGGGTAGCAGTTTGATGCCACGGCCGTGCTCGTCAACATAGAGTGTTTCGCTCACGGAGGATCCGTCAGAATCCTGGCCACTCACTTGTACGGGAATCTTGGAGCCGGCGGAACAGTCGAGGCCCGCGGCATGCACGCCAATCTGCACCGACATCATCGTGTGGGCATTGGCGGCGACAGCGGCAGCCTGCTCTTGCTGATATCCGTTCCAGGCAGCATAGCCTGCACCGCCGGCGACGAGCGCGACGGCCACGACACCGGCGACCATCAGATTGCGGCGCTTGGGCGACATCTTGCGATGGCGGACCTCGGCTTCGTGTGCCGAGGGAACGGACGGCAGGGGAATATCGCCCATGGCGATGGTCTCATCCACGGCTGGTGCGGAACCCAGGCCAGGAAGCTCGCGAGTCAGCGAATCTTCGGCCGGTAAGCTGTCGAGCAAGACGGTTTCCTCGCCCGTGTCGGATTCGGGCTGGTCGTCGGCCTCGCTATCGTCCTCTTCGGCTTCGTCAGGAGCGTCTTTGGCGTCGCCGCCTTCGTCCTCAGTGTCTTCGTGCACCTCGTCTTGCGCGTCGACGACCGAATCGCTAAACGAGAGCTCGTCTAGCGCGATCCGGTCAAGGCTCTCCAGGGCTTCGGCACATGCTTCCGCATCCTGGGCCGCATCCTCGCGGCCATACGTCTCATCGCTCATATATCCCCCAATGCAATATCGGCTCAACACTGTACCCAAAAATGGAGCCATATAAAGCGCATACGAAATATAAGATCCGATTTAACCTGAGCGCATCGTTCGGCCGCATCCTCGCGGCAGCAAAAGGCCCCCGGAACGCGGACGAATCACATTCCGGGGGCTCTGCAATGCGTTGAGTTGCGCGGAGCCGGCTATGCTGCTTCACATTCAAGCGGCGTTTGCGCCGGGCATGTTACTCGGCGTGCGCGTAATCAACCTTGGCGCGGCGAGCGGTAGCCTTCTCCCAATCGCTGGTGCCCTCAAAGACGTCCTGCTTGTAGGGATTGCGGCCGAGCTTCTTGGCACGGTAGACGATGTAGATGATCGCGGCGATGTTGGCGACCAGTGCGGCGATCGAGACCGCGGTAGCGGCGCCGGGGTCGAGCGTGGAGTGGGTCACAAAGATGGACTCCTCCTGGAAGTACGGGAATACCTGGGCAAACATGCACCAAATAGCCAGCGTAAAGGCACGGTTCTGGATCCAGCCGCCCTTGTTCCAGATAAAGGCGGCGACGGTGGGCGCCAGCAGCAGTGCAAAGCCGCAGAACCAGGAGTGGGTGGGCAAGCAGTTGTAGGTGTAGCAGAAGTTCCAGATATCGTAGGCGATGATGTAGACCCAGGTCATGTCGGGCCACAGCATGTCGGTCTTGTCCTCAGAGGCGTAGACACTCCACCAACCGGTCATGCAGAAGATGTTGATGATACCGGCGATGCCGTTGAACACGTTGTTCCAGCCGGCGAGCTGCGTGGCGCCCTCGGAGGTGACCCAGGTGGACTCGCCCAGGACAAAGAAGTGATAGGCGCTCTCAAAGTCGGACACGACGGCGATCATGATGTTGATGGCGACGATCACAAACGGCCACGCGCGGAACCAATGCGCCTTGCCGATCTTGCCCTACTGGTACTTAATGGCAATGAAGCCCCAGCAACCGGCCAGCGCCGCGTATACCTTGGCGTAGTGGAACCAGCTGTTCTGGTACACATGGGTGGGGTTGGTGAGCGCCCACTCGGCACCCTGTGAGACGCCGATGGCGATAGCGACGCAGTAGATGGTCATGGCCAGCGGAGCCACGCCAAAGATGATGGCCGCGCCCAGCTTGGTGCGGCGGCCGACCTCGTTGAGCACGATCAGGCCAATAAAGACCATGGCCCAGCCGGCCCAGTGGATAAGGGTATTGCTACCCCAAACATCGAACAGCATGCTGCTCTCCTTTCACAAGCCCGCGGCCCCTCTTCTGATCGCGGGCAGTTTGGCCAAATGTCGTCAGTTCTGGGGCTTGCGCTCCTGATACTTGGCGGTATAGCCCTCGATATGGAGCGTCGAGGCGATGATTTCCTTGACTGTCTCGTCGGGCACATCGGGGTGCGTGCGGATATACATCAGCAGCCCCATGATGAGGGTGTAGAACGTCTCGTAGACATGGTCGATGCGTAGCTCGTGATGGGCGACAAAATCCACCACGGTGGTATCGCAGATATACTGCGCCACGCGCTGGACCACGTTGTGCAAAAAGCCGCCGTAGAGCGCGCCGCTGCTCGAGGTGAGCGTGCTCGGCAACTCGTGGCCGCTCACGACCAGGCGCTTAAAGAGCGGAGCAACGGTGTCGAGTGCGCCTTCGATGTCGCCAACCGTGCGGCTGGCGTTCCACTGCTCGAGCTCGGCGATAAAGCCGTCGATTGCCTCGTCCATAACGGCGGTGACGGCGGCATCCATATCGGCAAAGTAGTGGTAGAACAGCGAACGCGTGCAGCCAGCCCGCTTGGTCACGGCCGATACCGAAAGATGGGACACACCAAGCTCGGCGCTCACGGCGCGCACAGCGGCGAGGATCTCGCGACGGCGCTCGTCGCCCGTCAGGCGTTTTGCCGCGCTATCGGATGCGGGGACGGCATCGACCACAGAGATATCTGCTGCGTTGTTGCCCATGTTTTGCCGCCTTTCATCCGTTTGGGCCCGACCGTTCGCCTAACAGTCTTGAATATTGTTGACGGTTCGTCAATACTGTTTTTGACACAATGTCAACAATAGCGGGTGAACGGCATGGGGGCATGTCGAACCCGTACAAAGAGGGGCGCCGCGGTCTCGCCGGGCTGTGGCAAGAGAAGGGACGACTATGATTCTCAACGGACCGGGGATTAGCTATACCGAGCCCGATATCGGCGCGGAGTTCGTGCCGCCGATACCGGAGCATCCGCGCGAGGCCATCGTCAAACTGTGTGAGCACTGCACCAACCGCCTGCTGCACCGCGACGAGCTGCTGGGCTACGAGTACTGGTCGTTTGCCGAGGCCGCAACCGACGAGCAGGCCGAAGTGCTCTGCAAGATGAAGATGCGCCGTCCCTATACGCTGCCCGAGATGGTCAAGCTCACCGGCATGCCCGAGGCCGATATCGAAAAAATGCTCGACGACATGAGCTACACGGGTCTGCTCGAGTACAACTGGGAAAACCCCGAGCGCGCCAAGCAGTGGGTGCTGCCATGCTGGTGCCGGGTTCCGCCGAGTTCCTCAACATGCGCGTGAGCCAGCTCGAGGAGCATCCGGTCTATGCCAAGTTCTTTGAGCAGGCGTCCAAGGGACCGCTGTCCAAGGCCACGCCGATGGTGCCGCCCGGCGGTGCCGGCATCGGCATGCATGTCATTCCGGTCGAGAAGGCCATCGATGCCGCGAGCACCTCGGTGCCGATCGAGCATATCGAGCATTGGCTCGACAAATACGAAGGTAAGTATGCCGCTAGCACCTGCAGCTGCCGCGCGAGCCGTCGCGTGATGGGTGAGGGCTGCGCCGACGACCCGGCAGATTGGTGCATCGCCGTGGGCGATATGGCCGACTACGTGGTCGAGACCGATCGTGGCCATTACGTGACCCGCGATGAGGTTTACGACATCTTGCGCCAGGCCGAGGACAACGGCTTTGTGCACCAGATCACCAACATTGACGGCGAGAACAAGATTTTCGCCATCTGCAACTGCAACGTTAACGTGTGCTACGCCCTGCGCACCTCGCAGCTGTTCAACACACCCAACCTGTCGCGCTCGGCCTATGTCGCCAAGGTCGAGAAGGACAAGTGCGTGGCCTGCGGTCGCTGCGTTGAGGTGTGCCCGGCTGGTGCAGCCAAGCTCGGCCAGAAGCTCTGCAGCAAAAAGGCCGGCGGACAGGTGCCCGAGTATCCGCGTCAGGAGCTGCCCGATGCCACCAAGTGGGACCACACCAAGTGGTCGCCCAACTACCGCAACGACAACCGCATCGAGACGCATGAGTCCGGCACCGCTCCCTGCAAGACGGCCTGCCCCGCGCATGTTGCCGTTCAGGGCTATTTGAAGCTCGCGGCTCAGGGTCGCTATGACGAGGCGTTGGCGCTCATCAAGCGCGAGAACCCGTTGCCCGCTATCTGCGGCCGTGTGTGCAACCGCCGCTGTGAGGATGCCTGCACCCGCGGTCGCGTGGACGAGGCCGTGGCCATCGACGAGGTCAAGAAGTTTATCGCCCAGCGCGATCTGGACGCCGCGACTCGCTATGTCCCGCCCGTGGTGACGCCGACGCGTGCCGGCGGCTTCGACCAGAAGATCGCCATCATCGGTGCCGGCCCGGCCGGTCTGTCCTGCGCTTTCTACCTGGCCGAGAAGGGCTACAAGCCCGTCGTGTTCGAGAAAAACGAGCGCCCGGGCGGCATGCTCACCTATGGCATTCCCAGCTTTAAGCTGCAGAAGGATGTTATCGAGGCCGAGGTCGAGGTTATTCGCCTGATGGGTGCCGAGTTCCGCTATGGCGTGGAAGTCGGTCGCGACGTGACGCTCGACGAGCTGCGCGCGCAGGGCTTTAAGGCCTTCTACGTTGCCATTGGCTGCCAGGGCGGCCGCCTTGCCGGCATTCCGGGCGAGGATGCCGAGGACGTGACCGTGGCCGTCGACTTCCTTCGCGAGGTTAACAGCGGCAAGATCGACGCGCTGCCCGGCCGCACCATTGTGGTGGGCGGCGGCAACGTTGCTATCGATGTCGCGCGCAACGCCTGCCGTCTGGGCTCTGAGCACGTTGAGATGTTCTGCCTGGAGAGTGAGGCCCAGATGCCCGCCAGCGAGGAGGAGCGTCGCGAGGCCATCGAGGACGGCGTGCACATCAGCTGCGGTTGGGGCCCCAAGGAGGTTCACCTGGACGAGGCCGGTCATGTGCGCGGCATCACCTTCAAGCGCTGCACGCGTGTCTTTGACGACGAGGGCCGTTTTGCGCCCGAGTACGATGAGAACGATCTGCGTCGTGTCGATGCCGACCGTGTCGTCATGTCGATTGGCCAGTCCATTGTGTGGGGCGACCTGCTGGCTGGCTCCAAGGTGGAGCTTGGCCGCGGTCAGGGTGCCCTTGCCGATCCTCAGACCTACCAGACCGCCGAGCCAGACATCTTTGTGGGCGGCGACGTCTACACCGGTCCGAGTTTTGCCATCGATGCCATCGCCGCCGGCCACGAGGCCGCCGTGTCCATCCATCGCTTTGTGCAGCCGGGGTCCACGCTCACCATCGGCCGCAACCAGCGCCGCTACACCGCGCTTGACCGCGACGATGTTGTGATTGAGAGCTACGACAACGCGAGCCGCGAGGTTGCCCATGTGGACCGCGAGCGCGAGAAGGCCGCGCCGTTTAGCGAGTACGTCGAGACCTTTACCGAAGAGCAGATGCGCGCCGAGACCGCCCGTTGCCTGGGCTGCGGCGCCTCGATCGTCGACCCCAACAAGTGTATCGGCTGCGGCCTGTGCACCACCAAGTGCGCGTTCGATGCCATCCATCTGGATCGCGATCGCCCCGAGTGCTCCACGATGGTCAAATACGAGCAAAAGCTCCCCAGCCTGGGCAAGTACGCTTTGAAGCGTGCGATCAAAATCAAATTTGGGAAGAAATAAAAAACGCAACAAACAAGAGAACGGCGCAGAGAACGGTTGGACAGCGAGCGAGTCCCAGGCGTGGCGAGGTGCCTTGAAAGAGGAGGGCATAGGGCTTTTGCCCATGCCCGACGATTGAAAGGCAGATCGTCCGTCTGGGGCTCGCGCAGCGTCAAGTCGACCGCCGTTCGTTAGAACGGCGGAAGAAAAAGTGCATGAATTAGGAATCGTCTATCACATCATTCGCGATGTCGAGAATGTGGCGCGCGCCAATGGCGTGAGTCGCGTTTCGAACGTGACGCTGCTCCTGGGCGAGGTCTCGGGCGTCGTTCCCGATCTGCTGCTTGATGCTTGGCGCTGGGCGGCAGATAAAAAGCCTATCACGCAGGGCGCGGAGCTTATTGTGGAGCCTGTCGAGGCCGTGACGCATTGCGAGGCGTGCGGCTGCGACTACGCGACGGTCGAGCACGGCAAGACCTGCCCCCATTGCGGTAGCGGCGAGACCTATCTGCTGCAGGGCCAGGAGGTCATGATCAAGCAGATCGAGACCCCCGACGAGGACCCGACAGACGCTGCCCCCGACGGCCTATCCGATGCCGTCGACGCCGCCAACCCCCTCCACATCGCCTAACTTAGTCGTTGGGGACGTTCTTAAACGACTAGTCGAAAAAGAACGTCCCCAATGACTAGCCATTTAAGAACGTCCCCAATAACTACTTTGCTAGAGCATATCGCTCGCCATTAGTCAAGGCATAGCTGTTTAAACGAAATAGCCTCAGTCTCAGCACGTTTGCATCTGTTTAAAAGCGGTAATAATGACAGCATGCGCATATCCGTCGTGTAAGTATTGGTTGGGTATCAGTTATCAGCGGCAGATCAGCCAATGATGCTGGAATGTAATCAACTTGTAACAAATTAAGACGTTTAAACAAATAGGTTGATTTTCAATCTCAGCGCAACAGCCTCAACGGGCCCCGCGTTTCCGCAGC
>CABQQR010000007.1:0-118103 GCA_902466395.1 uncultured Collinsella sp.
GGACTACCAGGGTATCTAATCCTGTTCGCTCCCCCAGCTTTCGCGCCTCAGCGTCGGTCTCGGCCCAGAGGGCCGCCTTCGCCACCGGTGTTCCACCCGATATCTGCGCATTCCACCGCTACACCGGGTGTTCCACCCTCCCCTACCGGACCCAAGCCGCGGAGGTTCCGGGGGCTTCGGGGGGTTGAGCCCCCCGCTTCGACCCCCGGCCTGCCGGGCCGCCTACGCGCGCTTTACGCCCAATGAATCCGGATAACGCTCGCCCCCTACGTATTACCGCGGCTGCTGGCACGTAGTTAGCCGGGGCTTCTTCTGCAGGTACAGTCTTGACTCTTCCCTGCTGAAAGCGGTTTACGACCCGAAGGCCTCCGTCCCGCACGCGGCGTCGCTGCGTCAGGGTTCCCCCCATTGCGCAAGATTCCCCACTGCTGCCTCCCGTAGGAGTCTGGGCCGTGTCTCAGTCCCAATCTGGCCGGTCGGTCTCTCAACCCGGCTACCCGTTGTCGGCACGGTGGGCCGTCACCCCGCCGTCTACCTGATGGGCCGCGGAGCCATCCCCTCCCGTCGGGGCTTTAGCCGGGGTGCCATGCGGCACCCCGGGGTATCCGGTATTACCCGTCCTTTCGGGCGGCTATCCCGGGGGAGGGGGCAGGTTCTCCACGTGTTACTCAGCCGTTCGCCACTCGCTTCCCTCCGGAGAGGGGTGCCGTTCGACTTGCATGTGTTAGGCGCGCCGCCAGCGTTCATCCTGAGCCAGGATCGAACTCTCCGTCCAAAATATTCTGGGCTTCGAGCCCGTCCGGTCCTCTCAGTCCATCGCTGATCGGTTCCGTTCGATTCATATGGTTCTGTATAGGAAAAGGAATTTCTCGGGGCCGCCTCTCGGCGGCCTTGCGAAAAACAAATCCAAGTTAGACCATTTCAAATGGTTCGATGTCTGCCCGGATGCGACACAACTGGTGTGTCCATCCTCGCAGTATCCGGTTCTCAAGGTGCACGCCTGGCGGCTGATCCGGTCCGACCGGGCCGCGCGGCAAGGAGATATATTGCCAGACCGGAGGGGCGCCGGGGGCGGGAATCTGGGCGTACACATTTCCTACACAATTTGGGATCCGACTAACGTTTGCCAGCCGTTAACTACCGCTCACCGAGCATCTCTTTATATAAGGCAGTCTCATGGTTAAAGCGGATACGTTCCCCTAGCTAAAGCACAGCCAGCATCGAGCAACTCATCACGTTCTTCCACCGAGAACCCCTCGGCGTAGACGCGCACCACTGGTTCGGTCCCGCTAGGACGGACCAGCAGCCACGTGTCATCCTCGAATGCTAAACGCAAGCCATCCATATGACTAACGTTTTGCGGCACCTTGCCACAAATCGACTTGGGGTTTACGCCCGGCAGCAGGGTTCGTAACGTTTCGGCATCTTCGGCCTCAAGGCGCAAATCGCGTCGACCGTAACTCGTCTTACCAAAACTGTCCTCGAGTTGGTCGACCAGAACGCCCAAAGGCGCGTCCGTCTTTGCCATAAGCTCACACAGAATCAGACAGGCGAGGATTCCATCGCGCTCGGGCATATGCGCGGCGATGCCGATACCACCGGCTTCCTCGCCGCCTATGAGGACGCCACCCTTCTTCATCTCTGCCGCTATATATTTGAAACCGACTGGTTTGACGGTCACGCGGCAGCCAAGCGCCTCGGCAATGCGACGCACGAGCGTCGAGCACGAAAGATTGACGACGACGCGTCCCTCCAAATTACGAAATTGAACCAAGTCGCCCAAAACGAGCGCCATGATCTGATGCGGATGTATATATCTGCCGCGCTCGTCAACCGCGCCGATACGGTCGGCGTCGCCGTCGGTCACCAGGCCAGCGCAAGCTCCGTCCTCGATAACCGTATGCTCGCAAGCGTCCACCCACGGCTCAACGGGGTCGGGGCAGATATCTTCTTGGTCAGGCGCCTGCCCGGCGTGAATCTCGTGCACCTCAACGCCAAGCTCGCGCAGCAAGTCGGCTAGATAGCCCTGGGCTGCGCCGCCCATGGGGTCAACAACCACGCGCAGGTGCGCGGCGCGGATGGCTTCGGCATCGACAAACGATGCCACCGCTTGCATATAGTCAGGAATGATATCCGCGGTGCGATATTGCCCCTCGATCCCCATTGGCTCGGGAGCCATGGTCTCTTCGAGCTCTTCGATGACATCCTGGTTGGCGGTCGAGCCGTCACCCATGCGAATCTTGAGACACAGATAACCCTGCGGATGATGGGACCCCGTCACCATGAGCGCGCCGCACGCCTCACCGTCATAAGCCGCCGCCCACGTAAGGGCAGGGGTCGGAACAGGTCGCGAAGCGAGCACGGCGTCTAGCCCGTGCGCTGCTAGCACACCCGCCGCAAGCTCAGCGAACTCGCGCGCCAGGGGCCGAGTGTCGAACCCTATATATACCGTTTTGCCCGGATTGGTCTTTTGCCACAACTCGCCGACGGCATCGGCGATACGGGCAACGTTATCGGCAGTGAAGTCCTCATCGACGCGAGCGCGCCAACCGTCAGTTCCAAAATGAATTATCGCGCACACGCGCAGACACCTCACAGTGTTTGGATCATGGTACGCATGAGGTATACCCGCGATACACGCTCGGCAACCTGCCGGCACCAGCATTCACCATTTGGGCAAATGCTGCCGAGGACATGCAGGCAATAAAAAAACCGCCCCGTATGGAGCGGTTTTGCCCTTTATATATCGAGCGCCTCGGCCATCGCTGCCGTAGTGATTGCCGTGGTTCCACAGCAACTGCCCACCATTGCGGCACCGGCATGTCTCCATTCGATGCATGCGCGCGCGAAAGCTTCGGGGTTCTCGTGCCATACGGGGCCATCCTGAGTCTGGACCGGATCGCCCACGTTGGGACGCACCGTGACGGGAGTAGTCGCCGATGCAACCATCCTGGGCACCGCCGCGTTCGCGGCCGCAAGCGAACAGCAATTAACACCAACCGAGTTTGCGCCGTGTTTTTCGGCGTACAAAACGGCTGCCTCGATGTTGAGGCCATCGCCCAACAGGTCGCCCTTATCGTCAACGACAAAACTCACCAGAACAGGCATGCCGTCGGCGGCATCTCGGGCGCCGGCAAGCATGGGCTGCAAATTACGGATAGACGTCACCGTCTCGATCAGCAGACCGTCAACACCAGCATTGAGCAAGGCGTGCGCCTGTTCGCGCGCAATGCCTCGGATCTCACGAAACTCGGCCGAGTCCTCGGCAAACCACTCAATACCGATCGGACCCATCGAGCCCAGCAGCAGCTGAGGGTGCGCCTGGCGGGCATCGTCGACGGCCCCGCGATTGACCTCCGCCACGGACGGCGCAATCTGGTCGTGCTTGAGGGCATAGCTTGATGCCTGAAAGGTATTGGTAATGAGTACCTGCGCGCCGGCGGCGACATACAAGCGATGGATACGAGAAACGGTCTGCGGCTCTGCCAGATTCCAAAACGCCGGTGGAATATCGGCGGCGTCGTACTCACTCAACAGAACACTGCCCATGGGGCCCTGCGCCAACAAGGTCTCGCTCGACAAGCGGCGCGTAAGTTCCTCGGCACCAAAGCGATTGTAATAACTCGTATCCATATATATCCCGCTATTCCTCGACGCTGATTCCCTGCTTTTCGAGATAGGCGAGCCAGCGGTTCATCGTGTCCTCGGATAGCGCATGCTCCATCATGCAGGCCTCGGAATCGGCTCGCTCAAATTCGACACCGAGCTCCTGAACCAAAAACGTGCGGACGAGGCGATGACGGTACCAGATAGCCGTGCCAACCTCGCGGCCGCGATCGGTCAGGACTACCTTGCCGTAGTGCGATTGCTCGACAAGCTCGGATGCCTTGAGCGCCGAAACCGCTTTATTGACCGATGCCTTGGAGACGCCAAGGCGCTGCGCGATGTCGACCGATCGCACGCCGTTGGTTTCCCCCTCTTCGCTTTCAATGCGAACCATGCACTCCAAGTAGTCTTCGTTCGCCACCGTCAGATGTAGTTCGCGCGAGCTATTTGTCGTATCCATGATCTTCCGTCCCTTCTGCATTCAATGGCTGATTCTACCCCATCCAAGCGTCGCGGTATGCCGTGGCATACCGTGCTAGAGTTCTTGTTGCACACGACGACCAAGATTGGAGCGGTCTTTATGGAAAACACCACCACGAACCCCGATGTCCTCGAGCGCTTTTTGCGCTACGTCCAGATCAACACGCAGTCCGAGGATGCAAACTGCGACCAGGTACCTTCGAGCACCGTTCAGTTTGACCTTGCCAACGTGCTGGCTGAAGAGCTGCGCGAGCTTGGTGCGGAAGATGCCCACGTGACCGAGCACGCCTATGTCTGCGCGCATATCCCCGCAAGTGCGGGCGCTGAGGACAAGCCCGCCCTGGGCCTGATCGCCCATCTCGACACCACCGAAGTTGCACCGGGCGCCGGCGTGAAGCCGCACATCGTACACTACGAAGGCGGCGACCTGGTCTGCGGCACGGTTGACGGTAAGCCCGTTGCCATGAGTACCGCCAAGCTTCCCGCCCTGAATGACCTCGCGGGTGAGGACCTGGTCTGCAGCGATGGCACCACGCTGCTGGGCGCGGACGACAAGGCAGGCGTCGCCGAGATCATGTCACTTGTCGCGCGTATCGCTCAGGACCCTTCTCTGCCCCATCCCGCACTCGGCATTTGCTTCTGCCCTGACGAGGAGATCGGCCACGGAGCCGAGCTGCTGGATATCGATACCTTTGGCTGCAAGTACGCCTACACGGTCGACGGCGGCCCCATCGGCGAGCTGGAGTGGGAGTGCTTTAACGCCGCCGAGGCGACTGTCTGCTTTGAGGGCCAGTCCATCCACCCGGGCGACGCTAAGGGCCGTATGGTCAACGCAGGCAATCTGTTCTGCGACTTCAACGCGTTGCTCCCCTACGTGCAGCGTCCGGAGTATACGGAAGGCTACGAGGGCTTTTATCACCTTGAGGGTGTATCTGCGACCGTCGATCACGCCACAGCGCGCTATATCGTCCGCGACCATGACGCCGCCAAGTTCCAGCAGAAACTCGACCTTATTGATGCCGCCGCCTCGATGCTCAACCAGCGTCTGGGTGAGGAGCGCGTGACAGTCGAGATTAAGCAGCAGTATCGAAATATGGCCGAGATCGTTTGTGACTTTCCCGAGCTTATTGATGTTGCCAAGGAAGCCTACCTTGCCTGCGGCGTTGAGCCCCAAGTGCTGCCGATTCGCGGCGGCACCGACGGCGCGCAGCTGTCGTTCCGCGGTCTGCCCTGCCCCAACCTTTCCACCGGCGGCTATTGCTACCACGGCGTCAACGAATTCGTCCCGGTCAGTTCGCTCGTCAAGATGACCGACGTGCTCCAGGAGCTCGTCGCCCGCTTTGCATAAGCCTGGCTGCACAAGTCAAAAAGACGAATCGCCCCGTCCTCAACCAAGAACGGGGCGATTTTTTGCTGCAATGAGAACAGGTTGACGCACGCCAGCCTCTTAACGCAAGGAGTGTCCCAAACTGCCGGCACAAAAGGAACGTCCCCAAGTGCCGCAAAATGACGACATCCACTCTCGCTTTGTGGGTAGTCATTGGGGAGGTTCTTGTTTGACTAGTCGTTTAAAAACGTCCCCAATGACTACCCAACGACTAGTCCGGACCAAGGCAACGCCGATGTTTTGGCAACGACAGCGAAAACCCGCCAGAGCGAGCAAGGTGCCTTGAAACGAGGCGGCATTGATCTTTTGATCATGCCGCCGAAGTTGAAAGGCAGATTGCCGCTCTGGCGGGTTTGCAGCGTCAACTGGTTACGCGGGCTGGTAAGCCCGCGTAACCCTAATAATTGGCCTCGTAGCCGTTGCCGTCGCCGGTGGGCTCTTCGTAGTAGTCCGAATCGCTCGAACCGCTTGAGTCATCGGAATCGTCAGAGCTGACCGATGAGGTTGCGGTACCGTTTGCGTAATCGTCAGACGTGTTGTTGTTCAGGTCGCCGATCGTAGAGCTGGAACCGTCGGAAAGACCCATGGTGTTGGGACCCTTGGGATCCTTGCCAGCATCGACGCGCTCCATCATTTCCTTGAGCTCGTCCTCGTAGACAAAGACGTAGCTCACACCGTCGATCATGGTGCTGTCGTCGGCGTACGAGGGCAGGTTGGCCGAGTAGATACCGTCGACATCCATACCGCGCATGGCGTTGACCGTAGCCACGATATCCTGAACGCTCATATCGGTTACGAGCATATCGGACAGCGAATTAACCAGGCCAAAGATCTTCGTGGCATCGAAGTTATTGAGAATCTGGTTGGCAAGGGCGCCAAGCACCTGACGCTGGTGGCGCATGCGCGTGTAATCGCCGTCGGCATAGGTGTAGCGGCAGCGGGCATAGGTAAGGGCGGTGGCACCGTCCATATGCTGCTGGCCAGCGGTAATCTTAATATCCAGGTGCTCGGGGTCGTCAACATCATCGGTTGCGTTAATGTCGATACCGCCAACCGAATCAATCAGCGCCTGCATACCGTCGAAGCTGACCTCGGCATAGTGGGAAATCTGAACACCGCACAGCTCGTTGACCGCCTCGACCATGGCCTCGGCGCCGCCAACGGTATGGCAGGCGTTGATCTTCATGGTCTCGCCCTTGTACTCGACCTTGGTGTCGCGCGGAACGGAAATGAGCGTCGCCTGCTTTTGCGTGGGGTCGATGCGTGCCAGGATAATCGAGTCGGCACGATACGTATCCTCGCCCGGACGGCCGTCGGTACCAAGAAGCAGCACGTAGAACGGATCCTTTGCCTCATCGGTGTCAACCAGAACCCGACGCAGATTGTCGGTAATGACATTAGAATCGCCGAGCTTGCCCATAATGGTGGCAAACCACAGGCCGGCAGCGGTAGTGGCACTCAACAGCACGCCAAGCACGACAATGAGCGCGACGTGACGAATCGTGTGGCTACGACGACGTTGGCGAGCGCGCTCGGAATAGCGAGCCACGTTATCGCGACTGTAGATCTTGGCCTGCGCACCAGTTGAGGGTCTTCGGGTGGTGGTATCTGCGAGGGGCTTTTTATTAAACATAGGCAACCTGTATTAGTAGATGACGGGATCGGGGACGGTAGCATGCTCGACATGCGCGCCGAGCGCCTGCAGCTTTTCGACAAACTGCTCGTAGCCGCGCTTGATGTGATGGATAGCCGAAACCTCGGTCGTCCCGTCGGCGATCAAGCCCGCTACGACGAGGGCCGCTCCGCCGCGCAGATCGGGCGAGGTAACCTGTGCACCCGAGAAGCCCTTGACGCCATGAATCATGGCATGATGGCTCTCGATACGAATGTCGGCACCCATGCGCACCAGCTCAGAGGCAAACATAAAGCGATTCTCGAAGATGTTCTCGGTAATAACGGAACTGCCGTCGGCAAGGGCGGAGAGCACCATAATCTGCGCCTGCATGTCGGTCGGGAAACCGGGGAACGGAAGCGTCTGGATGTCGACCGGCTTGATACGCTCGGCACGGTTCACATGGACGCCATCCTCGACGCGCTCGCAGTCGATACCCATGAGCTCCATCTTCTTGAGCACCATGCCCAAATGAATGGGGCAAAAGCCCGTGACATCGACACCGCGATCGTCCGCCATCAACGCACCGGCGACGATAAAGGTACCGGCCTCGATGCGGTCGCCCACCACGCGATGGATAACGGGATGGAGCTCTTCCACGCCTTCGATAGTCACGACAGGCGTACCGGCGCCAACAATCTTGGCGCCCATCTCGTTGAGCATGTTAGCGAGATCGACGATCTCGGGCTCGCGGGCGGCATTGTCGATAACCGTGGTGCCCTGTGCGCGCACAGAGGCCATGATGAGGTTCTCGGTTGCACCGACGCTGGCAAACTCGAGCGTGACGGTGGTACCGCGCAGGCCCTGAGGCGCATTGGCGTTGATATAGCCGTGGGCGGTATCGAACTCAACGCCCAAGGCCTCAAGACCCAAGATATGCATATCGATCTTGCGAGCGCCCAGGTTGCAGCCGCCGGGCATGGCGATCTTGGCGCGATGGAAACGGCCCAGCAGGGGTCCCATCACGGCGGTGGAAGCACGCATCTTGGCAACGAGCTCGTAGGGCGCCTCCCAAGAATCGACCTGGGAGGTATCGATCTCGAGCGTGTGCTCGTCGAGAACATCGATCGTGGCGCCCATACCCTTGAGCACCTTGCCCATCACGTGGACATCGGAAATATCAGGCACGTTCTGCAGCGTCGTCTTGCCCGGCGCCAGAAGCGTTGCCGCCATGAGTTTGAGCGCGGAGTTCTTGGCGCCCGAAACAGGCACGGAACCTCCGATGGCGTGGCCACCCTCAACGCGGATAATATCCAAGGTCTACCCTTTCAAAAAGCATGCCCGGGGTGGCTGGGCCATCCCGGGCATGATGTGTTCGCAAATGGTCGAACGCTAAAACGTTTGACTATTGGGCAAGCTTGAGCTTACACCATGCGATTTCATTATAGAGGTAGGCGCGGCGTGCATCATCCTCCGACAAATTACCCAGCTTCTCTTCAAAACCTTGAATATCAGCTTTAACCTTATCGGCGTCGACGGTCGCCAAATCGCAAGCGCGCTCGGCGAGGACGGTCACGACATCGTCCGCAACCTGGGCATAGCCGCCGGCCACGGCAAACGTGTGGTCGACAGTGCCCATGGCCTTATCGGAAACGCGAACGTAACCGCGGTCGATTGTGCAGATTTCGCTGGAGTGAGCAGGCAGAACGCCAAACTCACCATCCGTGGACGGAATCGACACAAACGCAGCGTCGCCCTCATAGGCGCAGCTCACGGGGCACACGATGCGGATACGCATAACCTACTTCTCCCCCATCTTGCGGGCGCGCTCGCGCACGTCCTCAATCGTGGAAGCATAGCGGAATGCCTGCTCGGGCAGGTCATCGGCCTTGCCGTCAACAATCTCGGCGAAGGAGCGGACGGTATCCTCGACGCGGACGTAGACACCGGGGTTGCCGGTGAACTTCTCGGCGACGTGGAAGGACTGGGAAAGGAACTGCTGGATCTTACGGGCACGGTTGACCGTAAGGCGCTGCTCCTCGGACAGCTCGTCCATACCCAGAATGGCGATGATGTCCTGAAGGTCGGAGTACTCCTGCAGGAGCTCCTGGACCTTGACGGCGACACGGTAGTGCTCCTCGCCGACGATCGAGGGATCGAGAGCGTCGGAGGAAGACGCGAGCGGGTCGATAGCCGGGAACAAACCGAGCGACGAAATGCTACGCGAAAGAACCGTAGTGGCGTCCAGGTGCGTAAACGTCGTGGCAGGCGCCGGGTCGGTCAGGTCGTCTGCAGGGACGTAGACAGCCTGGACGGAGGTAATGGAACCCGTCTTGGTCGAGGTAATGCGCTCCTGGAGGTCACCCATCTCGGTAGCCAGCGTAGGCTGGTAACCGACGGCGGACGGCATACGACCCAGCAGTGCGGAAACCTCGGAACCGGCCTGGGAGAAGCGGAAGATGTTGTCGATGAACAGCAGAACGTCCTGGCCGCGATCGCGGAAGTACTCAGCGGTGGTAAGGCCAGCCAGACCGATGCGCAGACGCGCTCCAGGCGGCTCGTTCATCTGACCATAGACCAAGCAGGTCTTGTCGATAACGCCAGACTCGCTCATCTCGAGATAAAGGTCGGTGCCCTCGCGGGTACGCTCGCCGACGCCGGTGAACACCGAGGTGCCGCCGTGCTCCTGGGCGAGGTTGTTGATGAGCTCCTGAATCAGAACGGTCTTGCCAACGCCGGCGCCGCCGAACAGGCCGGTCTTGCCGCCACGGATGTAGGGCTCGAGCAGGTCGACGGCCTTGATGCCGGTCTCGAAGATCTCGGTCTTGGTGGTGAGCTCGTCAAAGCGGGGCGCTGCATGGTGGATGGGGTAGAACTCCTCCACCTCGGGCATGGGCTTGCCGTCGACGGGCTTGCCCATGACGTTCCAAATGCGACCGAGCGTCTTGGGACCAACGGGCATCTTCATGGGCTCACCGGTATCGGTAGCGATGAGGCCGCGCTGCAGGCCGTCGGTCGAGGACATGGCGACCGTGCGGACGACGCCGCCCGGAAGCTGGCTCTCGACCTCGAGGATCGTGCTCAGATGACCGATCGGGGTCTCGGCCTCGACCGTGAGCGCGTTGTAGATCGGGGGCACCGCGCCGTCAAACTTGACGTCGACGACAGGGCCGATGATACGCACGATGCGACCATCACCGGCAGTCGTCTTCTTGGTGGCTTCCTCGACCGCAAGCTTTACGGTGTTATTAGCCATTACTGTTCCTCCAATGCTGAGGCTCCGCCGACGATCTCGTTAATCTCGGTCGTGATCGAAGCCTGGCGCACGCGACTATACGTGCGGGTAAGGGTCGAGATGATCGCGGTGGCGTTTTCCGTCGCGGAGTGCATGGCCTTGCGGCGTGCACCCTGCTCGGCAGCCGCCGAATCGATCAGGGCCTGGTAGATGACCGTCAGGATATAAGACGGCACAAGCTTGCCGAGAACATGCTCAGGAGAGGGCACGAACTCGAACGTGGACGAGATGCGCTTAGGGGCGTCGGTCTCGTTCTTACGCGGACCGTGGGCCATAGCGATCATCTCGGGGTCGAGCGGCAACAGATGCTCGACGCGAAGCTCCTGATCCACGCGGTTCTTGGCGTGGTGGTAGACAAGCTCGACACGGTCAAGCTCACCGGCACGATACGCATCGCAGATATGAGAGGAAATCATGCGGGCCTGATTGAAATCGGGCTCAGAGGAGTTGCCCTCAAAGTGCATGACAACGTTTGCGCGGTCACGGAAATACGTGGCCGGCTTACGCCCGCACGCGATGATCTCGCACTCGATGCCGTCGTTCGCCCAAGAAGCGGCGAGCTTTTCGGCCGTGCGCTCCACCGTCGTATTGAAACCGCCGGCAAGGCCGCGGTCCGAGGCAATAACGACAATCAGGCCATGCTTGACGCTCTCATGCTTCTGCAGCATGGGATCGGTGCCCGAACAGGAGGCGTCGCCGGCGACCGTCAACATGACGTCGGTCAGCGCCTCCTTATAGGGCTCGGCCTGCTTGGAGCGATCGAGGGCACGACGGATCTTGGCCGTAGAGACCATCTCCATCGTGCGCGTGATCTGCTTGGTCGTGGTAACCGAGGAGATTCGCTTCTTAATGTCGCGAAGGTTGGCCATGGGGCTTAGTTCTCCTCTGATCCAGAAACATCCGAATGGTGCTTGGCCATGAACTGCTGCTTGAAGTCGCCGATGACGCGCAAGAGCTCAGCCTTGGTGTCATCATCGATCTTCTTGGCGCGAACCTTGTCGAGCAGCGAGCCAAAGCCATTGTCCATGTACTCGATGAGCTCGGCACGGAAGGGCAGCACGTCGGCGATCTCCAGGTCATCCAGGAAGCCCTCGTTGCCAGCGAACAGCGTAACGATCTGCTCGCCAACCTCAAACGGCTTGTAACGCGGCTGCTTCAGGAGCTCGGTCATGCGAGCACCATGGGTCAGCTGCTTCTGAGTAGCCTCGTCGAGGTCGGAGCCGAACTGCGTAAAGCCAGCGAGCTCCTGGTACGAAGCGAGGTCCAGACGGAGGTTGCCGGCGACCTGCTTCATGGCCTTGGTCTGCGCATCGCCACCGACGCGGGACACGGAGATGCCCACGTCGACTGCCGGGCGCTGACCCTGGAAGAAGAGCTCGGACTGCAGGTAGATCTGACCATCGGTAATGGAAATGACGTTGGTCGGAATGTAGGCCGAGACGTCGCCGTCCTGGGTCTCGATGATCGGCAGTGCCGTCATGGAGCCGTAACCGTTCTTCTTGGACATCTTGACGGCACGCTCGAGCAGACGAGAGTGCAGGTAGAAGATGTCGCCAGGATAGGCCTCGCGTCCGGGCGGACGATGCAGCGTCAGCGACATCTGACGGTAGGCCACAGCCTGCTTGGACAGGTCGTCGTAGATGACGAGCACGTGGCCGCCGGGGTTGGTCTCGCTGGCGGGCTTGCCGTCCTCGCCGTTGTACATGAAGAACTCGCCGATAGCGGCACCGGCCATAGGCGCGATGTACTGCATAGGGGCGGAATCGGCAGCGGTGGCCGAAACGATGATGGTGTAGTCGAGCGCACCGTGCTGAGCGAGGGTCTCGCGGATGTTGGCAACCGTGGAGGCCTTCTGGCCGATGGCGACATAGATGCAGACCATGCCCTTGCCGCGCTGGTTGAGAATAGCGTCGATGGCGATGGCGGTCTTACCGGTCTTACGGTCGCCGATGATGAGCTCACGCTGACCGCGGCCAATAGGCACCATGGAGTCGATAGCGAGCAGACCGGTCTGAACCGGCTCGCACACCGGGGTACGGTCGATGACGCCGGGGGCCTTGAACTCGATGGGGCGACGGTGCGTAGCGACGATGTCGCCTAGGCCGTCGATGGGCTGGCCGAGCGGATTGACGACGCGGCCGAGCATGGCGCGGCTCACGGGGATATCCATAATGCGGCCAGTGGTGCGGCACTCGTCGCCTTCCTTGATGGAGTCGACGGCACCGAACAGAACGGCGCCGACCTCGTCACGGTCAAGGTTCTGGGCAAGGCCGAAGACGGTCTCACCGGTATCGGAGCTCTTGAACTCCAGAAGCTCGCCTGCCATGGCGCTCTTGAGGCCGGAGACGCGCGCGATGCCGTCGCCTACCTCGTCGACCGTTGAAACCTCATGCGTATCGACCGTCGCGGAGAGGCTCGTGAGCTGCTCCTGCAGTTTCTTGGCGATATCCTGGGCATTGAGGGTTTCGGACATTAGGCTTCACCTCCGTACGAATTAGCAGAGTTTGCGAGGGTCTCCTGCGCGATGCGCAGCTGCGTCTTGACGGAAATATCACGACGCTCGCCGCGGGCCTCGAGCACCAGGCCGCCCACGATAGACGGGTCGACCTGCTCGATAAGGAATACCTTGCGGCCGAAGTCCTGCTCGCATTTCTTAGTGATGGTTTGACGCAGCTCGTCGTCGAGCGGGATCGCCGTGGTGACGGTCACGCCCACTACATCCTCGTCTTCCTCGGCAACATACTTAAAGGCAGCTGCCACCTTGGGAAGAAGGTCGAGCTGGTCGCGCTTGGACATGGTGTCGAGCACGGCGATGATCTCGGGGCTGGCAGAAGCCAAGCGCTCGATCATCTCGAGGTCCTCGAACACATGGTTCTCGGCCTTAGCGGCTTCCAGAAGGGAGCGCGCGTAGGTCTCGAGCACCTTGTCCTGATAGCGGCTAGTCGGCATTCAGGCTACCTGCTTCCTGGATGTAGCGCTCGATGAGCTTCTTCTGCTCGGCATCGTCCTCGAGTGCCTCGCCCACGATCTTGGTGGCGACGGCAACGGACAGGTCGGCGATGGAGCTCGCGGCACCGGCGTAAATGGACTTGCGCTCGTCCTCGACGGTCGTATGGGCCTTGGCGATGATCTCCTCGGCCTCCTTGTGAGCAGCCTCGATGATACGGGCGCGCTCGGACTCGGCGTCCTTACGGGCCTCGAGAACGATGTCGGCAGCCTGACGACGGGCGTCGGTGACGATCGAGTCGGACTCAGCGCGCTTGGCGATAGCCTCCTGCTTGGTCTTCTCGGCCTCGTCGAGGCTCTCCTCGATCTTCTTGCCGCGCTCCTCCATGGTTTTCATGATGCCCGGCAGGGCGACCTTGGCCAGCACGATCCAGATAATCAGGAAGGCGATAAGCGCCGGGATGAACTCCGCCATCTTAGGGATGAGGATGTCCGCACCGGCAGCGCCGTCCTCGGCGAACGCGGAAACCGGCATGAGCAGCGCGGCCGCGGACGCGGAGAGTGCGATCGCGCTCTTCTGGGATGAAAGATTCATACTTGACGCTCCGTGCTATTTAACGATCAGCGCGACAACGAAGCCGATCAGAGCCAGAGCCTCGCCGAAGGCGGAGCCCATAATGAAGACGGTGAACACGCGGCCCTGGACCTCAGGCTGACGGGCCATAGCACCCGTAGCACCCAGAGCAGACAGGCCGATAGCAAGACCAGCGCCGATAACACCGAGACCGTAACCGATAACTCCCACGATTCCTCCTTTGTCGTGCGTGTCTTATTTCACGCAGGATAACCTTTTTATAACTGCCGGGCTCCATGGGTACGGGCACCGGCGGTTTAACGAATTACCTTACCTTTAAGGCGCGAACGGAAGACTACTCCTCCTCCGCGACCTCCTCTGCCTCGGAGACATACACGGCGGTAAGGACCGTGAAGACGTAAGCCTGGATGGCGCCGACCACAAGCTCGATCGCATAGATCAGGATGAGGATGGCAAGCCAGGCCAGCGAAGGCAGGGCGCCAACGGCGTGGGCCGCGGAAACCTGCTGAAGCAGCGGCTGCATGAACATGCTCGCCATGATGGCGAACGAGCCCATGACCACGTGTCCTGCGAACATGTTGCAGAACAGACGGACGGCGAGCGTGATGAGGCGCAGGAAGGTCGAGAAAAGCTCGACGACCCACACGAGCACGTTCATCGGGAAGCTCACGCCCTGCGGGGCGAGGCTCTTGATGTAGCCGATCACGCCGTGAGCCTTGCATCCGTAGTAGATGAAGTACACGAAGGCGAAAATGGCGAGCGCGGCGGTGGAGCCGATTGCGCCGGTGCCGGGCTTCATTCCCGGAATCAGGCCGATCATGTTATTGATCAGGATGAACAGGAAAAGCGAGCACAGGAACGGGAAGTGCTTCTTCCAGTTCTCACCCACGACACCCTTGCCGATATCGTTCTCGACGTACTCGATGATGTACTCGAAACCGTTGACGAAGAAGCCCTTGGGAACCAGGGTCTGCTTCTTCTTGAACACGGCCAGGACGATCAGGAGCACGATCGTGGAGACGATCAGCCAAAACGAGTACTGCGTGATGCCGCAGCTCAGATCGCCCACGACAGGGGTGGAGCTGAACTCGCTGACCAGATGATTAATCTCATCAGGCAGCTTTTCAAAAATTTCCACGACTTACCTTTCGACCTCATGAGGATCTCGCAGCGCCTTGGCGACACGAACCGCGCAGGCGGCCATAAAGGCCACGAAGCCGATCGCCTCGCCCAGGAGGAACATGCGAAATGCCTCTCCGAACAACACAAACACAACCAAGGTAAAGACGAGCAGGGCGATTGCCGAGACCGCCAGACTCACCATACCCTTGAGCATGTCCGCATTCTGTTTATCGTCAAGAACCGGCTTGAGCGTAAAGACAAAGGGAAGGAAGGCAATTGCGCCCGCGATGGCGCCTGCAACGATAGCGAGCAGATCGGCTATCTGAAACACTGGCGTCCTCACTTTCCTTTTTAACGCTTCACAGAACAGTTCCCGCCAAACATTGGTGACTATTGTACGAGCCAATCGCTAAAGTACAACCGAAAAAGCATCGGTTAATACGCACCTGTTCGTTTTCTTAAGACCTTCTTTATGCCGCAGGTACGGTAATACGTTTTTCTCGAACCCTGCAGGGCAAAACGTCCGTTAACAGGAGTGCGCGCGGTCGCCTTTTGTTCGTCCGCGCGCACCGTTTCTTCGTATTTGCAGCCGCGGCCGTTTAGCCCAGCGACTAGAGCGTGCCGTAGATGCGGTCGCCGGCGTCGCCGAGGCCGGGAACGATGTAGGCAGCCTCGTTGAGATGGTCGTCGATGGCGCAGGTATAGATATGCACATCTGGGTCCTTCTCGGTCAGCGACTTGAGGCCCTCGGGGGCCGCGACGATGCACAGCATGCGGATGTCCTTGACACCGCGCTCGCGCAGGTAGCTGATGGCCATCTCGGCCGAACCGCCCGTGGCAAGCATGGGGTCGACGACCAGGCAGATGCGCTGGTCGATATCCTTGGGCATCTTGCAGTAATACTCGTGCGGCTCGTGGGTGACCTCGTCGCGCTCCATGCCGATGTGACCCACGCGAGCGGAGGGCACCAGGTCGAGGATGCCGTCGACCATGCCAAGGCCCGCACGCAGGATGGGCACGATGGCGAGTTTCTTGCCGGCAAGCTGTTTGAACGTGGCGGTAGTGATGGGGGTCTCGACCTCGACGTCTTCCATAGGCAGGTCGCGCATGGCCTCGTAGCCGTCAAAAAGCGCGAGTTCGCGCACGAGCTGGCGGAACTGGTTGGTGCCGGTGTTTTTGTCGCGCAGGATCGACAGCTTGTGCTGGACGAGCGGGTGATCGACAAGCGTCACACGGGACGCATCGTAGGTGACGGTCATGGATTGATTGCCCCTTTCGTTGCGGCCGCAAAACGGCCTTGCTGACAAGGCGCGCAGCAATGTTGCCGCCGCACGCCATGCATTAGTTTAGCGGTTTGTTGTATCGAGCAGCCCATCGCAGCCCTACTGTGAGGTGCTGAGCGAGCGCCTGACTGCATCACGCCAGCCCGCAAGGTTTTGCTCGCGGCGCTCGGCGGACATGTGGGGAAGGAAGGTCCTAACGATCTGGGCATTTTGCTCCAGCTCTTCCAGGTCTTCCCAATAGCCGACGGCAAGACCCGCCAAGTACGCGGCACCGATTGCCGTGGTCTCCACCGTCTCGCATTGCAGCACGGGGATATCCAGCAGGTCGGCCTGGAATTGCATGATGAACTCGTTGCGCGAGGCACCGCCATCGACAGACAGGCGCTCAATCGAAAGCCCCACGTCCTGCTCCATGGCGCGCAGCACGTCGTAGCTCTGATATGCCATGGATTCGCAGGCGGCACGTACGATGGTCGCACGGCTCGAGGCGCCGGTCAGACCGCACACGATACCGCGAGCATGCGGGTCCCACCAGGGAGCACCCAAACCCGCAAAGGCGGGAACGAAGTAGCAGCCCTCGTTGTCGCTAATCGAAGCAGCGAGTTGTGCCGACTCGCTCACGCTCGAGATGATGCCCATGTTGTTGCGAAGCCAGTTCATCGTTGAGCCGGCGGCAAAAATAGAGCCCTCGAGCGCATAGCTGACTTTGCCGTCCGCAGCGATACCGATGGTGGAGACCAGGCCATTCTTGGATTCGACGATCTCGTCGCCGGTGTTCATGAGCATAAAGCAACCCGTGCCATAGGTGTTTTTGGTCTGGCCGGGACGGAAACAGCAGTGGCCGAACAGCGACGCCTGTTGGTCACCCGCCACGCCCATGATGGGCGGCATGTTGGTCATGATGTCGCTCGCGACGCGGCCGTAGTCGCCCGAGCTCCAGCGAACCTCGGGCATCATGGAACGTGGAACGTCAAAGAGTGCCAGCAGGTCGTCGTCCCAATCGAGCGTATGGATATTAAAGAGTGCCGTGCGGCTGGCATTGGTGTAGTCGGTGGCAAAGACCTGGCCGCCGGTGAGGTTGTAGATGAGCCAGGTGTCGATGGTGCCAAACATGAGGTCGCCCGCCGCCGCGCTTTCGCGTGCGCCGTCGACGTTGTCGAGAATCCACTGCACCTTGGAGGCCGAGAAATACGGGTCGAGCGTGAGTCCCGTGCGGGAGCGCACCAGCTCCTCGCAACCCTGTTCAACCAACGCGTCGATTGCCGGCGCGGTACGGCGGCACTGCCACACGATGGCGTTATAGATCGGCTGACCGCTCACGCGGTCCCAGACCACCGTGGTCTCGCGCTGGTTGGAGATGCCGATGGCGGCAATGCGGTCGGAGTGGATACCGCTCTTAAACTGGACTTCCATCATGACGGCGATCTGGCTGGCAAGGACCGCCATGGGGTCTTGCTCCACCCAACCGGGACGCGGAAAACTGGTTTTGACGCTGCGACGTGCCTGCGCGACGATGCATCCGTACTCGTCGACGATGGTCGCAAGTACCGAGGTGGTGCCGCAGTCGAGCGCCATGATGTAGGAACCGCCAAAGTTAAACGAGGCATCTTCCATGCCCAGGCTGCCCAGATTCAACGACATCGCTTACACCTTTCTATTGCATCGGGTCGGACAGGACCCGTTCGATCTCTGATGCGGGAAGTGCGCCTTGGCGCAGGATCTGGAGCCCGCCGTGCTGGAACGACACGATGGTCGAGGCGTCGCGACACGGGGTCTCACCGGCGTCGACGGCAACATCGACCCCCTCCAGGATGCGACCCTCGACGGCGGCAAAGCTTGCCGGCGAGGGCGCGCCATGCGTGTTAGCGCTGGTGCAGGCAAGAGGGCTGCCGCAGGCGCGGATGAGCGCCTGCACCACGGGCGAGGCCGAAGCGCGAAGTGCCACCGTGTCGTCGGCGGCGCGCATAAAGGTCGGCACGCAGGGGGCCGCCTTGACCACGATAGTCAGGGCGCCCGGCCAGCATCGTCGGGCAAGCACGCGGGCCTCTTCCGGGATATCCACGCCATAGCGGTCGAGTGCTTCGACGCCATCGACCAGCCAAGCGACGGTTTGCGTGAGTTCACGTTGCTTGAGAGTGAAGATACGGCGATAGCCGGTGCCGAGCGCAGGAACTGCGGCGCCATTGACGGCAGCCTGCGGATCGCGCGGCCACGATGGGAATTCGCTTGTATCTTGGGGCACGGCGTCCGAGAAGGCGTTGACTGCCACGGCGACACCGTAGACGGTCTCGGTCGGGATCAAAGCCAGGCCGCCGCGGCCGAGCACCTCGGCCGTGCGCTCGACGGCAAGCCGATGCGGCTCGCGCGTTCCCTCGTATACCCGATAGACCGTCTGCATGTGTATGCCAGCCCCTTACGCTCTGGTGCAAGTTTGTTTACTGTGGGGCATTCTCGCACGAAACGTTCAACCTATTTGCCCAGAGCGCATGTTGGTTTGGTGAGCGGCTCTAGTAGTCGGTGAAAGTGAGGGGGTTATTGGACTGCGACGAACTTCTTTGGCCTGCCGGCGTGGCGTTCTTGGGCGGCGTAGCGCTCGATGCTGTCTATCGTTATCATCCGACGGCCGTCGACGAGTTCAACATCGAGCTTTCCGGCTTTGACCAGCGCGGTAATCCGCGGAGCGGAGACTTTGAGGTCCAGCGCTGCGTCTTTAAATGTTCGGCACGCCGCTTCCCGAGCGTCCTCGTGGTCGATTTCGACTGAAAGGGCCACGACCTCGGCCGAGCGTTCGTACCCCGCCGGAGTCAAACCGTTGTTGAGGTCGTCGGCCAAAAACGCCATCAGTGCCTCGGTGGCATGGGCAATCGCGTCTTCGCGCGTATCGCCATCGGCAAAGGCGCCGGGAATCTGCGGGAAGCTGGCGCAGTAACCGTCGTCTTCTTTTATGAGAACGCAGTCATAGGTAAATCGCTGCCTCATTTTGCCTCCAACTACCATCCAGCTTGGCGACGAATACTTGCCCACGTGCCCTTCTTTGGTCGATCACCACCAGAGCCGTTCACGGTGACAACACGGTCACCAGAAACATACTTAGCATGACTACCGACTTGCGCGACCTTCACGAATCCATCGTGCTTGAGTAGGGCAATGATTTCCCGAAAGGTAGGAGGTTGCATGGGCCGACCTCTTTCAGCCGTCCTAATTATAAACTAATTTATAATTTTTGCTAACCAGTTAATAAATATTACTGGCGCTGTTTGGGCTCGGTGACGATGGCTCGGACGATGCGGGGGCGATCGGTGAGGTCGTGGACGATGCGCACGTCCGACAGACCCGCTTGGCGGCAGAGCTCGGCCGCAGCGTCGAGCGCGCCCTCGTAGAGCTCGCAGGCAAAGAGGCCGCCAGCGCGCAACATGTAGGGCGCCGCGTTGAGCAGGCGGCGGAAGATATCGAGGCCGTCGGCGCCACCCTCGAGCGCCAGATCGGGCTCAAAGTCCTTGACCTCGTGCGGCAGCGAGCGCATGACATCGGTGGGGATGTAGGGCGGGTTGGAGACGAGTACGTCAAAGGTGCCCCACTCTTCACGGGGAATGGAGCTCACCAGGTTCGTGAGGCTGAAGGCGACCTCGTCGGACGCGAGACCAAGCGCATCGCGGTTTTTGGTAGCAAGGTCGATGGCGCGCGGCTCGATATCGGTAGCAGTGCAGGTGACGTGGCCGCGACGCTCCCAGGCGATCGAGAGCGAGATACAGCCCGTGCCGCAGCCGACCTCGAGAACGCGGGCAGTGCGGGGCTCGGCTGGGGCAGGCACAGCGGCATCCTGAGCTGAAACCGTCTCCTGGTCGGCGCCCTCGATGGCGATGTCGTATTCGTCGAGCTCGGGCTCGGCGGCTTTTGCGGCTTCGGCTTCTGCTGCTTGCGCGGCGGCTTCCTCGGCCTCGCGATCGGCAAGCTCCTCGGCATAGGCGCGGCTACCGAGCACGTCGCTACCCAGCGCAGCCTCATCGGCGGCCGTCAGGTTGGCAGCACGGCGCTCGGCGGTCGCGCGTTCGTCGGCCAGCGCCGCCTCAGCTTTGCGGGCCTGCTCGACCTCATCGTTCCAAGGCAGCTCAACACGCTGACGGGCAGCGGCCTCGGGGCTCAGCACCTCGGCATCCAGATAATTGAGGACTTCCTCGACGAGCATCTCGGTTTCGGGGCGCGGAATGAGCACACCGGGAGCGCACGCGACGTCAATCATGCGAAACTGCGTGCTGCCGGTGATGTACTGCAGCGGCTCGCCTTTGGCGCGACGAACGACGGCCGCGTGCATGGTCTCGAGCTGGGCCGCGTTAAGCGTCTCGTCCATGCGCATATACAAGTCGATACGCGCCAGGCCCGTGGCCGCGCACAGCAGCCACTCGGCAGAAAGACGGGGATGCTCCTCGCCGCGCTCGGCCAGGTACTCCTTGGTCCACTCGAGACAACGCTTGATGGTCCAGATCTCGTTTGCCATGGGGCCCTCCCCTCTTAAGCGCCGGGCGGCGCGCGAATGTCGGAGCAGATTGTAAGCGAGGCCAGCGCTTGGCAAGGGACGATTGAAGGCGATTATCGAGAATCAGCCCAGAATTTTGCACCGGGCTCGCTCAAAGTGTTCATTCGCCGACGTCTAGATTTGCATTCGTCAAGCTTTTGGCAAGGTTGCCCCAAAACTGACCAATATCTAACCAAGAACTTGCCACATCGCTTGACGCACGACCCATCAAAAATCGCCCCGCGACTTCTCGGACGATTTTTGGAGCAATATTTTCAATAGCAGATGAATGCCGATAATTTCTTAAAGCAGGTAAATAGCTTAATTTCCAACAAAGCAGATTAAATAAATTCAATTAGTAATTTACCCAACCTAGTCATTGGGGACGTTCTTATTCGACTAGTCGTTTAAGAACGTCCCCAACGACTACTCATTTAAGTCTGTCCCCAATGAGTGCCCCGCCACAGGTTGAGCATACGTCAGCGAAAACGCCCCTAAGCGAGCAAGGTGACGTGAAAGAGGAGGGAAGCGTACTTCGGTACGCGACCGACGATTGAACGTCAGATTGCCGCTTAGGGGCGTTTGCAGCGTCGAGCTGTTACGGCGTTTGGTAAAACGCCGTAACCCACTAGACAGCCTGTGCCAGCTTCTCGGCTCGCTCGGCGGCGGCGAGTGCCTCGATGACCGTGCCGAGCTGGTCGCCCAGGAGGACGCCGTTGTAGGTGGAATTGAAGCCGATGCGGTGATCGGTCACGCGGTCCTGGGGCTGGTTGTAGGTGCGGATCTTCTCGGAACGGTTGCCGTGGCCGATCTGGCTCTGGCGCTCGGCACCGAGCTCTGCCTGCTGCTTCTCGAGCTCCATCTCGTACAGGCGGGCGCGCAGCATCTGCATGCAGACCTCGCGGTTCTGGATCTGGGAGCGCTGTTCCTGCGACTGCACCACGGTGTTGGTGGGAAGGTGGGTGATGCGCACGGCGGAATAAGTGGTGTTAACGCACTGACCGCCAGGGCCGGAGGCGCAGTAGGTGTCGATGCGCAGGTCGGACTGGTTGATCTGGACGTCGATCTCCTCGGCCTCGGGAAGCACGGCGACAGTTGCCGTGGAGGTCTGGATACGGCCCTGGGACTCGGTCTTGGGAACGCGCTGGACGCGGTGCACGCCGGACTCGAACTTCATGACGGAGTAGACGCGGTCGCCCTCGACCTTGAACTCAATGGACTTAAAGCCGCCGGCCTCGCTGGGGCTGGAGTCGAGCACGGTGGTCTTCCAGCCGCGCGACTCGCAGAAGCGCTGATACATCTTGTACAGGTCGCCGGCGAAGATGGCCGCCTCGTCGCCACCGGCGGCGGAGCGAATCTCGACGATGGTGTTCTTGTCGTCGTTGGGGTCGCTCGGGATGAGCATGTACTTGATGTCTTCCTCGAGCTGGGGAAGCTTGGCCTCGTTTTCGGAGATGTCCATCTGGAGCATCTCCTTCTCATCGGCATCGGTAGTATCGTGGAGCATTTCCTTGGCAGCCTTGATGTCATCGAGCGCGCCGATGTACTCGCGCGAGGCAGCGATGAGGTCGGACTGGTGCGCGTACTCCTTGTTGAGACGCGTGAACTCCTTGATATCGGAGGCGACGGCTGGGTCGGAAAGCTTCTTCTCGAGCTCCTCGTAGGCCTTGATGATCTTTTCGAGCTTGTCGCGCATGACGGACTCCTTTTATATGCGTGAAGGTGAAAATCGGCAGAATTGATGGGGCGCGGGGCGCCGCTGCGGGGGTAAAGCCCGGCTAGAACATGTCGATCTTCAGATACATGCGCATCCCTTCGCGTATGGGGGTACATAGTTGCGGTCTAACCCATACATGATAGCGTGCGCAGGCAAACCTGCATACAACCCGCACGGAATCCGACAAAGGGAGAGTCCCTTTGTCGGATTCTAGAGCGTATGGAGCAGGGCGATGAGGAAGCGAACACCCTGGAGGTAGGCGCGGCGGGTGATGCGCTCGTTGGTGCCGTGGACGCCGCGGTCGCACTCGTCATCGTCGACCACAAACGCCGAAAAACGAATGCATTCGGAGCAAATGTGCTGGTAGTTGGCAGCGTCGGTCGCGCCGATCACGGTCGAGGGGACAATCGCCAACGGCTCGGATGATCCGTTTTCCTCCGTCCCCTTTGGATCGCAGAAATAGCGGGCGGCGATGGAGCGAACCGCCTCGAGGCCGGGACCACCGATGCGCGGGGACGGCGAGGGCTCGGAGCTGCCGGGGCCCAGCTCCACTTCGACACGACCGGCAAGGTCCGCCCCGGCAACCGCCTCACGGCAGCGCGCCACAACGTCGGCCACGCTCGTGCCCTCGAGCATGCGGAAGTTAATGTTGGCCCACATATCCTGCGGCATCACGTTGGCGCCGGCGCTGCCTCCCTCGATCTGCGTGGGCGCGCAGGTGGTCGTCACCAGCGGATAGAGCTTCTTGCTGGCGAGGCAATCGCGGACAATGGCGCCCCCGTTGGCGGCAATCTCATCCGCCGTGTAGAGCCCCAGCTCGACAAGCTGCGCGGCAAGCAGATCGGTCACGCGCGTCGGCCACTCGATATCGCAGATTGCGGCGATGGCACGGCTCAACACCTCGAGCGACGTGCCGCCGTAGGGGTTAGACGAATGCCCGCCCGCGCTCTTCGTCTTGAGCACGATATCGGCATAGCCCTTTTCGGCCAGGTCGGCATGCATAAGCCAGCCCTCGCCCGCGCCGTACTCGGCAGCCGAAACAATACGGTAGTCGCCCTCGTCGATCAGGAACTCGAGCTCAACACCGCGCTCCTCGAGCACGCGGCCGATAGCTCCAGCGCCGTACTGCGTGGTTTCCTCGTCCTGGCCAAAGGCGAGCAACAGCGAACGCTTGTGCTCCCAACCGTGCGCCAATGCATACTCAACCGCCTCGAGAATGCCTGCGACCTGATCCTTCATGTCGATAGCGCCGCGGCCCCAAATGTAGGTGTCGTCCACGTGCCCGCTAAAGGGGGCGTGCGTCCAGTCGGCCTCGGTACCCGGCACCACGGGGACCACGTCCATGTGGCCCATGAGCATAACAGGATTGAGAGCAGGGTCGGAGCCGACAAGCGTCACCAACAGCGAGTGGTCGATAAGCTCGACCTCGCCCGCCGCAAACACGCGCGGCCAGGCCTGCTGCATATAGGCGCGCAGGTCGTCGAAGGGCTGCCAGTCCACCGCCTCGGCATCCATGCTCGAAATGGTCGGAAACGACAGCACGCGGCCCAAGCGCTCGCACGCGCTGACCTCGTCTATATCGGCAAAATCGTCCTCATGCGCAAAGAAGCGCCAAACCTCGGCCATGACATCCTTTCGATTGTGACGACAAAGGCCGCCCCACGGGAGCGGCCCTGCAACGTAAGCGTTTGCGGTCGGTTATTTGTCCTCGAGATAGCGAGAGAGGAACTCACGAGTGCGCTGGTGTTTGGGGTTGCCGAAGAGCTCGGCCGGCGCGGCATCCTCGAGCACCACGCCCTTGTCCATAAAGACCACGCGGTCGGACACCGTGCGGGCAAAGGCCATCTCGTGCGTGACGACGACCATGGTCATGCCGTCGGCGGCGAGCTTGCGCATGACCTCGAGCACCTCGCCCACGATCTCGGGGTCGAGCGCGGAGGTCGGCTCGTCGAACAGCATGATCTGCGGATTCATACATAGGGCACGAGCGATGGCCACGCGCTGTTTTTGACCACCGGACAGGCGGCCAACGGCGGCGTGCGCGAACTTTTCGAGTCCCACGCTCGTCAGATGCTCCATCGCGACCTTCTCGGCCTCGGCCTTGCTCATCTTTTTGAGCGTGACGGGCGCGAGCGTGCAGTTGTCGAGCACATCCATGTTGTTGAACAGGTTAAAGCCCTGGAACACCATGCCGATGTCCTCGCGCAATTTGTTGATGTTGCAGCGCTCGGCCGTGAGGTCCTGGCCGTGGAACCAGATGTGGCCCGCGTCCGGGGTCTCGAGCAGGTTGAGGCAGCGCAGGAAGGTCGATTTGCCCGAGCCCGAGGCGCCGATGATGGTGACAACCTCACCGGAATTGACGGACAGGTCGATGCCCTTGAGCACCTCGAGTGAGCCAAAGCTCTTGCGCAGGCCCTCGACGCGGATAAGCGGCTCTTGGTTTTGCACGGCTGCCGCAGTGCCGGTAGTGGCGGTATCTGCCATGATGATTCTCCTCGTCTTGCGCCTAGTTGGAGCTGGGCAGCGTGGCAGGGGCCTCGGCGCCCAGCTTTTTGCCAAAGGCTTCGAGCAGGCGGCTCGCCACGAGTGTCAGGATCAGGTAGACCACGAGCGCCACGCAGTAGACCTCCATCTGGCGGTAGTACACGCCGGCGACCGTGGTAGTAGCGTACATAAGGTCGAACACGCCGATGACCGAGAGCACCGACGAGTCCTTAATGTTGATGATGAGCTCGTTGGTGAGCGCCGGAATCGCGTTTTTAATGCCTTGGGGGAACACGACTTTGCGCATGGCCTGCCACTGCGACAGGCCCAGCGAGCGCGCTGCCTCGGCCTGGCCGGGATCGATGGACTCGATGCCGCCGCGCAGGACCTCCATCATGTAGGCGGTGGAGTTGAGCGAGATGGTGACGAGGCCGGCGGTGAAGGTACTCCAGATCTGGTTGGCCTGGGCGGTCTCGAAGCCCATGCCGCGCAGAACGGTAAAGCCCGCGTAATAGATGAGCAGGCCCTGGACCATCATGGGCGTGCCGCGCACGACGGTGGAATAGACGGTCGCAAAGCCTCGGCCAATGCTCTTAAAGAAGCGCACCAGGTCGTTGTCGACGCGATCGAAGGTCTGGGTGCGCAAGAACACAAAGAGCAGCGCCAAGAAGAAGGCGATGACCGTGCCGAAGGTGGCAAGCGCGATGGTGATCTCGATACCGCGGATAAAGAAGTCGCCGCTCTTGTAGGTCATGTAGACCAAGCTCGACAGAAAGTCGCTGGGATTGGAGTCCGAGACAATGCTCACCTGCACCAGGTCGACAAACGACATGACGCAGCGGTCGATAAAGAAGATCGCCGCGATGGCAACCACGACATAGCTGCCCAGGCGCGCGCCGCGACGGCAACGCTCAGATGCAAACGGCGACGTTTCGCGATAGTCGTTCCAGTGCATAACCTTGGTGACGAGCGCTGCCGCCGACACGACGATCCAGGCCCAAAGAATCGCCCAAAGGCAATCCTGGAAGATGCCGGTGGGCGCCAAAAAGCTCAGCGGCGTGGGGTTGCGCTGGCTAAATGCCAAGCCGAGCGCCGCGATAACGCTCGTGCCCAGGTACACATAACGGTGGTCGGCCTTGATAAAGGAGGCCAGACGATTGATGCCTTTCATGCTGCCTCCCTATGCCGGCTGACGGTCGAGGCACGCGTCCCACATCTGGTCGCGCTCCTCCTGGCTGATGCCCTTGAGTGTCTTGTCGATGAGCTTAAGCAGTTTGTCCGATCCCTTGCGGCAACCGACATTCGCCGTGACCTCCTGCTTAAAGCCCTCGCCCTCGGCAAAGTGGATGGGGACGATACCGGGATTTTGGGCCATATAGCCCTTTTCGTTCTCAGTGTTGTAGGTCACGGCGTCGCACGTGCCCTGCAGCAGATTCGAGAACACCGTGGGGACCGAATCGACCGGGTTCTTGTGCACAACGCCCGGAATCTCGTCGATGACGGTATCGAGCATGGTGTCCTTTTGGCCGAGCACCGTGGCACCGCTGAAGTCGCTGAGCTTGGTGGCGTTTTGGTAGGGCGAGCCCTCTTTTACGAACAGGCCAAAGTAGCCAATGAAGTACGGGTCGGAAAAGCCGACGGACTCCTCGCGCTCGGGCGTGGCGCTCATGCCGGCGATGATGAGGTCAATCTGGCCGTTGTTGAGCGAGTCGATAAGGCCCGAGAAGCTCTGCTTGACGGCAACGGGCTCGCCGCCGAGAGCCTTGCAGACGATCTTGGCGATCTGCACGTCGTAGCCATCGGCGTAGGCTCCCTGCACGTTATCGATGGGGATCGTGAACTCGCTGGCCTCGGAAACCTGCCAGTTGTACGGGGCGTAGGCCGCCTCCATGCCAATGCGGATCTTATCCTTGCCGATAACGGAATCGGACAGGTCGTCGCGACCGCCGCCTGTCGTGGGCTGAACTACTTCCAGCGTGGAGGGGCGCTGGCAACCGGCAAGTGCGCCGGCGACGACAGAAGCGCTCGCAGCGAGAGCGCTACCCAAAAAGATGCGACGGCTGCATATCGGCTGCGGATGCGCGTCGCGTTGATGGGGAGAATGCATGATCTGCCTTCCCTGTTGAATTGTATGCTGACGACTTAACAGGATATACGCCAGCGACCAGCAGCGCAGCACAAGCTCGAAAAATTAATAGACACGCGGTAGTCATTGGGAACGTCGATGTTTTGGCAATGCCAGCGAGCGCCGCCCAGAGCGAACAAGTTGGCATGAAAAAGGCACGGCATAGACCTTCTGGTCATGCCGTGCCTTTTGAATGACAAATTGTCGCTCTGGGTGGCGCGCAGCGTCGACCGGTCCGCCGTTCGTTAGAACGGCGGAACCTCTAGAGCAGGGTGACGCTAAAGGAACGGGTGTCGGTAGCGCCTGGCGCCAGCGTAATGGCGTTGACCTTGTGCTCAAAGACGTCGTCCTCGGTGTCCATGGTAGTGTGGCCGGTCCAAGGCTCGAGCGCCACAAACGGAGCGTCGTTGGCGGCAGACCACACGCCGATGTACTTAAAGCCCTCAAAGTCGATCTTGACGCCATGGCCCGACTTGCGACCGCGCAGCGTGAGCGTGGAGCCCGGGGTATCGGTAAACATGATGGCGTCGTTATCGAAGCTGCGGTGCGTGATGGGCAGCACGTCCGAGTTATCGGGAGCCTTGTAGCTACCCTCGAACGTCATAAGACCGTCGGGCGTGATGATGGGGGCCTCGTTAGTCCAAGCCTCGGTAAACGCCAGCTCGTAATCCTCGAATGCCTCGTCCTCGGCACCGGGGGCGGGCACGTTAAATGCGGGGTGGCCGCCCACCGAGAACGGCAGGTCCACGTCGCCGGTATTGGTGACGGCAAAGGTCTGGGTAAGCGTGGCGTCACCAGTCAGGGCATAGGTCATGTTGAGCTTAAAGTGGAACGGGAACGCCTTGAGCGACTCGGGCGTGTCAGTGATCTCGTACGTTACCGAGGAGCCGTCCTCGGAGACCTCGACCAGCTTGTGCTCGACGATGCGCGCGATGCCGTGGCGAGCCATCTCGCAGGTGCCGGCCGCAGACGTTGCCGTGTTGTTGCGCAGCGAGCCCACAATGGGGAACAGGATAGGCGCGTGCTTGCCCCAAAAGGACGGGTCGCCCTGCCACAGATACTCGTTGCCGTTGAGGGCAAGGCTCGTGAGCTGGGCACCCATGGAATCGATGGCCGCGGTGAGGCCGCCGCGCTTGATGGTGGTGACGGTGGACATGCTACTTCCTCCAAAAGTAAACAACAGTGTCGAGGGCTATTGTCCCACTCTTGGCGGCGGGGTTGAGCGACAGGTGCAGTTATTGAGCAATAGCGTAAAGGTCAAACCCGCCCTGCGGCGTGCTATCGACCGTATCGGGCGCCTGTGAATTAAAACTCACCGGAACCATGCGCTTTGAGGCACGGTAACGCGTGCCGTCGGTGGCGACGGGCGGCTCATCGACCGTGAGCTCGTAGTCGCCGGGCTTGAGCTCGATGCCGTCACCTTCGGAATTGACGTATTGGTACTCGTCGATCGCTTGCCCCTTGAGCGTGCGACCCACGATATGGACGAGCATCTGGCTGTCGCCGCGCGCGGTGTCCCACGTCGCGCCGTCCTTGACCTCGACCGACACATGCACCGAGCGCGTACGGCTGAGCGATTGCTCGACAGACATCTCGACCTTGGCGGCGTCTTGGCGCTGCTGCTCGACATGACCCCAGATGCTGCCGATCGCCGAGCAGGCAATGACACCGGCCATGAAGGCAATGAGGATGGGGCCGAGCGGCGAGCGACGTCCTGCATCTTCCTCGCGAGACAGATTGGGGCGACGTGTGGGTGCGGGCGCCTGAGCGCCCTGCGAGGGCACGTCGAGAATGCTGAAGGATGCCGTGCTGTCGGGGTCGATAGTGTGACGCGGCTGTGGGGTCTTTGCCGGCGAGATGGACATATCAGCCGGCTCGCCGAGCGTGGCCGTGGCATCGGCCTTCGCCTCGTCGGCCTCGGCCTGGGCCCAAGCCTGTTCAAAGGTTAGGGGTTCGGCAGCATCGGAGGCGGCTTCAGGCTCGACACCGGCATCGTTGCCGGTCTCGTCCTCGTCGCTCGACACGTCACACGGCGCGGGCTCGTCCCACTCTTCGTCCGGAGCCTCGCCCTCGCTATACCACCATTCAAAGTTATCGATATCCATACGGGGCGCCCCCTTGGCCTCGCAAATAAACACTTGCTAGCCTTATACCCCCAGATGACACGGGAGCTCGCCGGCACAGACAGGAAAAGCGTCACAACATTCGACGCTTTTCCTCGTTTTCGAGATTTTCATCGAATGTTGTGACGGTTTGGGCGACTGGCTGGCAGCGCAATGCGACAAAGGGACTGCCCCTTTGTCGCATTCTGTTAGAGTTGCAGGGATTGAATCCCGCTTATTCATGCGACATTGGAGTGACAACCTTGACCGCCGCAACCACGTCTAAAAGTAAGTCAACCGCCGCCGCGCTCTCCCCCGCGCGCACCAAGCTCTGCCTGGCGCTGCTCGTGCTGTTGGGATTCTCGCTCGGCTGCTCAGAGTTCGTGGTCATCGGCATCGAAAGCGACTTGGCAACGGAACTCGGCGTATCACTTGCCACTGCGGGCCAGCTCATCAGCGTATTCGCGCTCGTCTACGCCATCGCCACGCCGGTGCTTGCGCTCAGCACGGGGCGATTCCGCCGCTACCAGTTGCTCGTGTACTACAGCATCGTCTTTGTGCTCGGCAACCTGGTCATGGCGTTGGCGCCCAACTTCCAGGTGCTCTTTATCTCGCGCATTGTCCTGGGATCCGTCTCGGGCGCGCTGCTCGCCGTGGGCGTGACGTACATCCCAGAGCTGCTGTCCCCGCAGCAAACTTCGCTTGCCATCTCGGTCGTGTACGGCGCGTTTTCCGTGGCGATGGTCTTTGTCACTTCGATCGGCAAGTTTGTGGCCGACACGCTCGATTGGCACGTGGCCATGTACGGTACGCTGACCTTTGCCGTTTTGATCTGCGGAGCGCTCGTGGCGTTTATGCCGCGCGCCGGACAGACCGACGAACCCGCTACCTTCCGCGAGCAGGCGGGTCTGCTACGCGAACCGAGCATCATCACCGGCATGCTTATCTTTTTGTTTGGCGTGGGCTCGGTCTATGTGTTCTACGGCTACGTGACGCCTTATCTTGAGCAGGTGCTGGGCATGGGTACCGTTCAGGCAAGCACCACGCTCATGGCCTACGGCGTGTTCTGCCTGATCTCGAACATCCTGGGCGGATGGATCGATGCGCGCTTTGGCATGAAGGCACTGCTTGTGACGTTTGTGCTGCAGGCTGTGGCGTTACTCGGGTTGTTTGCTGTGGGCGGCACTATGCCGCTCGCGCTGGTCTTTGTCTTTAGCCTGGCGATGCTCATGTACCTGTTCTCGGTCTCATGCATCACGCACTTTATGGACGTGGCACGCAGCCGCCATCCCAAGTCGATGGTACTCGCAAGTTCGGTTGAGCCCATGGCGTTTAACGTCGGTATCTCGTTTGGCACCGCAGTGGGCGGCGCCGTGGTAAGCAGCATTGGCATTGCGTACGTGGGCGCAGTGGGCGCCGCGTTCTCGCTTGTGGCCTGGATGCTCACGCTGGTGACGATCAAGTTGGCTCGCTGGGAGCGCAGGCGGGCGAGGGCATAGGCGTAGATGCGATACTCGAGCTCGATGATGGCGATCGAAAGGAAACCGCATATGCAACGTGTACTGTTTATCTGTCATGGAAATATCTGCCGCTCGACGATGGCTGAATCGGTGTTTACCGAGTTGGTGCGCCGCGCCGGACGCGAGGGTGAGTTTGCCATCGACTCCGCCGCGACGTCGACCGAGGAGATCGGCAACCCGCCGCATCATGGCACCGTTGCCAAGCTGCGCGAGGTCGGGATTCCCGTCGTCGCGCATCGCGCTCGTCAGGTGCGCCGCGCGGAGTATGGCGACTGGGACCACATGGTCTATATGGATAACGAGAACACCCGCGGCTTGCAGCGCATCTTTAGCAAGGACCCCGAGGGCAAGATCTCTCGCCTGCTCGATTGGACCGATCGCCCCGGCGACGTGGCCGACCCTTGGTACACCGGCAATTTCGATGCCACCTACCGCGATGTGCTCGCCGGCTGCACCGCCATGCTCGAGCAGCTGTAGGTTCGCGAGTGCACGGGCCGCGCCATCGGTATACACCCAGCGTGGATCATCTCCCACTTTGAGCGTTCAAGCGCGCTTAAAACGGGAGAAAATCCACGCTCGGCGGGAGGGACTGTCCCTTTGTCGCATTCGGGACTGACCCTAGACAGGTTTGACCTCCAGTTTTATCCCCTCGGCACGGAAGTCGCCCAAAACATCCGGAAGGGTCCAAGTCGCATACAGAGGCAGATAGAGAACGCCCCCGTCACGCTCAACGTTGCCTCTCGAGAAAACAATCCCGCGCTTTACGCCATACTCGGCCGTTTCAAGCACATGGTTCAACGCGGCGTGCGCATGGTAATACGTCCCCGATTTAACCTCGATGGGCACAGCCGTCCCATCCGGGCCGTCAATCACGAAATCGACCTCGCCCCGTTTCTTGGTCTGGTAGTAATACAGCCCTCTTCCCTGGGCAGCCAGCTGCTGAGCCACCACGTTTTCGTACACGCCGCCGAGGTTGGGCTCCTTGCTGTCGAGGTACGCCGCCTGAGCGACCCCGATGGGATAACGGGCCATCAGCATCCCGGTATCGGACTGGTACAGTTTGAACTGGGACGGTCGCGCTGTCTTAAGCAGCGGGGACTTTGGCTCGGTTACGATATCGGTCTTGAGGGCGACGCCGGCATCGACGAGCCAGACGAAGTCGCGCTGGTACTTCTCGAAATGGGCCTTGGGGTCGATCGAGTTGAGCACAAAACGCTTGTTCTCGCCCTCCAGCATGACAGGAAGCTGGTCGAAGATACTCTGCACCTGGAGCGCGCGCCCGTTCGCGTATTTCGAGATATCCCGACGGTATTGCCCGTTCAGCTCGGACTGGAGCTGGCGGACAGATGCCAGATCACCCTGCGTGTCGAGGAAGCGCTGCACGATCTCCGGCATACCGCCGACGACGATATAGGTCCTGAAGTTTGCCATCATTGCGTCGTGAATATAACCAGGAACCGGCGTCTCGTTGCGGCACGCATCGCAAATCGAGCGCCGCGCCTCTTCGCTCACCCCGATTGCCCAGCTGAACTCCTCAAAATCCAGCGGGAACATCCTGAGCTCATGGACATACCCCACGGGATAAGACCTGACGCCCTTGAACTGGGTCCCGAGCATGGACCCCGAGAATGCCCAGCGGCAACGGTCGTCCTCGACAAGGAACTTCGCCATCGTCATGATGTCGGGGGCCTCTTGGACCTCATCGATAAACACGAGCGTTTTGCCTGGCGCTATCGGCTTTCCCGAAAGAAGCGTCACCCTGCTGATGAAATCGTCGGCATCCCGTGCCTCGAGAAGAGCATCTTTTGCCTGGCGATTTTCCGCGAGATTGAGCTCGATATAGGTTGCGTAGTTTGACTTACCGAACTCGCGAATCGAGTAGCTCTTACCGATTTGGCGAGAACCCGTGACGAACAACGCCTTTCGTTCAATGGATCTCTGCCAACAATCAAGCTCATCAGCGATTTTCCTGCGCAACATAAGCTCTCCCATCGCCTCGATAAATGAAATGCAGATATTTATATCGACTATTATCGATGAAATGCAGAGATTTTTAGTACCGAAATTGGATGAAATGCAGAAATTTGAGCTTACTCGCGCACAGAACAACGACGCGTGCGCCTAAGCATGGGCATAAGTGAGGTCGGGATTCTCGCATACAAATCGAGCGAGGACTATCTCCCACTTTGAGTGCGAAATTGCGTCCAAAACGGGAGATAATCCACGCTCGATATTTCGACGGGAGAAAATCCTCGCTCGGTTACTCGTCGACGATCTCGGCAAGCCAGACGTTCAGCGTATCAATCTCGGGGCAGCAGAACTTTGCCGTGCCAGGCTCGTTGCCAGGCACGGTTCCGCCATAGCGCAGGATATCGATATAGGGAAAGCCCACGTGACAGGCCATGGCGCACATCTTGCCGCGGTCTCGGTCAAAGTCAAAGACGTCGCCCGGCTTGTGACCATGGTGGCAGCGGCACGTCCCCAGCTGGTCCACGCAGCTCACGCGGATACGCGGCCGCTTGCCACGCGGCGCGCCGAGCGGCCTGTTCTCGCCCGCAGGCTTGACGCCGCCCTCGCCAGCGTTACTCATGGTCAATCACATCCAGGCAGGCCTCGATGGGAAGGCCGGCCGACTTGTCCTCTTGGTCGGCATTGCGCTCGATAAGCTCAGCCACCACACGCATGGCATCGGACGTCGCGCGCTGCAGACTCCAACCTGCCATAACGCGGCCCATGAGCACCGCCGAGAACGTATCGCCCGTGCCCGGGAAATAGACCGGAATGAGCTCAAAGGGAATCGTGAAGTACTCCCCCGCCACATGGTCGTAACCGATAACCGCGTTCATGCCATTGACCACGGCGCTCGTAATGACCACCGACTTGGCACCCAGCTCGCGCACGGCGTCCACAAGGGCGCGGGCCTCATCGGGCGTGATCTGCTCTGCAATAGGCGTATCGGCGAGCAGACAGGCCTCGGTGTAGTTGGGCACCGCGTAGTCTGCGCACTCCAGCAGGTGCCGCATAAGGCCAATCGTGGACTCGGGCACACCGGCATAGAGCTTGCCGTTGTCGCCCATGATGGGATCGACGAACACCTTGGTGCCCTTTTGCGCGCGGCGGTGGCAAAAGTCCGAGATGATACGCGTCTCTTCCTCGGTCACGATAAAGCCGGTCGAGATGGCGTCGAACTCAAAGCCGAGCTCCTCCCAGATGGCGAGGCTCTGGCGCACGTACTCGGTGGTGTCGTGGATGTAGAACTTGGGATAGTTGAGCGTATCGGACACAAGTGCCGTCGGCAGGTTATGGATACGGTAGCCCATGTGCGACAGCACCGGCAGCATGGCGGAAAGCGCGACCTTGCCGTAGCCGCACATATCGTTAATCAGCAGCAGCTGAGTATTCTTCATGAGGGTCTCCCTTGGGTCGGGCGTGACGCGGCGGCGCCATAGTGCGACTAAGTGTAGCGCAGGGGACGTTGTGAGCGGAGGCGAGCGGTGCGAAGTGCAAATTGTTGCGGAGAGGTTACGAAAACGAGGTAGTCATTGGGGACGTTCTTAGGTAGTCATTGGGGACGTTCTTAAATGACTAGTCGACACAAGGAGTGTCCCCAAATGCCGGCACTTAAGGAACGTCCCCAAGTGCCAAAACGACTAGTCGGGCAACGCCGATGTTTTGGCGAAGTCAGCGAAAACCCGCCAGAGCGAGCAAGGTGCCTTGAAACAAGGCGGCATTGACCTTCTGGTCATGCCGCCGAAGTTGAAAGGCAGATTGCCGCTCTGGCGGGTTTGCAGCGTCGAGCCGTACGCGGTTTGGTAAAACCGCGTAACCACTAGTTTGGTACCTTGACATTTATTTACCGTGCTCCTAAATTGGTTAGGCACAAAACAATTCAACTACCTAACTAAAGAAAGGAGCGAAGCTCAGATATGTGTGTTGAACCACTCGTCCTTCCGCATGAGGGCGGCGGTGACCCGTCGCAACCGGTAGACATACCCGAAGCGGTCAGCGCCGAAGACAAACTCGCCAAGCGCATCCTGAGCGGCCTGGGCTTTTGCGGCCATTACATGCATTTTCATGGCGGAGGCGTGTCCGGCAAGGCGCCCATCATCTGCCTGCTGGCCAAGCAACCCGGCGGCGAGATGTCGCAGCAGGAACTCGGCATGCACTTTGACCTCAAGCCGGGGTCGCTTTCCGAGATCCTGTCCAAGCTCGAGCTCAACGGCCTCATCGAGCGCAGCCGTAACCCCAAGGATCGACGGCAGCTCACCATTCGCCTGACCGAAACCGGCCGGGAAAACGCCCGCATCGACCAGGCGGCCCGCATTCGCTTTAGAGAGCAAGCCTTTAGTGCCCTCACCCACGACGAGCGCGAGCAGCTCGCCGAAATGCTCGAGAAAATCCGTGTAACCTGGGAGGAACTGGATGATTAAAACCCTCATGGGCAGCATCCGCGACTATATGAAAGTCACCGTTGCCACGCCGTTGCTCGTGCTTGGCGAGGTGCTCTGCGAGATGCTGATTCCATTTATCACCGCCAACCTGATCGACGCCATCAAAGACGGCGCCACCGTAGCCGAGATGCTTCCCACCGCGGGCCTTTTGGTGCTCATCGCGCTGACATCGCTTGCTTTTGGCGCCGCGGCAGGCGTCACCTGCAGCCATGCGAGCTGCGGCTTCGCCAAGAACCTGCGTCACGACCTGTTCTACAAAATCCAGACGTTCAGCTTTGCCAACATCGATGAGTTCTCGAGCTCCTCGCTCGTCACGCGCCTGACCACCGACATCAACAACGTGCAGCAGGCCTTTATGATGATCATCCGTATCGCCGTGCGCGCGCCGCTGGTATTGATCTTCGCCTTTACCATGGCATTTATCATGGGCGGCAGCGTTGCCATGGTCTACCTGGTCATCATTCCGCTGCTGGGCTTTGGGCTGTTCTTTATCATCTTTAAGGTGCGCCCCATCTTCTCGCGCGTGTTCCACAAGTACGATGCCCTTAACGAGTCCGTCGAGGAAAACGTCACCGGCATGCGCGTGGTTAAGAGCTACGTACGCGAAGACTTTGAGAAGGAGAAGTTCGCGGCCGCCGCGCGCGATGTCCAGATGGACTTCACCCGCGCCGAGAAGCTGCTCGCCTTTAACAACCCCATGATGAACATCTGCGTCAACGGCGCGTTTGTCGTCATCATCTACCTGGGCTCCAAGCTCATCATCACGAGCCAGGGCACGCTGTTCGACGTGGGCCAGCTCTCCTCGACCTTTACCTATGGTTTCCAGATTCTCATGAGCCTGATGCAGCTGTCGATGATCTTTGTCATGGTGACCATGGCCGACGAATCGGCACACCGCATTGCCGAGGTGCTGGCCGCCGAGCCCACGATCGCCGATCCCGCCGAGCCCGTGCTCGAGGTTGCCGACGGTTCCATCGACTTTGACCACGTGAGTTTTAAGTATTCCAAGCATGCGAAGCGCCAGGCGCTCGACGATATCGACCTGCACATTACGAGCGGCGAGACCATCGGCATCATCGGCGGCACCGGCTCGGCCAAGTCCACGCTCGTTAACCTCATCGCCCGCCTGTACGACACCACCGAAGGCGCTGTGCGCGTGGGCGGCGTGGACGTGCGCGACTACGACCTGGACGCGCTGCGTCACCAGGTCGCCATGGTGCTGCAGAAAAACGTGCTGTTTAGCGGCACCATCGCCGAGAACCTGCGTTGGGGCGACCCGAACGCCACCGACGAGGAAGTCCGCGAGGCAGCGCATCTGGCCTGCGCCGACGAGTTTGTCGACGGTTTCCCCAAGGGCTACGACACCTGGATCGAACAGGGCGGCTCCAATGTTTCGGGCGGTCAGAAGCAGCGCCTGTGCATTGCACGCGCCCTGCTGCGTCGCCCCAAGATCTTGATCCTGGACGACTCCACCAGCGCCGTCGACACCAAGACCGACGCCAAGATTCGCGCAGGGCTGGCAAGCTATCTGCCCAACACGACCAAGATCATCATCGCCCAGCGCATCAGCTCCGTGCAGGACGCAGACCGCATCATTGTCATGGAGGGCGGCCGCATCGCACAGATCGGCAACCACGAAGAGCTGCTCAAGACGAGCGAGATCTACCGCGAGACCTTTACCTCGCAAAACAAGATGTCTGCCGAAGGTACGCAAGACGCCGACGACGTCTCTGGCGACGCGAACACGGCGGCAGACAACACCGACATGACCGCAACGCAAGCTCAGACCCAGGAAGGAGGCGAGGCCCATGAGTAAGGCAACGACCGCCGAGCGCGCGCTCAACCGCAAGGGCGGCACCATGTCGCGCCTCATCAAGACGCTCTTTGGCTTCTATCCCGTGCTTTTGCCCCTCGTCGTCGCCGGCGTGGTGCTCTGCGCCATCATCAACTCCATCGGCGCGACCTTCCTGCAGAGCGCCCTGCAAATTATTGGCGAATCGTGGCAGTCGGGCGATTGGGAAGCCGCGCAGCCCAAGATCGCACAGCTCGTGACCACCCTCGCCTGCATCTACGGCGTCGGCGTCCTGTCCTCGCTCTTCTGGAACCGCGCCATGGCTATCGTCACGCAGGGCTCGCTGGAGAAGCTGCGCGAGATGATGTTCAACCGCATGCAGGACCTGCCGATCCGCTACTTCGACACGCACCAGCGCGGCGATATCATGAGCCACTACACCAACGACATCGACACGCTGCGTCAGATGATCAGCCAGTCGCTGCCCAACCTGCTCATGACGATCATCATCATCGTCACGGTGTTCTTTATCATGCTGTACTACAGCGTGTGGATGTGCCTGGTCATCATCGCCGGCGTCGCCTTTATGACCTTTATGACCAAGCTGCTCGGCTCCAACTCCGCGCGCTTCTTCATTGCGCAGCAGACCGAGCTCGGCGTGGTCGAGGGCCATATCGAGGAGGTCATGAACGGCCAGAAGGTCGTCAAGGCGTTCTGCCACGAGTCTGCCGCCGAGGCCGATTTTGACGAGCGCAACGAAAAGCTCTTCGAGGTCTCCCAGAAGGCCAACATGTACGCCAACATCCTCATGCCCATCCTTATGAACCTGGGCAACCTGCTCTACGTGCTGGTCGCACTGGCGGGCGGCATTTTCCTGGCGCTGGGCGTGCCCAACCTGAGCATCTCGGGCATGGCGCTGTCCATCGCCGTCGTGGTGCCGTTCCTCAACATGACCAAGCAGTTCTGCGGACAGATCGGCCAGATCTCGCAGCAGATCAACGCCGTGGTCATGGGCCTCGCCGGCGCCGACCGCATCTTTGAGCTCATCGACGAGAAGCCCGAGGCCGACGAAGGCTACGTGACGCTCGTCAACGCACAGGTGAACCCCGAGACTTGGGAGTTCGAGGAGGCTGACCACCACACCGGCATGTGGGCGTGGAAACATCCGCACCGCGCAACCGGCGAGATCGAGTACGTCCCGCTGCGCGGCGACTTGGTCATGGACAACGTCGACTTTGGCTACACCCCCGACCACGAGGTCCTGCACGGCGTGTCCGTGTTTGCCGAGCCGGGTCAGAAGGTCGCGTTTGTCGGCGCCACCGGTGCCGGTAAGACGACCATCACCAACCTCATCAACCGCTTCTATGACATCGCCGACGGCAAGATTCGCTACGACGGCATCAACGTCAATAAGATCCGCAAGGCCGATCTGCGCCGCTCGCTGGGCGTCGTGCTGCAGGACGTGAACCTGTTCACCGGCACCGTGATGGACAACATCCGCTACGGCAACCTGGATGCGACCGACGAGGAGTGCATCGCGGCGGCCAAGCTCGCGGGCGCAGACGACTTTATCACCCGCCTGCCCGACGGCTACGACACGATGCTCACCGGCAACGGCGCACAGCTGTCGCAGGGCCAGCGCCAGCTGATCTCGATCGCCCGCGCCGCCGTCGCCGATCCGCCGGCGATGATTCTAGACGAGGCCACGAGCTCCATCGACACCCGCACCGAGGCCATCGTGCAGGCGGGCATGGATAAGCTCATGGAGGGCCGCACGACGTTTGTCATCGCGCACCGCCTGTCCACCGTGCGCAACTCCGATGCGATTATCTGCCTGGACCACGGTCGCATCATCGAGCGCGGCAACCACGACGAGCTGATTGCCAAGCGCGGGTATTACTACCAGCTGTACACGGGTGCGTTTGAGCTGGAGTAGGCAGGTTTGTTCCACGGAGGGTGCCCCGGGGGCGGCGGGGTAATTCCTCCGTGCTCAAACATTCTCGCTGCGCTGCGAAACTGCGCGCGGAGGAAATACCCCGCCGCCCCCGGGGCACCCTCCTGCGCGCAATCAGCCCGTTGTTTAAAACGGAATAAAGGTTAGTGAGGCCCTGGCCGTTTGGCCAGGGCCTCGTTTTGTGTAAGCTAGTTGAGGAGTTGGGCCATGGCGTTGACGAATTTTTGGACTTGGAGGGTGGGCTCGAGCGGGTAGTGCAAGAAGACCGGCACCTCGCGGCCGCATAGGAACGGCACGCCCACAAAGGCCGGGTGCACGCCCGACCATGCGCCGCAGGTGAGCACCGCGTCGCCCTTTTCCTCCGCCTCGTTAAAGAGCGCAAAGTCGAAGCTATCCACGTCGATCACGTCCACGCCGCCGTCGGCCAACAGGTCGATGCGCAGGCTGTCCATAGCGTCGTTGCCGTGACGGAGCACGCGCAGGCGCATGCCCTCCAGGTCGGCAACCGTGATGCGCGTCTTGCGCGCAAGCGGGCTCGTGCGCGGCACATCAATATAAAACGGTACGTTGACGATAAGGAGCTTTTGGCAGGCGTCGCCCCAGCGCGGGGTCGAAAAACTCGACTGCACTACATCCACTTCGCGACCAAGACTGCGCATGACGGTCTCGCGCTCATCGTAGAGGTCACTCACCGGCACAATCTCAAAGCGCAGCGACGGCTCCAGCTCGTGCACACTCGGCCACATCGACAGCGTTTGGCGCCCCGGGCACATCATCGACACGCCCAGACGCACGGCGCCGCCATCGCCCGCTGCGCGTCGGGCACGGCGCAACGCATCCTCGGACTGACGCATGATCGAGCGCGCATCGTCTACCAGCAGCGCACCCGCCGGCGTCACCTTAACGCCCGAATGCGAGCGCTCGAACAACGTGATGCCAAACTCGGCCTCGAACCCCGACACCTGTTTGACGAGAGCCGGGGTCGACACACGTAGTTTTGCCGCCGCGCGCGAGAAGCTTCCCAGCTCCGCGGCGGCCGATATGGCCTCAAGTCGTCGATCGTACACGTCAATCTCCCGTTTTCGCGCCCGTGGCCACATGGTGCCACAGGAGGTTGTTTTCGCAGGTCATGCGCTCAATTGAGAATAAACTGCATCGCACAGTGTAAACCTATGGTTAACGCCATTCTAACAAATATGCAATTCACCTGCGCAAATGCAAAGCATACGATAACCAGCGAAAACCACGTGGGTCGGTTAATGGGAGCGACCCACCGGGAGGCATAAGAAGGGAAGTTCCTATGAGCAATTGGCTTAAGCTCGAGGGCGATGTTTGCGCTGTGACTGGAGCGCTCGGCGGCATGGGCGTCGAGATTTGCCGCGAGTTCGCCCGCAATGGCGCTAACGTCGTCCTGCTCGACCTGGACGAGGAGAAGGTCAAGGCCGCTGCCGCCGACCTCGCTGCCGAGTTTGGCATCCACGCCGAGGGCTACAAGATGAACGCCACCGACGAGGCCGAGGTTCAGGCCGCCGTCGACGCCACCATCGTCAACTTCGGCCGCGTCGACGTTCTCGTCAACACCGCCGGCATCCTGCGCTTCGCAGCCATGGAGGACCTGCCGCTCTCCGACTGGAACGAGGTCATCAACGTCAACCTCACCGGCTACTTCATCACCTCGCAGCGCTTTGGTCGCGAGATGATCAAGGCCGGCCAGGGCCGCCTGGTTCACATCTCCACCGTCGCCAGTCACTCCCCCGAAACGTTCTCGGGCGTGTACAGCTCCACCAAGGCGGGCGTCAACATGATGTCCAAGATGCTGGCTGCCGAGTGGGGTCCCTACGGCGTGCGCTCCAACTGCGTCGAGCCCTGCTTCGTCAAGACCCCCATGTCGGCAAGCTTTTACGCCGATCCCGAGGTCGAGAAGAGCCGCAGCCGCCTCATCGCCACGCGTCGCATCGGCGAGGTCAGCGATATCGCCAACGCCGTCATGTTCCTGGCGTCCACGCGCTCAGACTTTACCACCGGCGACGCCATCAAGGTCGACGGCGGCTTCTCTAATATGATGGGCGACCTCACCGCCAAGCCCGGCGGCCGCCGCGCCTTTGCCGACAACTACCTCAAGAACAAGGGTGTCGAGCTTTGGTCCGACGAGTCCGGCGTCGCAAAGCCGACTGACCAGTAAACCAACCTGACAGGGAGGCACCGCGGACACGCCCGCTCCTCCCCCGTATCGATTAGAAAGAGTCCCATGGCTTCCACCAACTCCAACAAGGGTCGCGCCGTCGTGCTTTCCGCCGCGTGCGTCACCATGTTCTTCATCAGCTCCATCGCGCTGTACTCCGTCGTGTCCAAGAACCTGCTCGCCGTCTACCCCGAGTGGTCCAGCGCACTTACCTGGGCTTTCCCGGTCTTCCAGACCATCATGGCCGTGACGGGCATCTTCGCCGGCCGCATCTCCGATAAGATCGGCCCGCGCAACGTCGTGATCGCTGCCGCCGTGTGCTACGGCGTGGGCTGGTTCATGTCCGGCACCGTCACCGAGCCGTGGCAGTTCTACCTGTGGTTCTCGCTCGTCGCCGCCATCGGCAACGGCCTGGGCTACAACCCCGCGCTCACCACCGGCCAAAAGTGGTTCATCGACAAAAAGGGCCTCGCCTCCGGCATCACCCTGGCCGCTTCGACCGCCGGCCCCGCCGTGCTGTCCCCGGTGCTCGCCTCGCTGCTCATCCCGAGCCTGGGCATCTTTGGCGCCCTCAAGGCACTCGGCGTCATCTTCTTTGTAATGATTGCCGCCTCCGCCCTGTTCCTGAAGGCTCCCGAAGCCGGCTGGCTGCCCGAGGGCTTCGAGGCCCCCAAGGGCGGCGCACATGCCGGCACCTTCGGCGACCTCACCCCGGGCGAGATGGTCAAGACCCCGCGCTTCTGGGTCCTCATCATCACCTTCGCCTTTGCTGCCACTGCAGGCACCCTGCTCGTGGGCAAGGTTGCCTCCATCGCCGCCGTCCAGCTCTTCACCGACCCCACGAGCGCCGCGGCCGTCGCCCTCGGCGGTGTGGTGGTCTCCGTCAACACCTGCGCCAACCTGGTCGGCCGTCTGTCCTTTGGCCAGATCATCGACAAGCTCGGCGCCTACAAGTCGCTGCTCATCAGCCTTGTCGTCACCATCGTCGCGCTCGTCATCATGTCGATAAGCTTTACGCAGAGCATGTTCTTTGTGGCGCTCGCCCTGCTCGGCTTTAGCTTTGGCGCCCTGCTCGTCATCTACCCGCCGCTTACCGGTGGCGCCTTTGGTACCAGCAACATCGGCGTCAACTACGGCATCATGTTTTTGGGCTACGCCGCTTCTACCTGGATCAGCCAGCCCATCACTGCCGTGCTGTATCACGCTGAGGCCGGCAGCGCCGCCTACCAGCAGTCCTTCTACGGCGCCATCGTGATCGCCGCCATCGCCGTCGTGCTCACCGTCTACATGATGGTCTCCGACAGCAAGAAGAAGTCCGCCTAGTTTTACCGATGCGACAAAGGGACAGTCCCTTTGTCGCATTCCACCGCCACCAGTATTAAGGAGTCGAAATGTCTGAGCTCAACCCCGTCCGCATTGCCGTCATCGGCGCCGGCGCCATGGGCCGCAACCACATCCGCTTTGTCACCGAGGAGCCCGAGGCCGAGCTCGTCGCCATCGCCGACGCCTTTGAGGGCGCCCGCGCCACGGCCGAGGCCGCCGGCGTGCCGTTCTTCACCGATCCCGCCCAGATGATGGACGAGGTCAAGCCCGAGGCCGTCATTATCGCCACGCCCAACGACCTGCATCTGGGCGTTGCCCGCGAGGCCGTGAAGCGCAACATCGTGCCGCTGGTCGAAAAGCCGATCTCCAACGACCTCGAGGATGCCCAGGCCTTCGCCGCCGAGGCCGAGACCGCCGGCGTGCCCGTGCTCGTGGGTCAGCACCGTCGCCACAACCCCTTCGTCAACAAGGCCAAGGAGATCATCGAGTCCGGCGAGCTGGGCAAGCTCACCGTGTCGAGCTTCCACTACATGATCTATAAGAACGACGAGTACTTCGATGTCGAGTGGCGCCGCAAAAAGGGTGCCGGCCCGATCCTGGTCAACCTGGTGCACGACGTCGACCTGCTCCGCTACCTGCTGGGCGAGCCCGTTGCCGTCCAGGGTATGCAGTCCAGCGCCGCCCGCGGTTTTGAGACCGAGGACTCCGCCGTAGTCAACGTCCGTTTTGCCGACGGCGCGCTCGCGAGCATGACCATCTCCGACGCCACCGCCAGCCCCTGGAACTGGGAGGCAACCGCTCGCGAGGACCCGCAGTACCGCCCCTTCGATGCCGACGCCTACTTTATCGGCGGCACCAAGGGCGCCCTGTCGCTGCCCCGCCTGCACCAATTCTCCTATGACGGCGCCTCCAACTGGCACAAGCCGCTGCAGATGGAGATTCCGGCCGTCGACCCGGCGCTGCCCCACAAGATGCAGCTCAAGCACTTTGTGAAGGTTGTCCGCCGCGAGGTCGAGCCCGTCGTGACGCCGGCCGACAACGTCAAGACGCTCACGCTTCTCAACGCCGTCAAGGAGGCCGCCGAGACCGGCCAGCTCGTCGAGCTGTAATGCCTTGAGAGCGGCCGCGGCAGAAACCCCATGCCGAGTCCCTCGGTCCGCCACAAATAAGCCCCTCTTCTTTGCCCCGCGAGCAGCCTCCTGCCCGCGGGGCATTTTGCTACGTTTCCAATGATTTTCTGAGACGGGGGGCCTTTTTGCGCCTCAGCTTGGTTCGTTCGCCACGAAATGTGCCTATCTACTACGTTTAACCGATCGCCCTCAACCATGCCAAATTTCGCGGAATAAAAACCGCAGGTAGACGAGTTGCGCATTTTCGGAAAACCGGGGGATGGTCGACCCACACGGTTCAAACGTAGTAGATAGGCCGCTTTCGTGGTTCCGCGCCAAAACAGTCTTTTTTGGGCGAAGTGGCAGGTGGTATCCTTGGTAGCCCTGTGCTGCAAACGCACCTTAAACGCAAGGAGTCCCATGGATCTTATCGCCCAGCTCGCCCGCGAGCTCAACCTTAAGGCCGCCAACGTCGAGGCGGCTGTCAAGCTCATCGACGAGGGCAACACCATCCCCTTTATCTCGCGCTACCGCAAGGAGGCCACGGGCGGCATGGATGACGTCGCCCTGCGCGCCCTCGACGAGCGCCTGTCATACCTGCGCAATCTTGAGCAGCGTAAAGAGGACGTCATTCTGCTCATCGACGCCCAGGGCAAGCTCACGCCCGAACTCGAGCAGCAGATTCGCGAGGCCACGCAGCTCCAGCGTGTCGAGGACCTCTACAAGCCCTACCGCAAAAAGCGCATGACCCGCGCGCAGAAGGCCCGCGAGGCCGGCCTGGAGCCACTCGCCAACATGATCATCATGCAGGCTTCGGCCAAGGGCAGCGCGCTCGACGCCGCCGCGGACTACGTCAACGAGGAGGCCGGCTTCGACACGCCCGAGAAGGCGCTCGCCGGCGCCGCCGACATCGTGGCCGAGACGGTGGCCGAAGATCCCGAGAACGTCGCCGACCTGCGCGCCTTTACGCAAAACACCGCCGACATCGTCGTCGAGGCCACCGACCCCGCCGAGAAGACCCCCTACGAGCCCTACTACAACTTTGACGAGCCGTTGCGCCGTATACCCAACCACCGCGTGCTGGCTATCGACCGCGGTGAGCGTGAGGGCAAGCTCCGCGTGCGCGTGAACGTCGACGGCGCTGCCGCTACGGCACGCCTCGGCAGCCGCTGGCCCCGTCGCCAGGGCGTGTTTGCTCCCGTCTTTAATGCCGCCATCGCTGACGGTTACAAGCGCCTCATGGCCCCCTCGCTGGAGCGCGAGGCCCGCGCCAAACTCACCGTTCGCGCCCAGACCGAGGCCATCAACGTCTTTGCCAAGAATCTCGAAGGCCTGCTCTCGGCGCGCCCCGTGCGCGGCGCCCGCGTACTCGCGCTCGATCCGGGCTACCGCACCGGCTGCAAGGTCGCCGTCATGGACGAGACCGGCAAGCTGCTCGACCACGGCGTGGTCTACCCCACCAAGCCGCGCCACGACGTCGCCGGCACCAAGCGCGAGCTCGCCCGCCTCGTCAAGAAGGACAGCGTCAACACCATCGTCATCGGCAACGGCACCGCCAGCCGCGAGACCGAGGAAGTCGTCTCGGAGTTTATTGCCGAGCAGGCGCCCAGCCTTCGCTACACCATCGTCAACGAGGCGGGCGCGTCGGTGTACTCCGCCTCCGAGCTCGCGAGCCAGGAGTATCCCGATCTGGATGTCACCGTACGTGGCGCCATGAGCCTGGGCCGCCGTCTGCAAGACCCGCTGGCAGAGCTCGTCAAGATTCCGCCCCAGTCCATCGGCGTTGGCCAGTACCAGCACGACCTTGACCAGGCCGAGCTTTCGCGCACCTTGGGCCACGTGGTGGAAGACGTCGTCAACCGTGTGGGCGTCGACGTCAACACCGCGAGCGCAAGCCTGCTGGGCTACGTGTCGGGCATTACGCCGAGCGTAGCCAAAAACATCGTGGCCTACCGCGAGGAAAACGGCGCCTTTACCGATCGCCGCCAGCTCAAGAAGGTCCCCAAGCTGGGACCCAAGGCGTACCTCAACGCCGCAGGTTTCCTGCGCATCAGCGGCGGCAAGAACCCGCTCGACGCGACAAGCGTCCACCCCGAAAGCTACGAGGTGGCCACGGCCGTCCTGGAGCGCGCCGGCGTTGCGGCAAGCGAGCTCAGCCGCGGCGGCGTGCCCGATATCGAGCGCCGCCTGGGCAGCATCTCGGCGCTGGCAAGCGACCTGGACTGCGGCACCCTCACGCTCATCGACATCGTCAACGAGCTCAAGAAGCCCGGTCGCGACCCGCGCGACGACGCGCCCGAGGTAGTCTTTAGCCGCTCGGCGCTTTCGATCGACGACCTGGAGCCCGGCATGGAACTCAAGGGCACGGTGCGCAACGTCGTCGACTTTGGCGCCTTCGTCGACGTGGGCGTGCACCAGGACGGCCTCGTGCACATCTCCAAGCTGGCCAACCGCTTCGTCAAGCACCCCAGCGACGTGGTGCGCGTCGGTGACACGGTCAAGGTGTGGGTTGAAAAGGTCGATCGCGACCGCAAGAAGATCTCCCTCACCATGGTGCAGGGGAAGTAAACCGCCAAGCAAGGGTCCCCCCCCTCTCGCGACGTGCAAAATCGCGAGTATTCTGCAAATTCCACCGTTCCGGACGCCCCTCAGAGACGAAAAAGCATGGAACAGCCCCCGTTTTAGCGTCGTCAGAGCCAAAACGGGGGCTGTTCCATGCTTCGGTTAACTGGTAAATAACTTTACCTTGCTGAATACTCTCAATTTTGCACGTCGCAGGCGGGGGTACCTTTGCCCACGGCAGGATATGGAAGCCGATCACCAACCTACCGGCAAGTTCGTGTCGGCAGCCCCGGCCTTTCCTTTGCCTAGCGCGACCCTCGCGAAGCGCGTGAGCGATAGGGAAAGGAAAGGCTGGGGCGAGCAGCCCACGGTACAGCCGGTGTTCGCGTTACGGGAGGATATGGAAGCCGAGCGAGGCGATATCCTTGGCAAAGCCGCGCACGGTGTCGAGCGAGACCTCGTACGGGTCGCGACCGATGTTCTTGCGCTTGGCCAGGATGCTGTTGGGCGCCGTGATGATCTGGCAGCCGCAGGCCTCGGCCTGGTAAATGTTGATGAGCTCGCGCGTGGATGCCCACAGGACCTCGCAGTTGGGCTTGGCGGTGGCCTTCTTAACCGACTCCGTCATAAACGGAATGGGATCGACGCCGGTATCGGCGATGCGGCCGGCAAAGAGCGAGATGATGGACGGCGTCTCGGCGTCAACGGCCTCGACCATCTCGTCAACCTGCGTAGGCGTAAAGATGGTGGTGACGTTGACCTTGATGCCGTCGGCCGAAAGCTTGCGCACCAGCTCGGCGGTGGACTCGCCCTTGGTGGTCACGCACGGAATCTTGACGTAGACGTTCTCGGCCCAGGTAGCGATCTCGCGGGCCTCGACCTCCATGGTCTCGACGTCGTCGGCAAAGACCTCAAACGACACGGACACATCGGTGATGTGAGCCAGGACCTCCTTGGCAAACGCGCGGTAATCCGTCACGCCGCCCTTCTTCATAAGGGACGGGTTGGTCGTGAAACCCTGAACGTTGCCGTTCTCGTACATGTCGAGCATGCCCTCGAGGTTTGCACCGTCAGCGAACACCTTGATTGCCATCTGCCTGATTCCTTTCGTTAGCATACGGCCGATAAACTGCTAAACACTTTACCTACGTTTATCAAGGCGTGAGCTGCGGTTTTTTTATCTTCTCGGCGAACGGTTTTGCAGATTTACCATTTTTTATCGACGCCCCAGCGGCAAAACGTTTTTGCCGATCATTGCGTTTGGTTCCGTTCACGGAACAGAAGCAGCGCCTCACCGGCTCATATTCACAATCGCTCCAAAGCAAAAAGCGGTGACGCCTCATTTGAGACGTCACCGCTTCCGTGTAGGAGCCGGTTATCGGAGCTCCGCCCGATTAGGGCTTAACGTGTGCCTGGATTACTCTTCCTCAACGTGATTGATCACAGCACCCTTGGTGTGGATGAAGTTGGGGACGAAGGCAACGACCAGAAGGACAGCAAGAATCGCGTAGACACCGGTGGTACCGAAGGCCTCGGCAGCGCGGCCGAGCGTAATACCAATGACGGAGAAATCGAAGTCGCCGAACGTAGTGTTCTTGAAGCCAAAGACGTCAAGAACGGGCAGGAGCAGGGCCGGGGCAAAGGTGATGAGCAGGCCGTTGACGAAAGCGCCAAGAGCTGCGCCCTTGCGACCGCCGGTAGCATTGCCGTAGATGCCTGCGGTAGCACCGCAGAAGAAGTGGGGAACCATGCCCGGGATGATGAAGATGCCCAGGGTAGCGCCCACGATGAACATACCGACCACGCCACCGATGAAGGAAGCGACAAAGCCGAGGATGACGGCGGTGGGAGCATAGGGGAAGAAGACAGCGCAGTCGACGGCGGGGATGGCACCGGGGATCAGCTTGTTGGAGATGCCCTGGAAAGCCGGGACCAGGTCGGCAAGGATCATACGAACGCCGTTATAGACGATGGTGACACCAACGGCGAAGGACAGGGCACAGGTCAGGGCATAGACAATCACGTTGTCGCCACCAGCGGTCTTGGTAACGACCGCAGGATCTGCAATGTAAGCGGCGAAAGCGGTAACCAGGTAGAAGAAGGCCATGGTAAGAGCCGTGGAGATGGTAGTGTCGCGCAGGAAGGCGAACTTCTCGGGAACCTCGATCTTCTCGGTGCTGTTCTCCTCGGCGTCCTTAGCAAAAAGCGTACCGACTGCAGCGGAGATGTAATAGGCGAGTGAACCGAAGTGGCCCATGGCGATTTCATCGCCATCGGTAACCTTCTCGGTGAAACGCTGACCAACGGCGGGAAGCATAGCGCTCACGAGGCCCAGGAACATGCCGCCCACGATGACAAGCTGGACATCCTGGAAGCCAGATGCCTGCAGAACGGCAGACAGCAGGCAGGCCATAAACATGCTGTGATGGCCCGTCAGGAAGATGTACTTAAACTTGGTAAAGCGGGCAATGATAATGTTCACGACATAGCCGAGAATCAGGATCATCATGGTCTGAACGCCGAGGACGCTCTGAGCCATCGAAACGACGACCTCGTTGTTGGGCACGACGCCGGTGATGTGGAAACCGGTCTCGATGAAGGTACCCAGCGGAGCAAGGTTCTCCTGAACAACAGCGGCGCCGGCAGACAGCATGATGTAACCAAGAATGGGCTTCAGGGTGCCCGTCATCACCTTGTGGGCAGGACGCTTAAGCGCGACAAGGCCCACAAAGGCAAATAGACCCATAATCCACGCTGGCTTGGTCAGAATCGATTGGATAAACTCAAGTATGGGAAGGATGGCTTGCATCTGCGCTTCCTTTCTCTCTAACGTGGGCGCGTTTCCCTCTTCCACAGGGAACCGCCCTTTTTTGTGCCGCTTTAGGCGTTAGCGGCGGCCGCCTTGATTGCCTCGAGGGCGTCTTCGCGGATCTTCTTCTTGTTCACATAGCTGCGAACGATCACAACGTTGCCGTGGAGCTCGGGGGCGAGTTCCTTAACGGTGATGAACAGATCCGGATTTGCGGAAGAAGCACCGTTCAGGTCCATAGACTCAACGTCGGCCTTGATGCCCTCCTCCTCGCAAAGCTCCTCGACTTTGCCAGCGAGCATCAGGCTGGACCCGATGCCGTTTCCGCATACGGTGATGATATGCATGGCAACCTTCCTCTCCTACACGTGACGGTTTTCCGTCTATCCAAAAGCGGCGACGCATCGCCGTGCCATTAAGGCCTAAAAGAATGAACGCATGGTCTCCAAAACCTGCTCGGGCGTATCGCATGCGCTGAGCTTGGCAACGCAGTCCTCGTCCTCGAACATCTGCGAAAGCTCCGCCAAGCAGCCAAGATGAGCCTTGGGGTCGGGTGCGCAAATACCCACGAGCACGTGAACCGGATCGAAATCCTCGTGTCCAAACGCAACGGCTGGGTCAAGCGTGACGATACAGATTCCCGCTTCGCTCACATTGCCATCTGCCTGAGCGTGGGGCATGGCGATGCCCTCTTCCAAGACCATATAGGGGCCGAATTTGTGAACCGATGAAATCATGGCGTCAACATAGCTCTGATCGCATTTGCCAGCGTCTACGAGCAACTTACCGCATGCCCTGATCGCTTCCTCCCAGTCGGAGGCCTCGACGTGGCAGGCAACAAGCTCGGGCTTAAGAAGATCGGTCAGCATGCTCGTCCCCTACTCCTCGGGCAGGATATGAAAACCAAGCGCCTGAATGTCGCGGGCAAAACCCTTGACCGTATCAAGCGAGTACTCAAGCAAATCTTTCCCGAAATTCTTGCGCTTGGCAAGAAGGGCATTGGGGACCGTAATGATCTGGCATCCAACGGACTCCGCCTGGAAGATATTGAGGACCTCGCGCGTAGACGCCCAGAGAACCTCGGCAGCAGGCTTAACGGCAGCCTTCTTTACGGACTCCGCCATGAGGGGCAGCGGATCGACGCCGGTATCGGCAATGCGACCGGCGAAGATGGACAGAATAGAGGGGGTCTCAGCAGAGACGGCATCGACAAACTCGTCGACCTGTTCGGGCGTGAAGATCGTGGTGACATTCACCTTGATGCCGTCGGCAGAAAGGCGCTTGACCAGCGCGGCAGTGGACTCACCCTTGGTGTTGAGCGCCGGGATCTTAACGTAGACGTTGTCTGCCCAGGTTGCGATCTCGCGAGCCTCGGCTTCCATACCTGCCTCGTCGTCGGCGAATACCTCAAAAGAGACCGACACATCAGTAATGTGCTCAAGAACCGTCTTGGCAAAAGCGCGGTAGTCGGTCACGCCGCCGGCCTTCATAAGGGAAGGATTGGTCGTGAAGCCCTGAACGTTGCCATTGTCATGCATGTCAAGCATGCCCTCGAGGTCAGCGCCGTCGGCAAACACCTTGATCGCCATGTTCGGTCCTTTCTCATCTAACACTATTGCTATCGAAAGCCTTCTTCTTTGTTTCAAAAGCTTTTCGGTTTTCTTTTATAAACTATTTCAAAAGCTATCGAAAGCTCAATTGTCAACTTTCCGTGAACGGTCGAATATCGGGCGTGAACGTACTTCTTTTGGGCGGCACCTTCAGAATGAGACTCTTTATAGCCCGTTTACGTGCGAACTATCTGCTACGCATGCATTTGTGACATGCCATTCCGTTCTTTTGATTCATTCGAATTTGCCTTGTTCTTTTCATATCGATACGTTATATTTCGATTACGAAAGGCGCATCTTTTACCTTTTGTTCAAAAGGAGCGGCATATGGCATCTACTTCAGACCTTTCACCGGCCGAGCGTCAGCGATTTATCATGAATTGGCTGGCCGAAAAGCCAAATATCTCGGTATCCGACATCGTTCGCCGTTTTTCGGTTTCGGAAGTCACCGCACGGCACGACCTCATCTCGCTGGAATCCGAAGGCAAGCTGCGTCGCGTACGCGGCGGAGCGGTATCGCTTTCTCGCTCCAACGCAATCTCGTATCCCGAGGAGCGCATCAATGTCCAAGTCGAGGCCAAGGAGGCCATCGCCGCAACCGCAGCAACTCTTGTTGATGATGGCGATGTTCTGGTAATTGATATCGGCACCACAGGCTTTTACTTCGCTAAGGCCCTCATGGACAAGCGTGAGATCACCATTATCACCGGCGATCTTGCAATCGCGAACTACGCCAGCTTCAATCTCCCCAATGCTTCGGTAGTGCTGCTGGGCGGCTCCGTGCGCAAGGGGCACCTCTATCTCGCGGGCGCACTGACGCTCGACTGCATGAGCAAACTACATGCCGACAAGGCGTTTGTCAGTGCCGACGGATTCCACCCCGACCACGGCTTTACCGTCGAGCACGACTTCTCGGCCATGATCAAGCATATGTACCTTACCAACTCAAACCAGGGCTACATGATGGTTGACCAGGGAAAGTTCAACAAAACCAGTTTTTATCAGTCCGCGCAGATCGATGACCTCGACGGCATCATCGTTGATGGAGACGACGAGGGCATCATGACGGCGGCGATCGAGAGCAGTCGCAGTCATCCCAAGCTCTATATTGCAAAATAGCTCAAATGGCCGGGTCGCCCCCACTGCGGGCGACCCGGCCATTTATTAAATCAACCCAAAATGCTGCATCGCTGTGACGGTACCGTCGTGTGCGACATCGTCGGTCACGTAGTCGGCGAGCGCCTTGACTTCGGGCATGGCGTTGCCCATGGCGACAGCTGTCTCGACCGCAGCGAGCATACCCAGGTCGTTGCCCGAATCGCCAAAGCCAAAGGTGCGCGCATTTCCCGCGCGACCCAGATACTCCAGCGCCCGCGCCACGCCCACGCCCTTGTCGATGCCCTTGGGGCTCAGCTCGCGATTCTGACCACCGGTGTTGCACAGCTCAAACTCGCGCTCGATAAAGCCGTCATCGTTGGCTACGCGAGCCAGGTCGCACGCGTTAATGCACACCTTGCCTACGCGCAAGCGGCCATCGACGCGCATCTGATCAACGCCATGCACCACGCCGGCGCCTAGCAGAAATGACTGTTCGACACCAACTGGCTCAAGTGAATAGGTGGCACTGTTCGTCTCGAACAACGCCTCGCCGCCCGCCACAGTAATGCGACGCGCGAGCTCCTCAACAATGTCCTCGTCAATGCAGTCCTCGTGTGCCACGCGGCCCTCGACCTCTAGCGTGGCCCCCGCCATGGCAACGATACCCGCCGGGTTCAGCGCGCGCAGGCCATCGGCAATCAGCCACAAGGGGCGACCCGTGCAGATAAATGCCTTGTGCCCCGCATCGCGCAAACGGTGAAATGCCTCGATAACCGCCCGCGAGGGACGCACCGCCGTAAAGTCCTTATCGGTCATATCGTCGGGATCGAACGACGTCAGCGTGCCGTCCACGTCAAAAAAGAGCACAGCGGGTTCGGGACACGCATCAATCATATGGGTTCCTTTCGAGGATAAGGGCAAACGAAGCATCCATCATATAATGGAGCGACGCAACCAGAGAGGTCACCCATGGAATTTTACGCAAGCTGCCCCGAGGGCTTTGAGTCCGCACTCGCCGATGAGCTTAAACGCCTCGGACTTTCGCATGTTCGCCGGCTGAAGGGCCGCGCTACATTTGAGGGCGAGCTCGAAGAAGGTTACCGCGCCTGTCTGTGGTCGCGCCTGGCGAGCCGCGTGTTCGTGGTGCTCAGGCGCTTTGAGGCGCAGAATGCCGATGAACTGTACGATGCCGTTTACGACATTGCCTGGGAAAACATCGTCCGCTGCGGCGCCACCATTGCCATCACTGCCCGTGGTGTGACCGAGCAGCTGCGCAACACGCGCTTCTCTGCCCTGCGCGCCAAGGACGCATTGTGCGATCGCCTGGCCGAGACCACAGGCCGTCGCGCCGATGTCGATGCTGCCGACCCCGATGTCCACCTGCTGCTTTCGCTACGCCAGCGCCGTGCGAGCATAAGCCTGGACCTTTCGGGCGACCCGCTGTTCAAGCGCCTGCCGCCCGCCGCGACTCGCGCCGGCGAGGGCGCGCACGTGCTACGCCCCGACTACGCCGCCCTGGTGTTGGCGCAGGTCGGCTGGACCGCGCTGTGCGAGCGCGAGCTGACGGCCGACGACTACGAAAACGAGGCCCTACCTACGCTGATCGACGCCTCGTGCGCCGGCGGCGGCCTGCTGCTGGAGGCCGTGAACATCCTGACCGACCGCGCCCCGGGCGCCGCACGCGAGCGCTGGGGCTTTGAGGGCTGGCAGCTGCACGATGCCGCCCTATGGGAGCAGTTGCTTGCCGAGGCACGAGAGCGCGAGGCGGCAGCGCGCGAGCGCCAGGCACGCATCGTCGCCGTGGACATTGACCCTGCCGCCCGCAAGACCGCCGAGCGCATGGCCAAGTGCGCCGGTTACAAGCGCTTTGTCGATTTTTGCGCCGCCAAGCCCGCCACCGTGCTGGACCATGCGGGCGCTGTCGCCGGCGCCGCCCTCGTCGCGGATACGACCGAGACACCGCTGTCGCTTATGCATGACGCCATGACGCTGGTCGGCGAGCTGCGCCGCGCGCCCGAGCTTGCTTCGGCACCGGTCGCCGCGCTCACCCGCGACGGCCTGCTGGCCCGCGCGCTCCATGCCGAGCCCGCGCGCTCCATTGCCGTCATGCCCAACAACGAAGAGGCGACTATCGAGGTTTGGCCCTCGCTCGACCACGCCGCCGCAGCGTTTGAGGCTGCGACCAGCGCGGATGCCGAGGCCGAGGTTGCGGATGCCAACGACGTCATCAGCGACGAAGCCGCCAGCACCCCCATGCCCGAACCTGCCGCCACGCTCGACCTGGGCGACGGCAAGCCGCTGCCCGTGCTCATCCCCGAATCCGAGCAGTTCGCCAACCGCCTGCGCAAGAACGCTCGCCTGCGCCGCAAGTGGGCCAAGCGCGAGGGCGTGAGCTGCTACCGCGTCTACGATGCCGACCTGCCCGACTACTCCGCCGCCATCGATCTGTACGAGGGTTGCCCGCAGACGCCGGGCCGCTGGCTCGTCATCGCCGAATACGCCGCGCCCAAGACCATCGACCCCGCACTGGCCCAGGCCCGCATGCTCGACATTCTGGCCATCGCGCCGCGCATCCTAGATGTTCCCGCCGAGCACGTGCACGCCAAGGCCCGCATGCGTTCGCGCGGCGGCTCGCAGTACGGTAAGCAGGGCGCCGGCAAGGGCGGCTCGGGCGAGCGCGCCAACATTGCGCGCCGTCGCCTACCGCTCATCGAGGAAGGCGGCCTCACCTTTGCCGTCAACTTTGACGACTACCTGGACGTGGGCATCTTCTTGGACCACCGCGTCACGCGCAATCTGGTGCGCGAGCACGCCAAGCAGGCGCGCCGCTTCCTCAACCTGTTTGCCTACACCGGCACTGCCACCTGCTATGCGGCAGACAGCGGCGTCGAGGAGACCGTGACGGTCGACCTCTCCAACACCTATCTGGACTGGGCCGAGCGCAACATGCGCCAGAACGGCTTTGTGGGGCCTCAGCATCATTTTGTGCGCGACGACGTGCTCGCCTGGATTCGCGACCAGCGCCAGACGCGCAACCGCTGGGACCTGATCTTTGTCGACCCGCCCACGTTCTCGAACTCGTCCAAGATGGGCCGTCGCACCTGGGATGTTCAGCGCGACCATGTTGAGCTTTTGGCCGGCGTATCGCGCCTGCTCGCGCAGGGCGGCCATGCCATCTTTAGCTGCAACCTGCGCGGTTTCCGCCCCGAGACGCGCAAGCTCGCGCGCGCAGGCGTGGTGCTGGAGGACATTACGGAGCAGACCATCCCCGAGGATTTCGCGCGCAACCAGAAGGTGCACCACTGCTACATCGTGCGCCGCCTGCCCATCGAGGACGCCATGGCCGAGGTCGGCTTTAGCGCCGAGGAAATTGCTGAGCGCGTCGAGGAACTGCGCAACCCCGGAGCCCGCAAGCCTCGCGCAGCATCGCCCGCGCACGCGCAGGCCGGCGTCCGAGGACCGCACGGCGACGACAAGCCCGCCTGCTCAGGCAAGCCCAAAAAGAAGAAGTTCTACGCCAGCAAGCCCAAGGGCAAATAAACAAAGTTGCGGTGGAATAGTCCCTAAAAATGCCTGGTAAAGGCCCAAACAGGAACTATTTCACCGCAACTCATATTGGGATGATGGTTGGCGATCTAGCCTTGGATGACCAGGCGGTAGCCGATGCCCACGTGCGTTTGGATATAGTGCGGGTGCGCGGGATCGGACTCGATCTTTTTGCGCAGCGTACCCATAAAGACGCGCAGGCTCGCCAGGTCGCTCTTGGTCGCCGTGCCCCAGATCTCGTGCAGGATAAATTGGTGCGTCAGCACCTTGTCGGCGTTGTGTGCCAGCAGGCACAAGAGCTTGTACTCGATCGGCGTCAGATGCAGTTCCTCGCCATCCATCGTGGCGATGCCGGCATCAAAATCGATATGCAACTCGCCGGTATCGAACGAGCCCTCGGAGACAACACCGCCCGCCTGCGCATACGAAAGGCGCCTGAGCGTGGTGCGAATGCGCGCGAGCAGCTCCTCGACCGAAAACGGCTTAGTCAGGTAGTCATCGGCGCCGGCATCGAGCGCTCGGATCTTGTCCGCGTCCTCGCTGCGTGCCGAGACCACGATGATCGGCATGCCCGACCACGCGCGCACCGACTCCACCACCTTGACGCCGTCCATATCGGGCAGGCCCAGATCGAGCAGCACAATGCTCGGCGCCTGCGACGAAGCGGCGGCGATGGCGGCGTGGGCGGTCTCCACAGCCATATGGCGCAAACCGTGCGCCTCGAGCGCGGCAACGATAAGGTTGCGGACGGCGGGATCGTCCTCAACGACCAAGATAAGCGGTTTCACAGCAGAGTTCGGCACAGTGTTACTCCTTATCAAACGAAACATCGGCGGCAGGAAGCTCAATCGTAAAGACAGAGCCGTGCGGGTCCGCCGCGGCAACCCCTATGCTACCGCCATGCGCCAGCGCAATGGAGCGGCAGAGCGAAAGCCCCAGACCCACACTGCGGCAGCTATCGGCTAGGCCATGGTTGGCGATATAGAACGACTCAAAGATTCGCTCGCGGTCCTCGGGCGCAATGCCCGGGCCGTCATCGGCAACCGAGCACGCCACGCATCCATCATGGACGCCAATCGAGATCACGATATGCGAGCCTGCGGGCGTATAGGTAATGGCGTTGTTCACCAGATTGACCACCAGCTGCACCATCAGGCGCGCGTCGACGTTGACGAGCGCCGGCTCATCGCACGCCACTACCTTAAGGTCGTGCTCACGTACGGCCGGGTTTACGTGGCGCAGCGCCTCCTCGACGATATCGTCCATGAGCTCGAGCGTGGTCGACAGATGCATGCCGCCGCCCTCGAGCTTGGTAATGGCGAGCAGGTTCTCGACGGTGGCGTTGAGCCATTGCGCGTCCGAGCGAATGGATAGGAGCAGGCCGCGGCGCGTCTGGTCGTCGAGCACGGCCGTGCCAGTCGAGCCCTGGTCGAGCAACACGTCGGCATTGCCCGAGATACTGGTAAGCGGCGTGCGCAGATCGTGCGAGATGGAGCGCAGCAAGTTGGCACGCAGCTGCTCGTTTTTAGCGAGCACCGCCGCCTCCTCGCGGGCCTCCATGGCGCGGGCGCGATCGAGAGCCAGCTCGCCTTCGCTCACGATGGCATCGGCAAGCGTCCGCTCCTCGGACGTCAGCGCATCGGGCTCGGCGACAATGGCGAGCACCCCCACCACCGAGGCGGGATCACCCGCGCGCACCATGGTGTCGCCCGAGTGCACGGTCAGGTATATGCCAAAGAACGCCGAGCCGCCATAGGTGGCATCGAGCGGCGTTCCCACATAGGCGGATGCCGAGAGCCGTGGCGGCATCTGCGGCGCCAGCTCGTGCACCGGCGCGGCATCGCCCACGGCCGTGTACATCGTGCGCGGCAGCAGGTCATCGTCGTCGACATCGGCGCTATACCACACGACCGGACAGTCCGAAAGACGCGCCAGTTGCGTTGCCATAGCATGCACAATCTGTTGCTGATCGCCGCACCGCTGCAGCATGCGGTTGGTCTCGAGCACCATCTGCGTGCGACGGTCGCTGGCGGCAGCCTGCGCCAAGGCGCGGCGCAGGGCCAGCGCAATCGAGCTCGACACGAGCGAGACCACAAACATGATAAAGAACATGCCGGGATAGACGCGGTCGATGAGCGACAGCGAGTAGCGCGGGTCGACAAACAAATAGTTGTAGAGCGCCACGGCGGCAGCCGAGCTCAGCAGGCAATACAGGCGGCTCCAGGTAAAGAATGCGCACAGCTGCACGGCAAACACATAGACGATCATGATGCTCGGCGCGAGACCCGGACGGTCGAGCAGCGCGCCCACAATCGTCGCCGCGACCAGCAGCCCCGCTGATACGCAGGCGTCATACAGAGGGCTGCGACGCGTCAGCGTCGTGCGCCGCCACCAAAAGTTCTCGGCAATATCGCCGTCCGTATGGACGTCCATCAGCGCACCGCCCCTCTCTCAAAAACAAAAACCACCACAAAGGGGACAGGCACCTTTGTGGTGGTGGCCTCCTTGTGGTGGTTTCAAGTGTATAGCCTTTGCAGCCCGCAGTCGCTAGACAAACAGCAGACGTCGACTACGGGCGCTCGTCGGGAGCCAGGCGCTGCATCTTGCTCACGGCCTTAAACTTGGTGAACAGCGGCACGTACTCAAAGCTCACGTTGGAGTTCTCCAGGCCGTACCAGCGCGCGGGAGTGCCGGCAGCGCGGCGGATGATGTACTTGAGCGTGATGGCCGTACGCTCGCTGGGCTCCACGTCGCTTTCGGGCGCCAGCAGCTTGCGGATCATGACGAACTTAAACGTGCCGATGTTGCCCGGATCCTTGTAGACCGAGTAGTCATGCGTCTGTGCCGGCAGCTCGCCGCTGGCAGCCAGATCCTGAACAACCTGACGCAGATAGGCATTGACGCGCTGGTTGATCTTGTAGCCCAGATACAGATGCACGCGGAACACGTAGTCGGTGCCGAACGTCTCGACCGAGTAGGCAAAGGTATGCGGCTCCTCCATGGTCTCGACATTCACGAACCACCAGGCGCGAGCGCGCTTGGGGTGCTTGTCCAAGATCGAGTAGACGATATCGCGGTCGATGTAGTCGGTATTGGTGTCCTTGGTCAGGTACACGATGTTGTCACTCATAAGCTCGTAGCGATCGTCGTCGCGCAGGCGCTTGAGCTGCGGCAGGTAGCTGCGCAGCGGCAGCAGCGTAAACTGGCGCTGCTCAACAGCCGTACCGTTGTACCAGCACACCATGATGCCCATGATGAGCGCGGCCATGAGGATGGTGAAATAGCCACCGTGGAAGAACTTGGTGAGTGAGCTCACGAAGAAGAAGCCTTCGAGCAAAAGGAAGAAGGCCGCGAAGATCCACGGAGCAACCTTGAGCTTGCGCTCCTCATGCAGGTAGAAGAAGAGCAGCAGCGTGGTGCACATCATAGTCAGCGTAATGGCAAGGCCGTAGGCGGCTTCCATATGCGCCGAGTTCTGGAACAGCAGCACCACGATGACGCAGCCGACAAGCATGACGTTGTTGACCATGGGGATGTAGAGCTGGCCCTTGGTCTCGGCAGGATAGAAGACCTGCATATGCGGCATGAGGTCCAGGCGGCTGGCCTCGGACACCAGCGAGAATGCGCCGGTGATGAGCGCCTGCGAAGCGATGATGGCCGCGACGGTGGAAAGGCCGACGGCAAAGGGACGCAGGCCCGGGGTGAGCATCTGGTAGAAGGGGTTGAGGTCGGCGATGCCCATGAGCTCCGGGTTGCCGGCGTTGTTGATAAGCCACGCGCCCTGGCCCATGTAGGACAGCAGCAGGCAGCACTTAACAAACGGCCAGGTGGCGTAGATGTTGCCGCGGCCCACATGGCCCATGTCGGAATAGAGCGCCTCGGCACCGGTGGTGGCCAGGAAGCAGCTGCCCAAGATCATGATGCCCGCATGGTTGTTGGGGCTCAGCAAAAAGCCGATGCCACGCAGCGGGTTGAGGCACAAAAGCACCGCGGGATACTGGAAGACAAAGAACAGACCCGTACCGCCCAGGAACAAAAACCACAGCGTCATGATGGGGCCAAAGGCGTGGCCAATCTTGGCCGTGCCGATGCGCTGCACCAAGAAGAGCGCGATGATGATGGCGAGCGTGATGGCGACAACGCGGCCCTGGTCGTCACCGAGCACGGCGTGGACCGCCGGAATGGTGCGCAGGCCCTCGATGGCCGTGGTCACGGTAACGGCCGGCGTCAGGATACCGTCGGCGAGCAGTGCCGCGCCGCCCAGCATGGCGGGGATGATAAGCCACTTGCCGCAGCGCTTGACCAGGCTGTACAGGGCAAAGATGCCGCCCTCGCCGTGGTTGTCGGCGCGCAGCGAGATCAGCACGTACTTGACGGTCGTCAGCAGCGTGACCGTCCACACGACAAGGGAGAGCGCGCCGAGCACGAACTCCTGCGTGACGCTTCCGATGCCGCCGTTGCCGGCAACGAGCGCCTTGGTTACATACATGGGGCTGGTGCCGATATCGCCGTACACCACGCCCAGCGTGACGAGCATCGCCGAGATGCTCACAGGAATCGCAGCGTGCGAGGCTACTTCCTTTGCCTTTTGTTCCATAAGCCAGTTTCCTCCCAATTTTAACGTTCGACGGGATTATAGGTAATCAGCCCATGTTTGAATGGTACTGTTTTCCCAGCTAAATAAACATTTATGCGGCCTTTAGGCCACCGCGGCGATATGGAATGTGACAAAGGGACAGTCCCTTTGTCACATTCGTCATTTTCCGAGCCAGTTCTTGAACCACCACTCCATGGAGCGGCTCATCTCGGCCATAAAGGGACTCGTGTGCTTACGGGTGTAGATATCGACGACGCGCTCGCCCACCTCGCGGGCGTGCGGGCGAAACATCGCGTCCATCTCGGCCACCTGCGCATCCAAGGTCGCGGCGTCGGCGCGACAATAACGCTCCTCATGCACCAGGTTCACCACGGGATGCGCGATCGCCGGGCGCTCCTTGCGGGGCGTGCCGATGATGAGCATCGACAGCGGCATGGTATAGGGAGGCAAGTCCAGCAGCGCGGCGACTTCCTCGGCGTTCTCGACGACATCGCCGATATAGCAGCTCCCCAGCCCCAGGGCCTCGGCGGCAACCACGGCGTTTTGAGCGGCGATCATGGCATCCTGTGCCGCGATGGCAAAGTCGCCCAGGCCCGGCGCACGACGGGGCGACTTGCCCGTGCGCTCGACAAACTCGGGCTCAAAGCAACCCACATGCTCAAACAGATCGATCCACTTGGCATAGTCGACTACAAATATAAGTGCCCAGGGCGCCTTGGCGATCATGGGCTGATGATCGCACAGGTCGGCCAGGCGGTCCAATGTGGCCTGCTCACGAATGCTCACGATGGAATACATCATCATGGCGCCTGCCGACGGCGCACGGCTCGCCGCATGCAGAATCGCCGCCCGCTGTTCGTCGGTCACCGCCACGGGACGGTCATCGTCATCACGCGCGAAGGCACGCGTAGACGAGCGATGCTCCAAGATGTCCAGCACCGCGTTGCCCGTAGTCTCGACCGGATAGCCGTATGTATCCACGACCGCAGCTCCGTCGCTGCCCATGTCCGCCTTGCAAACCTGCTCGCTCATCGCCCTACCCTCGCCATTTCTTTAAGAAGCCTTTACGTTTCCGTGTAATTCCCGTCCATTATCGCGCAGGTCGCCGCTACATTGCGCAACACCGCCACGCACGCGCGTTATTATGGCTGGTTGTTGTGCGCAGTCACCAAATGCAGCGCATATCTTGGTAACAATCGGGTAAACCCCCGCTTTCGTAGGTTTTAGTTTGTGAGGAGTCTCAGCATGTTCGCTGCCGCCATCTCGCTCGTCGGTCTTGCGGCGACCGTCTACCTTGTCTTGCGCGAGGCCAAGGCCATTCGCGCTCAGTCGGGCACCGTTGCCAAAAGCGCTCTTGGATGGAGCGTCGCCTTCGGCCTGTTCCAGCTCTTTTTGACCGTCTGGGGCGCCATTGGCCTCGTCGCCCAAAACGAGCCGCTCGCCTTTGTGATGCTCATCCTGACCAACGCCATCCTCACCGGCTGCGCTTGGGCCAGCATCGCCCGCGACCGTATCGCCCCGCGCGTCTTTGCGTTTGCCGCGCCCGATGCCCCCGCCCTCACCGGCAAGCTCGCCCGCCTGCGCGGCGCCTTTGTGGGCAAACCGCTCGTCGCCGCCGTCTTGTGCCTACTGCTCGCCGGCGTCTTTGCGCTGCTGGGCATGGAGGTCTCGTCCAACCACGACTTTACCTGGATCTACCCCCTGTGCATTCTGCTCGAATGGGCCATTATCACCGTGCTCATGGTCGGCTTGTTCTTCCTATTCCAGCGCCACGGCGCAGCTCCCGCGGTCCTGGCCTTCGCCCTCTTTGTCCTGGGCATTGCCGAGTTTTTCGTCATCACGTTTAAATCCATGCCCATCCAGCCGGGCGACCTTTCGGCCATCTCCACCGCCGCCGCGGTCGCCGGCAACGGCTACACCTTCTCGATCTCGCTGTTCTGCGTGCTGTCCATGGGCTTTACCGCCATCGCCATGCTGCTGTGCGAGTACGCCGGCCTGGTGGCACCGCACCGTCAGAAGGGTGCCGCCAACGCCAAGCGCATGCTGCTCACCAACCTGCTCGTGGCAGTGCTGTGCCTGGGCGGCGTAACCGCGCATGTCACGCTCATCGACTACTACAACACCCTCGGCATCACCGTCTACACCTGGCGCCCGCTCGAGAGCTACTGGCGCGAGGGCTACCTGCCCGCTTTCATTAGCGCAGCGCAGTCCATCAAGCCGCCCAAACCCGCCGACTACTCCGTCGACGATGCCAAGGCCACGCTCAAAAAGTACGCCAAGGCCTACGACAAGTCCGACGCGGCCAAGAGCGACGAGCGCGCCGCCGCAAAGGAGCAGTTCGACAGCGAGAAGCCCACGGTCATCGCCATCATGAACGAGACCTTCTCGGATCTGTCAATCTACCAGAACATGCGCGCCGGCTACGAGGGCCCGCAGTACTTTAAGAGCCTGTCCAACTGCCTCAGCCGTGGCAAGCTCTACGTGAGCGCCTACGGCGGCGGTACCGCCAATACCGAGTTTGAGTTTATGACCGGCAACTCCATGGCCAACCTGGGCTCGGGCGTGTACCCCTACACCATCTACAACATGGAAACGACCGGGAACCTGGCAGAGCAGTTCAAGTCGCTCGGATATTCCACCACGGCCATGCACCCCAACCACGCGACCAACTGGAACCGCGAGAACGTCTACAAGGACTTTGGCTTTGACCAGTTCCTGTCCATCAACGACTTCCAGGGTGCCGACACCCTGCGCGGCATGGTGACCGACCAGGCGACATACGACAAGATTCTTGAGCTGCTCGACCAGAACGCCGACCCGCAGTTCATCTTCGACGTGACCATGCAGAACCACTCGGGCTACGACACGGGCCTGCTGCCGGTCGACAAGCAGATGCACCTGAACATCGACACGACCGACCTGGATGCCAAGACCGTCGAGGATGGCACGCTGTCCGATGTCGACGAGTATGTCTCGTGCATCGAGCAGTCCGATCAGGCGCTGCGCTACTTCCTCAACGCCCTGAGCAAGCTCGACCGTAAGGTGGTCGTGGTGTTCTGGGGCGACCATCAGCCGTTCTTCCCGTCCAAGTTCAACGATAAGTGGTTTACCGGCGAGGACGACGCCACCCACCAGGAACGCTTGTGGCAGACCGACTACATCATCTGGGCTAACTACGACGTTGCCGGTTGCGACCAGACGAGTGAGGTCGACGACCTGTCCACCAACTATCTGTCCACCCAGCTGATGCAGCTGATCGGCGCACCGCTGACCGACTACCAGAAGGCGCATATGACATTGCGCGAGTCGCTGCCCGCCATCAACTCCGTCGGCTACGAGGACGCCAGCCTGCGCTGGGCGCTCTCCTCCAACGTCACCGGTGATGACGCCGTCGCCGCTGCTGCCACCAAGGCGCGCGAGGATTACGCCAAGATGCAGTATTACGAAATGTTCCGCGACGGCAAGAACGTCTACACCGAGCACTTCCAGACCGAGGCCAACGAAACCGACCCTAACTTGGCACCGGGTACGACCAAGATCAAATAGCGGCTAGCTGCGAGTTCATAACTGAAACGTCTGTCCGGGCGGAGGCATATAAGGTTCCCTGCTCGGACAGTCCTGCGCAAGACGAAGGCCACATTAAGTGGCCTTCTTTGTATTCGGAAAGTGTGTCCCGGAATCTGCCTTCGGAATGGGACGCAGTTTCCGCTTGAGGGCCTGTTGGGAAAGCGCATCCCACTTCAAGAGTAAATTCCGGGTCGCACTTTCCGCTAAGGCTCTCAACCGGAAAGTGCATCCCATTCCAAGCCTTAATTCCGGGACATAGTTTCCGGACAAGACATCAACCGGAAAGTGGGGACCACTCTGAGCGCCGATTCTGGGACACACTTTCCGAAACACCGCCCATCCGGAAAGCCCGTCCCACTCCGAATACATCCAGGCATAAAATCATCAGCTTATTAGGCCTTCTATCAATAAAGAGACACCCTCCCGAGCGGCGGGCTCGAAGTTCATCGCGAGTTCCGCACGCAAAGAAGGCCACTTAATGTGGCCTTCGTCTTGCGCAGGACTGTAGAGCAGGGAACTTCGTGCCAGCCGCCCGGGAGGGCGTTGCGTTTAGAAGATGGACCTAGTACTTATCCCTCCGGGACAAAAGTAGCGCGGCTATAAAAGCGATGCTGGCAAGAGTTAGCAAAACTAAAAGCAACGTGAGCGTGTTGTCGCCCGTTGCCGCCAGACCAAGCAAGCCGGGCTTCTTGCTGTCAGCAGACTGCACGGGAATCTTCTCGCCATCGTCCTCGGCGGTAATCTCCCAGCGAATGGTCTTGTTTGCGTCGGCAAGCTCGTTGCCCACCGACGTCGGAACGCTTAGCTGCAGATTAAGCACCGTGCTGTCATCGCTCGTAAACGTGGCGATTTGCGTGGGATAGGCGAACACGCTGCCCGGTGTTCCTGTCTGGAGCCAACCTGCAGAGGCATCGCCCACAGTCGCCGTTAAGGTGATGGGCGATAGCAGATGTGCCGTCTCGTGATCGACAACAGCCCGCACAAACACACGTACCTGGGACTTTACACCCGTGGTACGAACCCCAATCTGTTGCTCGCGTACATCGCCGGGCATTAGATCTTTAAAGGCTGGAAACAGATCGGGCTCCCCCGAGGAGTCCGTCGCTCCCGATACCGTTAGCTGGCGTGCATTTCCGTCATAGGCAATCGTGGGAACGTCAGCAAACGCACGTGCAGGAACGGCAAGCGCGATAAGGCAGACGATTGCCGCCATCACGCAGCGCAAGGAACACACAACGTCTTTACGAATCGGAGAAGCCATACCTACGCACCTCCATGCGGCGGCACCAGCACGCCATCCTTGACTGTACAGCCCCATGCCTCTGCAACTGCATCGTCGGGCGTGGATTGAATTGCTTGGGTCGAAATGTCAACGACCAGGTTCTTCCCATCTGCCTTCTGCTCAGTCACGCTCTTGATGAGCACATCGGTTTTGCCCATCGGAGCAACGGGAGACGTCCAGTAGTAGTACCCGTCGGACGCGACAACCCAAGACGAGGCGGTGTTGGAAGCAGATGCCTTGGACACACTGCCCCAGTCAATGACGTAGTCGGTGCCGGCAACTGGCTCATCCCACAGGCGTGCGCCATCCTGGTCCTGCCAGTAGATATCCACTGCAGCACGAATATAGGCGGGCGCAGTACCCGTGTTCTTCGCCTTGACATCGCTTTTCACTTTGCCGTTGAGCGTTTCCTGAACCGATGGCGTCACCGATCCGATGCCGAACTGGTTGACCAGCACGCCCGTAACCGAAAGCCAGGCCAACGTGCCTGCCGTACCGGCCAGGAGGATAACCCCCACCAGCAAGGCGATGATGCGCTTGCGCTTGGACATGCTAATCCTCCTTCTTTGCTACGTTGCCGTTGCTCCAAACGTTATGGGCACGATCGCTGCCGTCGATCCATTTGTCGTTCACACGCGTGTTCGTGCAGGTGAACGTGGCATCGTTCGCGCTCGATGCAGACGAAATCGTCAGCTCGGCAGTTTTACCGGGCGCCTTGCCCGGCGTGCTCAGCTCACCCTGGTAGCGCCATGCCCAAGCCGTATCTTCCTCGACGGTATAGATGCCAGCCGGAGCGGCGAACTGCACGCTGCCGACATAGCAAGTTTCACCGTTTTCGTCGCGCTGCTCGCTAACTTTCACCTCGACCATGCGCGTCTCGGCAGGAGAATCCTGCGACATCTTTCGCGTTACCTTAAAGCGGAACGTTTGCCCCATAGCGCTGGCATCGGTCGTCTTTTTAACGATCGTCAGCGCATGAGTCTGGGCAAAGTTGAACACGGCTTTGCCGGGGCCCTGATCGCCCTCGCCCGTCTTCTTGGACTCCAGACGGTTGGCCAGGTCGAACGAGCCGTCACCCGAACCAAGGCTGTAGAGCGAGACAAACTTGCCGTTTACGGGCTCTTCCGCCACAGAAACACCCTCTGTACCAGGCCCGTAGCTTGCCCGCATTACCGTAACGGTCAGCCGCGTTCCCATAAACGGCTTGGCAAAGCAGACCTTAAACGGCGCCTTGTCGGCACTGTCATCGACGGTGTTGGCGGCGGCGGGATCGAGCAGCCACTTAAGCTGGGCGGTCATGGTTTCGGACTTCGCGGGATCAGACGTATCTTTGGCAACCACGCGATATGTAACGGGATACAGGTCCATGTCGCCCTTAATTGGCTCGTCCTTAAACACATCCCAAGGCTTCGTATCACCATCGGCGCCCACATATCGCCACTCCAAGAAGAGCTCACGCATATCGCCATTGGCGGCCGCACGCTCATCGAGCAGCGCGACGATCTTGGAATGGGCGTCCGGGTCGTATGCCACGGACTTTTGCTCCATCATGGGATTCCCGCTGTTGTCATAGACGGGGCGGCCGTTCTCATCCATTTTGGGAACATCAACCGTATAGACGAAGCCGGACTTGCCGTCCTGCGCACGCTCGTCGCCCGAGTCGACCGTCGCCGTAAAGAGAACCGACCCGTCGACACCGTGATAGCGCACCTTATGCGGCGCAATCTTGTACACCGCAGTGTACATCGCGCTCTTAAAGGGCTCATTGCCCTCGAGGGGATACTTGTCGTCACCGGTCATCAGGGTGTACTTGTTATCGGATTCATAGTCACGCGACCAGCAGACAAAGTCGTACTTGGTGCCATCCTTGCCGACAACCTCAGTTGCAGCTTTTACCTCCAGCGAAATTTGATCACCAGAGTCGGTCCGCGAAAGATAACGCACAGAACCGGGGTCATCCAGATTGGCATCGATATTCGATTGAACACGCACCGCGCTGGCGCGGTAGACCGGATACAACTCCATGGGGGCCTTGACCACGGTGCTTTTATTCACCATGGAAACGTCGTCCGACCAAACGACATAACCGTTGCCAGCTACCGGCTTAGTTTCCGTCCAGCCCACGAAGGCATTGTATGCGTTTGTTGCAGCATCGATATCGCCGACGTTATACGTTGGCAGCGGGATGCCGTCCTTAAGGCTGCCGAGAGAATCGCCCTGCTGGGCTACCTTACCGTCCACATCCCTGGCATTGAGATGGTACACAACCGCCAACGGCGAATAGTACGCCACGAATGTATAGGCTCCGCCAGGTTCCACCGGATAAGAGCAAGTACCATGCTCCACATCGTAGGGAAGCGTCTTGATCTCGCCGTTCGGAAGCTCGATCTCAACCTTCTGCAACTTATACAGCTCACCGCCTGCTTTATAAACCGGCGTCGTAACGTCAGGGGTCACCGTTGCCGTAGCAGGATTGGTGTCCGCGTTGATAACGGGAGCGATGTTGTAGCTAGGCACATTGACCTTGTCCGTACCCTCAAAACCTGCGCGATGCAGGTTGGTGGTGTAGCTGACGTCGTACTTTGCGTAGACGGGATAGGCATCCTGCCACTGGGTGACCTTGGACTCGTCGGTCGCCAGATACGGCTCTGCCTTATCCGGATCACTCGTCACATAGGAGTCGCCGGCGACGTCGTAGATATACTTCCAGACGTCAGAATCCTTCTGAACCTCGGCGGTCGAAATCCAGCCCAGGAACTTATAGCCCGGCACGGCCATGTCGGCATCGGTCGGGGAAGCTTCGAGGGTCAGGGGGCTCTCATACGATCCCTTCTCACCATCTTCTGGCTTTTCGGCCACTTTAACCGACTTATTAACATGCGGGTAGTAATACGTGAACGTCGGATCCGCCCCGTTCACCTTGGTCTGCAGCAAGTTACTCTCATAGCGCCGCGTGGCAGTCCTCACGATATTATCGCCCTTGTTGTAGAAATTAACGTCCGTGGTAATCATCGCGCGAACGTAGTACTTCTTATCTGTACGCACCATGCTCTCGATGGGATTTTTCACATATGTCCAATATTCACCATCGCGCTCAAGCGTCCAGAAATTCAGGCGATAGCGATCATTCACCGGTTTGACCGTTACGTTCAGCGAAGCCGAAGTCCAAGTATCGCTTAGCGTTGCAGCGCCTGGAAAATCGGTATCGGCATAGAGGTTTTTTAGAGTATCGGCTCCCGTATCGTTTTTAACGTTGTGCGAGTACGCGTTAAGGGGACTCACGACAAGGGTTTCCTTCGTGAAGCGCGTGCCACACGTTTCATAACTATCCTTTATACCGTGGTCAACATGCTCCGGGCCCCAGTGGACGACGTTTTCACGCACGAAGGTACTACCGACGTTTTCCTCAAAGGGCGTTTGATAGCGATTCCAAACGGAACAAAGTAGCTTGCTGTCCGTAAACTCATGGTTGGTATAAGCCCGAACGTAATAATCCACTCGGTACTCAAAGCGGGCGATGTAGGTATGCGGCGCGGTTAAATCGACATCGGCGGGGAGCGTATAGCTGGGGTCGCGGCTTACGCGCACCTCGAGCGGGGCATCCTCGGTTCCCTTGTTTTCATACCAACCCAGGAAACGATAGCCGTCGGGCAGCTGGCCCTCCTCGGATATAGCTTTACCGGATACGTCGAGCACCCGTACGGTATACGCGCTTGTGCCATCCTCGGCAGTCTCAACCTTAACGTCAGTTTTGCCCACACCGTCGCGCCGAGTCTGATCGTCGGTTGCATCCTGCTCATTGCCCTCAAACACCGTCATGATGTTCGACACATAGTCGGTGTACACCGGATAAAAATCGGTAGGACCAAGCACAGTGATCTCGGTGCCGGCAGGATAGAACGCACCGGCGTTTTTTAGCTCGGCAAGCTTAGGCGAGGTGATGGCCGCGTAACCGCCATGCATCCCGGCCTCGCCACTCGGCTGCGTCGTCCAACCGATAAAGGTGGCGCTGGCGGAAAGAGTGCCGCGGTCCGCAGGGGCAGCCGGCGTTAAACCGACGCCATAGCGGTACCAGTCCGTCGACTTGTCGTGCTCCTCGCCGCTCTGCCACGCGAGCGTCTCGCCCTTGACGTTATAGAACAGTACCTGCGCCTCGTACGAAGCAATAAACAGGTCGTTGCCCTTAAAGGCCTCGGCCCCCTTCGCGTTATCGGCGGTATAGGTCGACGTTATCTCGTGCGCTTCGTTCTTCTGGACCTGCTTGCCAGCCTTAACGGCATCGGCATCGGTCTTGCCGTTAAACCAGGCGTTATCGGCATCGATACGGTTCACATTGACTCCGGACTCGCGGAACCAGCCCATGAAGCGATAACCGCCGTTGGCATCGGTCAAGCCCTTGGGCTTTGCGGAGGTATCCTGCCTAAACGTCACCGATGTATCGCCCTGGGCCAAGCCCTGGGCCGTTCCCGCCAGCACGGCGCTCACGGCAAAGGCGTACGGATCCGAGGTCGCTTGATCAATACCGAGTTTGGTTGCCGTAATTGTCGCGGTACCCGCACCGGGAAAATCGATCGTCGCCTTAACGCTCTGGCCATGCACAGGAATATTCAGCTTGTAATCCATCGCCCACTCATTGGGGTGCGGGCCATCCAGGGTCCCGTCGTTAGCAGTCGAGCGCATGGTGCCGGCACAGAAGTCGTAGTCGTGCTCTTCCCACAGCTCGCGCGTGGTGTAGCGCTCGTCGTCCCATGGACCATAGCTGTCGCCCTTGGTGGTACCGTCGCCGCCAAAAGAGGGGATCTTTTTCTTAGCCGCGGTACCCTGGCTGCTGCCTTTTAGGCTCACGCTCGGCTTAAAGTAGCACTCGGTGACCGTGGCATCATCCTTGTTGGCACGCGCGGCAATACCGCCCAGGTTCACATCGTTTTGAATGATGGGGATCACGGCGATGGGATTGTACTGACGCGAGCTCAAGTCACCCGCAAAATGGCTTCGAACGAGCTCGTTGCCCTTTTCGGTTAGAATACGACCCGCCAAGCCACCCGTCCACGCACGCGTCACGGCGACGACGCCCACATATGACGCGGCATAGCTGTAGCACTGCGCCGTCGAGAAGCAGTCGATAATCTTGGCCTCGCCCGCCATGCAGCCCACAAAACCCGAGGCGTACACGTTGTTGCCGCCCAGGGCGCCAATGGCCACGTCGTACTTATTGGTGACGTCGGTCATGCCAATCGAGCCATCATCTTTGCGCGTAGGCGTAACGCGGCAGTACTCAATCGTCGAATTTGTAACGTAGCCGGCAAACGCCGCCATATACAGACCCTCACCGCCGAGCGCCTGCACGCCCGAGGTCGTGTTGTTAACGGCGCGGCCACCACGTACCTCGCAGTTATAGAGGGTACAGCCGTCGAGCTCGCCGGCGATGAGACCGCCCTCAAAGCCTGCGTTGGTAATGAGGTTGAGAGCATTGTTGGCGCAGGTCACGTGCAGCGTGCTCTCCATGACCATAACGTTTTCGAAACGCGTTTTGACGGCCTTGCCCACGATAATGCCACCGCGGAAGTCCGCCCACACGTTGGCGTCCTTGACCAGGAAGTTTTTGATGGTGGCGCCGTTGGTCTCGGCAAAAAATCCCGTATCGCGCTCGGGGTCAAAAGCGTCTTTATCGTAGTTCAGGCCCTCAACGGCGTGGTTTTGACCATCGAACACGCCCTTAAACGGATGCTCCTTGTTGCCAAACGACAGATGCTTAACGGTGTCTGCAACGATGGTTTTCATGTCGTCGCTGTCGAGCTCAATGTCGTTATCGAGATAAACGTGCCAGCCGGACGTATCGCGCTCGCGCGACAGCGCCACACACGACAAAAAGTCAGCCTCGTTTTTGATGTGGAATTCGATTTTGGCCTCGGGCACATCCTCGGCATGCACCACCGTTGGCAGCGCCATAACGCAGCAAAGGGCAATCGCTGCGACGGCAACCAGCCTGCTAAGCATACCCCGGTTCATATTCTTGATCTTCATAGGCTAGTTCGCCTCCGGCCAACCCACAACGTCAAGTACGTCGAGGGCGGTATCGCTTGTCTGCTGGTTTTTGGCCTGCACGGCCTGAACATCGATATCGAGCTTGAATGAGCCGCCGCGCGCGGCATCGTGGTAGTCGCCCACAAATCGCAGCGAGTCCATAAGGCTTTCCGTCATGGCGCCGGGGTCGAGCATGCCGCCACGCCCGGCCAATCCACGGTAGTAGTACCACCCATCGCCGCCGTCGATCCACGGGGACCCCTCGTCCGCGTTCACATGAAACGCAACGCTGCCCGAGGCATCCGCACTCGAACCGTCGGGTGCCACTGACGTCATGCGTAGACGAGCGCGAACGTACTCAGGCTGCGCGCCGGCGTTCTCCACGCGTACAATGCGGCTGATGTCAGAGCCCCCGGCCTTGGTGTCGGGATAGTCCCCGCGCTCGTTGGCCTCAAACGGAATCTCCTCGCCCCGCTCGTTGAGGGTGTATTCGCAGACTCGTACCTTCACGCTGCCAAACGATAGGACGTTGTTCGCCGGAACCATATCAACGGTAAAAGCCAGCGTGCCACACATGCACGCCAGGGCCAACAGCGCAATCGCGGCAAGCGCCAAGGTGCGTTTCTGATTGTCGGAAAGATTGTTGAGCATTACGTTCGCCAATCGTCGATAAAAAGGGGGACCGAGATCCCAGCCCGAATATAGGGGTGGGGGCGGGCCGGGATCTCAGTGGGGGGATTAAGCCTGAGCCTGAGTCTTAGCCCATTCCTTGGCCTGCTTAAGGGCATTCTGCGCGTCAGCATTTTCACCCTGCTCGGTGCCATTCTGGCCCGCGCCAAAGATGTAGGCAGAGACCGTCATCGTGGGAGCCTGTTTCGGGTCAGTAGTAGTCTCGACAACATCGGTGTTGTTCATGGCAGAGGGAATCGTCACGGCAGTGAAAAGCTCATCGGTATAAACGTCCTGCTCTGCTTTGTTGGCTTCGAGCTTTGCAGGCAGGTTCTCTGCGGCAGAGTTCTTGGAGTACATAAACAGACCGCTCACGTACTGGTTGCCAGAGTTGTCAGATTGGTTGGTCTTGACTTGACCCTCAACGGGCTTCCAATTCGTATTTTTGAGCGTAAAGTACGGGGTCTTTTCAAGGCTGGTGCCAGGCTTGACGATGGCATTCTTTACGTAAATGAATACGTATGCATCATCAGAGCCAGCCTTGATGCCGACATTGGGGTTCTTGGCCACAGTGGCGCCAGGAACCATCTTGGAGTTGGCAACCCACTGGGTCTCGAACAGGTAGGCCTTTTCAGTGTTCGGATTATCGGGGTCCGGTTTCTCGGGATCGGTCGGATCAGGCTTGTTTTCCGGGTGGCCAAAGCTACCCACCGTGAACACGTTGTCAATGTGCTCCTGCGCCGTCAGCCATGCATAGGTACCCACACCGGCGGCCATCACCAACAGCAGCAGGGCGGCAATGATGCCGTAGCGCTTTTTCTTCTTGTTTTCCATCGTTCTCTTCCTTTCGAAAATCGACTTCCCCGGCAACGGCCCTTGCCGTTGCCGACACCTCTCCCCTGCCGCTATGAACGCCGCTCCCTCGCATGCGCGCGGGCATGCTTGCCCGCAGGCTCGTCGGGAACCACCCGATCGAGCACTATCGACGCCGCGACCAGCAGCGCCAGAACGGCCACCACAACAAGCAAACCGGGCATCGTCGTGCAATATGCGTTAACGAAGCCCAGGTAAGGGACACAAAAAGAGACAGTGCCGATCACGCGTGAAAAAGGCGTCTGCTCGGCATCGTGCATGATGGTTCCATCTGCATTTTTGTTTGCGATTCCCTGCGTGCCGATCGTCTGCGCGGCAGGGTCGATCTCGTACACCTGGTGCGTCACCACGGCGCCGTCCGATCGGTAAAAGGTTGCATTGTCGCCCACGGTAATATCCGTTGGCTCAACCTGGCGGACAAACACCATGGAGCCAACGGGAAGATCGGGTTCCATAGAGCCCGAAAGCACAGCAAAGGGCATGTATCCAAATGCGCGAGGCACAAAAGAAACAACGGCAAGGGCTATGACAAGCGCGAACGCCAAGCTACTCAAAAGTGCAATAAATCGTTTGAGTCTACGCGCAGCCAAAGTGATAATTCATCCCCCTTGAGGACCTATTCGACCCATCCAAAGGTCAGCAAGTTTCAACAGGAACCGCAAGGCGCTTGAAAAGTGAGTCCGAAATAAGCCAATTTGGAATCTTTTCGTAATAAAAACATAGCGATGTGCTACACATTTTTCAATGTTTTGTCGCTAAATGCTACCTATTTTGGCGTAAGTGGTCATTTATCACCAAATTAGTCTGTTTTATCCAATATCTGTGACTAACCCCCTACGCAACTTCCCCATAGAGGGATCATTTTTTTGCGAAACTAAAATAATGGTACCCCCCCCCACATTAAAACAAACTGCTGGAAGCGCCATTTATTTCCGACCCCTTTTACTAGAGTTTTTATGACAACCTCATGTAGTTCGCAGCCCATAACCCTCTGAAAACCGTGTCCCAGAATTCCCGTCCGGAGTGGGATGCGGCTTCCGCTTGTGGCCCCGTTGGGAAGCCGTATCCCGCTTCGATCACAAATTCCGGGTCGCACTTTCCGCCAAGACCCTCAACCGGAAACTACATCCCATTTCTCGACCGAATGCTGGGATGTAGTTTCCACAGAGCCCTTCACCGGGAAACCGCATCCCATTCCAAAGGCAAATTCCGGGACGCAGCTTCCGCAACCCCACCCATCCGGAAATCCCATCCCACTCCGCACACATCCGGGCATAGAACAATCAGCTTATTAGGCCTTCCATCAATAAAGGGGCGCCCTCGTGTCATGAAAAAAGCCCCGAGAATCTCGAGGCTTTCACGTTTGTACGATTGAACGCGCGGCACCGCAAGCGGCGAAGTTATTCGCCCAAAACGGCCTTTTTTGCGGCTGCAGCCATGTTATCCATATCTTCCTTGGTGGGATGGTCCTTCGCGGCAACCCAGTTGTCGAGCAGCATCTTAAATCGGGCGTTTTCGGGATCTTGCTCGAGCATTGCCTCGTAGCGCTGCTTAACCGCGGGACCCATCTTGCCCTGGCACATCGCCCAGCCTACAAGCTCGGCATCATTGGCCAAATTGGAGGTCACGCGATCGATAATCTGCTGATAATAGCTCTGGTCGGCACCAAAGCCGCAGGTGCCAAACAGGAAGACGCGCTTACCGTGCAAGGCGGAGAGCAACGCCGCGACCGAAGGCGTGCACGCGCCCTTGTCGCACCAAAAACCGACGAGCACCGTGTCGGCCGCGCAGGCGCCCTGCGCCTCGAGCGCAACCTGATCTGCGTCCGCATCGTCGCTCAACGCCGCGGCGTGGACAAACTCAACGCCCGCAGCCTGCAGAGCGCGCTTGATCGCCCCCGTAACCATCCTGGTATTACCGCTCTTGCTGTTGACCACCATAGAGCATGTCATAGTCACGTTGCCTCGTTTCCCCCGAAACTCGAGCCATTAATGCAATTTGTTAGAAGCATATCTTAGTACTAACGGCGCAGATGTAAACCATCTGCCGCTAATCGGTATTCCCTACTGGGCGAATTGGCTGCGGTAGAGCTCGGCATAGAAGCCGCCTGCCGCTAGCAGCTCGTCGTGCGTGCCGCGCTCGATAATCTCGCCGTCGCGCATCACCAGAATGCAGTCGGCGTTGCGGATGGTGCTCAGGCGGTGCGCCACGACAAAGCTTGTGCGACCTGCCATGAGCTCGTCGAATGCCGCCTGAACCTGCAGCTCGGTGCGGGTATCGATGCTCGAGGTCGCCTCGTCCAGCAGCAAGATCGCCGGGTCGGTGAGCATGACGCGCGCGATGCACAGCAGTTGTTTTTGACCCTGGCTAAACGTGCCGCCGTCCTCGCCGATTACCGTATCGTAGCCGCCTGGCAGCTGCACGATAAACTTGTGCGCATGCGCGCGCTTGGCAGCCTCGATAACCTGCTCGCGCGTGGCATCCGGGCAACCGTAGGCAATGTTTTCGGCCACCGTGCCCTCGAACAGCCAGGTGTCCTGCAGCACCATGCCAAAGGCGCGGCGCAGGCTTGCGCGCGTGTAGTCACGCGAAGACCGGCCATCGACCGCAATGCGACCGGCATCGATATCGTAAAAGCGCAGCAGCAAATTGATGAGCGTCGTCTTGCCGCAGCCCGTGGGACCAACGAGGGCAAAGCGCATGCCGGGCTTGGCCTCGATGCAAATGTCCTGCAGCAGCTTGCGGTCGTGAACGTAGCTAAAGTCCACATGTTCAAAGGCGACCTCGCCCTTCGGGGCGGCAAGCTCCGCGGCATCCGTCGCATCGGGCTCCTGCTCGCGCGCATCGAGCAGCGCAAACATGCGGCGCGCCGAGGCGTACGCGGTCTGGATCTGCGTAATGACGTTGGTGACCTCGTTGAACGGCTTGGTGTACTGGTTGGCATAGGACAGGAAAATCTGCACGCCGCCCACCGTAAGCGCCGCGGGCACGCCCGTGATCACGCCCACGCAGCCGATCACAGCGACCACGGCATAGATGATGTTATTGATAAAGCGCGTGCCGGGGTTGGAGAGCGAACCCATAAACTGCGCACGCTCGCCCGCGGTGTAGAGCTCAGCGTTGAGGGCATCGAAGCGCTGCTGGGCGTTGGGACCATAGGCAAAGGCGTCGACAAGCTTTTGCTCGCCTACGTACTCCTCGATATGACCACCGAGCTGCCCTTGAATACGCTGCTGTGCCGTAAAGCTTTTGTTGGAGAGCTTGGCAATAGCACCGGCTGCAAAAATGGAAAGCGGCGTGACGAGCACCACCACGAGCGTCATGGTCAGGTTGATGGAGAGCATAAACGCGAGCGTGCCCACGATGGTAATAACACCGGTGAAGAGCTGCGTGAAGCCCTGCAGCAGACCGTCGCCCACCTGATCGACGTCGTTGACCACGCGGCTCATAAGGTCGCCGTGGGCGTGGCTGTCGATAAAGCTGAGCGGCATACGGCTGAGCTTGTCGCTTGCCTCCACCCGCATGTCGCGCACCGTCTCGTAGGACAGGCGGTTGACGCAATAGCCCTGCAACCACTGGAAGGCCGCGGCTCCCACCACAACGAGCGCGAGTTTGGTGACGAGCGGCAGCAGTGCATCGAAATCCACCTGGCTCGCGGCAACAATCAGGTCGATGCCCTCGCCAATGAGAATAGGTGTGTAGAGCTGCAAGATAACGGAGATGGCGGCACTCACAAACGACGCCGCAAACGAGACGCGGTGCGGGCGAACATAACCCATCAGGCGGCGGGTCACCGCGCCCACGGGATAGCGCTCGGGATCGCCGGGCTGGCGTGGGCCGTCACCCAGGTCGTTGAGGTTATCGTTACCGGACACGTTTGCCGCCATCGTGGCGACCGAACCGGAGGAAGTGTACGGATTCATTTAGCAGCCCTCCTTTGCGCAGACAGATGCGGGGACGGTCGGAGCGGACGCGGGTCTTGGGGTGGGCGTGGGCGTCGTGCTCCCCTGCTGGCCCTCGAGCTCCTCGCGGCGCAGCTGCGACTGGCAAATCTCACGATAGAGTTGGCAGCTTGCATACAACTCGTCATGCGTGCCCAGGCCCGCGACCGAGCCGTGGTCGAGTACGCAGATCATGTCGGCGTCGTGCACGGTCGATACGCGCTGGCTCACGATGACGGTTGTCAGCGGCAGCCCGCCCTCGGCGGCACCGCGCACGCTGCGCTCGCGGATGGCATGGCGAAGCGCCGTGTCGGTCTTAAAGTCGAGCGCCGAGGCGGAGTCGTCCATGATCAGAATCTGGGGCGAGCCCACCAGGGCACGCGCGATGGTCAGGCGCTGGCGCTGACCACCGCTAAAGTTCTTGCCGCCCGCCTCGACCGGGGCGTCGAGCCCCTGCGGCTTGTTGCGCACAAACTCGCTGGCCTGCGCCATATCGAGCGCCGCCCAGAGCTCATCGTCGGTCGCCGCCTCGTCGCGCCAGGTCAGGTTACTGCGGATGGTGCCACTCACCAGCGACGCACGCTGCGGAACGGTTGCGACCACATGGCGCAGCTGGTCGAGCGGCCAGGCGCGCACGTCGGCGCCCATCACGCTCACGCTGCCGGTGCCCGCATCGTACAGGCGCGGGATAAGCGAGACGAGCGTGGACTTGCCGCTACCCGTACCGCCGATAATGCCGAGCGTCTTGCCCAGCGGGAGTTCCAGCGTCACACCGTTGATGGCATTTGCCGCGCCCGCGCCAAAAGAGAAGCTCGCATGGCTCAAGCTCAGCGCAGGAACTGGAGCGACATTGCCCGGCTTGGGCAGCGCGACCGGCTGGTTGTCCCCGTCGGTGATGCTCGGCTCGCAATTGAGCACCTCGTTGATGCGCGACGCGCTGGCGCTCGCCTTGGTAAAGACCACGACCAGGTTGGCGACATACACGATGGAGGTGAGGGTCTGCGTCATGTAGTTCACAAACGCCATGACCTGACCCTGCGTGAGCTCGCCCACGTTGACCTGGATGCCGCCCACCCACAGGATGGCGCACACGCCCAGGTTCATCACCAAAAAGGTGACGGGGTTGAGAATCGACGAAAGCTTGCCCACCACGATGGCGGTATTGGCCTGGTCGTCGGCGGCCTGGGCAAAGCGCTCGCGCTCGTGGTCTTCGCGCACAAACGCACGAACCACGCGGGCGCCCGAAAGCCCCTCGCGGCAAATAAGCGCGATGCGGTCGAGCTTTGCCTGCAGCTGCCTGTAGTACGGAATGCAGCGCGCCATGACAAACCAAAACACCAGGCCAATGGCGGGCGTGCAAATCAAGAAAATCACGCCAAGCTTAAGGTCGATGGCAAGGGCCGCGACCATGGAGCCCACCGCCAGGAAAGGCCAGCGGATGAGCATGCGCACGCCCAGCGCCACGGCAAGCTGCACCTGGTTGACGTCGTTGGTAATGCGCGTGATGAGCGACGGCGTGCCAAAGCGATCGAGCTCAGCATAGCTCAGCTTGTTGATGTGCTGGTAGAGCGCACCACGGATATCGGTACCCATGCCCTGCGAGGTGAGCGCCGCCATCTTTTGGCAGACGAGCGTAAACGAGATGCCGATCACAGCCATGGCGCCAAGTACCATGCCGTAGTGGATAACGGCATTAACGTCGTGCGAGCCAATGCCCTTATCGATCATCTGGGCAATCACCAGCGGCGTCAGCAGGTCAAAGATCACTTCGATCAACTTGCACGCAGGGCCGATCACCATATATCGGCGAAACTTACCACCAAAACGCCTGAGCAGCTCAATCATAAAAAGGCGCTCCCTATCATCATCTCTCTTCAATCTGATTCATGATAGTACGGCGAACCCTGAAGATGCGTAAGCAACTCGTTACAGATGTAAGGGCAACGGCCGCTAGCGCCCAAGGCACGTAGCAGCCGATGTTTTGGCAACGCCAGCGAGCGACATAACGCCAGGGATTCAATTATCAGATAAATGTGACCCTGCCGGCACTCGCGGGTAGCCGCGGCACGAAAAAGCGCCTGCGCACTCGATGGATTCGGATGCCCGACAGAGGCTCCTTATGGCTGCTTCCTTCCGGACCTGACCAGATTCGGAACATGTCGTCATCCGAACCCATCGAACGCGCTAGGCGCTCGATATATCTTACCTGCTCCCGCCCGATGGGGCAAGACAGCTAATTTGGGACGGGGCTTTTTTGACTACTTTTTGACTGGGGACATCAGGGTGACGAAAGTAGCCAAGAAAGCCCCGTCCCAAAAAGACTGATCTGGTGCTGCGCCACGAAAAGGCCCCATCTACTACGTTTTGGTCGCAGGGGTCGACCATAGCCGACTTTTTCGGAAATCGGCAAGCTCTCTACCTGCGGTTTCATTTTTGCAAATTCCGAGATAGTCGAGGGTGGTCGGTTAAACGTAGTAGATAGCCGTGTTTCGTGGCAAACGGTCCGACTCGAAACCCATGTCGACCAGCCTCGGATGACCATTCACGAAGTTACGGTGGAATACGGACTGAATTGGCACCTTAAAGGCAAAAACACTCCGTATTTCACCGCAACTTATCGAGGGGATGGGTTTTAGAGGCGGGCGAGGTCGTAGGATCGAGCGGCAGACTCGCCGGCGCAGATAAGGTTGGTTATGGCTTCTTGGGGATCGAGCGCCAGCTCAAGGCCCATGGGCTTGCGGCAGATCGTCAAAACCAGGTCGACGCCCTGCTCATACACCGCATCCAGGTTGTCAGCGCGACCGCCCACGACGGCGACCACCGGCTTGCCATAGCGCTTGGCACGGCGGGCCACACCCACCGGCGCTTTGCCGGCGGCGGATTGCTCGTCCATATTGCCCTCGCCCGTTATGACCAGATCGACATCCCGCACGCGCTCGTCAAACCCAATCAGATCAAGCACCGTCTCCACGCCCGAATGTAGCTCTGCACCGAGCGCTAGCAGCGCGGCGCCCAGACCGCCAGCGGCACCGGCGCCGGGCACGCCGAGCACCGAGCCAAACGTCCGCGCACCCTCGGACACGCGCAGCAATCCCTGAGCCCGTACCTCGGCAATCGCCGTATCGAGCAGGCGGCCGTAGCCGACCATCCAGCCGTCGCACCCGCCCAGCGCTTCGACATCGTCTGTCGGCAGGCCCTTTTGCCCGCCAAACACCGCAAGTGCCCCGCGACGCCCCACGAGCGGGTTTTCGACATCGGAAAGCACCACGACACGCGCGCCATCCAAAGCCTGCAGCGCTGGCGCCAAATCAACGCTCGCCACCTGCTCAAGGCCCGCAAGACCGGGAGCGATATTGCAGCCACGGTCATCGACAAGACGCGCGCCCAGCGCTTGCAGCATGCCGGCGCCACCGTCGTTGGTGGCGCTGCCGCCCAGTCCCATATATAGGGTCCTCGCCCCCGCGCGAACCGCACGAAGCATCAGCTCGCCCACGCCATAGGTCGTCGCGGCCAACGCCGCCGACTCCGTGCACGGCGAGTACCCGATGCCCGCGGCTTCGGCCATCTCAATGACAGCCGACTCGTGCTCGCCGTCCACCAGCATCCGGGCAGCCACGCGCTTGCCCAAGGGACCCGCCACCTCGCAGGTCACAATCTCACCGCCGCACGCGGCAACGGCATCGAGCGTTCCCTCACCGCCATCCGCCAGCGGCAGCGCGCTTACTTGGGCATCGGGCCACACGCGGCGCACGCCCCCGGCAACTGCCGCCTCCGCCTGCGCGCTCGACACGCTGCCCTTAAAGGAGTCAATCGCCAGCAGCACACGGCGGGGCCGGCGGCACGCAGGACCAAAGTCAACTGCCGCGCCAGCATCCTCACCGGCACCTGCAAGCGCTGCGGCGTGAGCGGCGTGTGCTTCAAGATCGGCCCCACAACCGCAATCAGCGCCGCCCGCTCCGCGCAGACCGCCAAAATAGCTACTCAGCAGCTCGCGGCATTCATCCGCCAAGACCCCAGCCGTCACATTAAACCGATGATTCAGGCGCGAATCGGCATTGAGGTCGTATAGCGACCCCAGGGCGCCCGCCTTAGCATCGGCCGCGCCGTACACGCAGCGCCCCACGCGCGCATTAACCATAAGCCCCGCGCACATGCAGCAGGGCTCGAGCGTCACGTAGACCGTACAATCGGAAAGGCGCCAACGACCGAGCGACTGAGCGGCGGCGCATAGGGCCGCAAACTCGGCATGCGCCGAAGGATCCTGGTCGAGCTCGCGGCGATTATGCGCCCGCGCGACAATCTCACCCGCGCGCACCACTACGGCACCGATCGGCACCTCGCCCACCGCCGCGGCGGCACGCGCCTCCGACAGCGCCTCACGCATGAACTTCTCATCGATTCCGGTGCTCGTCATCGTTCGCCTCCCCTGTTGCAAATCCAAAACGATGCTATCATTACGACTCACGGAGAGATGGCAGAGCGGTTGAATGCGGCGGTCTTGAAAACCGTTGAGCGCGAGAGCGTTCCGGGGGTTCGAATCCCCCTCTCTCCGCCACTCTTAGTGACTCACCGGCGTCATGGTCCGCTCGAACAGCGCATCGACCACGTCGGCGATTTCGGATCGGCGCTCCAGTACGTGGCCCGATTCCCACCACATGGTGAAGAGCCGAATAATGCCGCCGGCGACAAACTCAGACGTCGTCTCGAGCGATACGGGCGCAAGCGCATCCTCGTCAAGCGCGCTCATCACGCGCCCGCGTATGGAGCGCGCGATGCGGTCGCAAATCATGCTGGTCAGCATGCCCGACATACTGCTCGCCAAAATGTTATCCATGAGCTGCTCATGCGCCAGAATCAGATCCATGGCATCGGCGAACACTTCGTGGCGAAGCGCGCGCACGTCCTCGGCGCCCTCCGCGCCATCCGCATCGGCCCGCTTTTGCGGCAGACCCGACATGAGTTCATCGATATAGAAGGCAAAGTAATCGTTTTTGTCGCGGAAGTGCTTGTAGAACGTCGTCCGACGAATCATAGCGCGGTCGCACAGCATGGCAACCGTCACGTCCTCAAACCGATGCTCTTCGAGCAGCTCAGTAAAGGCCTCGAACAGGGCCCGATAGGTTTTCTTGATGCGAAGGTCCATACGTATCGCCCTCCTCAAGGAAAAGACATCGCTCACTAATCTGTCGCATATCTTACACCTGTATCGCCCACCCCCTGGCGAACGGCCTCACCTTGGTGGAAACATAACGCTTACCGGAAAGTTCGGTATCGCCAAGGGTTGCGGGTATACTAGTAGCGTTACACCAACGGCAGCCGGCGGAAGACGCCGCGGCCATTCGAAACGGAGACACCATGATTCCCGTCATCATCGGTATCGTTGTTGTCGTTGTGATTGTCTGCGCCATCGCCGGCATCTACAACAACATGGTCACCAAGCGCAATCGCATTGATAACGCCTGGCAGAATATCGACACGCAGCTGCAGCGCCGCAACGACCTGATCCCTAACCTAGTCGAGACCGTCAAGGGCTATGCCAAACACGAGCAGGACACGCTTGCCGCCGTGGTCAACGCGCGCAACGCCGCCGTAAGCGCCACCACGCCCGAAGCCAAGATGGAAGCCGACAACGTGCTGACCGGCGCTCTGCGCCAGCTCTTCGCCGTGGCCGAGGCTTACCCCGATCTTAAGGCGAACACCAACTTTACGCAGCTCCAAGCCACGCTCGAAGACACCGAGAACAAGGTGAGCTACGCGCGCCAGAGCTACAACGACTGCGTGCTCAGCTACAACAACGCCATCCAGACGTTCCCTGCCGTCATCTTTGCCGGCATCTTCCAGTTTAAGGAGCGCCAGGGCTTCGAGGCCGCCGAAGCAGCCCGCCAGGCACCGACCGTCAAGTTCTAACAGGTTGCCAGCGCATCCTTAATCCGCTATATGCATAAACCGCCCCGTCGAATGCATACTTCGACGGGGCGGTTTCCTTTGTCGCGAAGGTCCCCCTCAAGGCGCCGTGCATTTTTGGGAGTATTCAGCATGCCCGACAGCTTCGAGCGCCACGATAAATGCCAAAGACCGCGAATATCCCTGCAAATCAAATGCTGTCAGCCCATAACCCCGCCCATCATTCGTAGAAAACATCGATAAATCCCGATTTTTCGCCCGAGGTCGGTATGCAAGGGCCTTCGATTGCAGAATACTCGCAAAAATGCACGTCGCCACCACCCCCACATGGCGCGACGCAAAACAAAAGCGCGGCCTAAAAGGCCGCGCGCCATCTTTCATTCAGATCTATATTGCCCGTAACGGCAGCGCCGAGGTAACGCAGGCCCGAGGGCAACCTTCCTTTCCGGCGCACTCCGCAGGACGAAAGAACCTCCGCCGCACGAAGTGCGCTGCGGAGGTTCTTGCATGTCCGAGGACGCGCCGGAAAGGAAGGTTGCCCTCGGGCCGAACAGCTATGGCAGCTTACGCGACGGTGTAAACCCAGTCGTGCTTATCCTCGACAGCACCAGATTGGATGCCGGTCAGGGTCTCGCGGAGCTTCTTCATCACAGGACCGATCTCGGTGTAGCCAGCCGGGAAGGTCACGGTCTCGTCGGCTCCGTAGACCTTGTTGTCGATCTCGCCGACCGGGGAGATAACGGCAGCGGTGCCGCACAGGCCGCACTCAACAAAGGTGCCGGCCTTGACCTCGGCCCACTCGACGGGACGCTGGTCGACGGTCATGCCCAGGTCCTGAGCAACCTGAACGAGCGAACGGCGGGTGATGGAGGGCAGGATGGAGTCGGTGTGCGACTGCGGAACGACGAGGGTGCCATCCTCCTTCACGAACAGGACGTTAGCGCCACCGGTCTCCTCGACATAGGTGCGGGACTCGGAGTCGAGATACAGGTTCTCGGCATAACCCTCGCGGTGAGCCTCCATCGTGGGCTTCAGGGACATGGCGTAGTTGAGGCCGGCCTTGATGTTGCCGGTGCCGTGCGGTGCGGCGCGGTCGTACTCGGAAACGCGCAGCTTGACGGGCTTAAGGCCGCCCTTAAAGTACGGACCGACCGGGGTCACGAGAATGCGGAACGTGTACTCAGGAGCGGGAGCCACGCCGATTACGTCACCGGAGCCGATCATAAACGGACGCACATACAGGGTTGCGCCAGAGCCGAAGGGCGGAACCCATGCGGCATTGGCAGAGACGACCTGCTTGACGGCCTCGACAAACTTGTCCTTGGGGAACGGGGGCATCTCGAGGCGCTGCGCAGAGTTGTACATACGCTCAGCGTTCATGTCGGGACGGAAACAGACGATGCTGCCGTCCTCGGCGGTGTAGGCCTTCAGGCCCTCAAAGACCTCCTGGCAGTAGTGGAAGATACCACCGCACTCGGAGACATGCAGGGTGTGGTCGGTGGTCAGGCCACCCTCGTCCCACTCGCCATCCTTCCAATGAGCCTCGTAGCTGTAATCGGTCTTCATGTAGCCAAAGCCGAGGCTACCCCAATCGATATCCTTCTTCTCGACAGTCATATGTCGCTCCTTACATACACAGTTGCATACTCGCGAACCCGCACGCAAGGACCGGGGCCGACCGTGTCGCAACGTCACACGCCCGGAGCGTAGAGCCGGACGGGACACGCGGACGACATCGAAGCCGATGACACGTCGATTCGCATGCACGAGATTGTACTCCGCACACGCATCGGATAAAACGTTTTTCTTTAACTAACTAAAGTATTTTCATTTGACCGAAGCTAGAGAGGCCCGCCACCGTAAACGGTGACGGGCCTCAACGACACGATTTGTGCGCCGGCTCGAGCTACGCGTTCTTTTTGCCCAGCTTTGCCTTAACCAAACCGACCACGGTCGGAATAATCGACACGGCAACAATGCCCACGATCAGCAGCTCAAAGTGCTCCTGCACAAAGGGAATGCCGCCAAAGAAATAGCCCAGCAGTGTAAAGACCGTCGACCAGGTGATACCGCCCAGCACGTTATAGATGACAAAGTTGCGCCAGTGCATGCCGCCCATACCGGCGATGAAGGGCACAAAGGTGCGGATAAACGGGAAGAAGCGACCCAGGAAGATGGCCAGGTGGCCCCACTTGTCAAGGAAGTCCTCGGACTTTTTAATGCGCTCGGGCGTCATGGCCTTGACCTTGCCCGAGACGATGATCTTTCGGCCAAAGAAATGGCCGATCATAAAGTTGCACTGGTCGCCCAAGATGGCGGCCGTCCATGCGACGGCCAACAGGGCCACGATGTTAAAGCCGCCGTTGTGGGCAAAGAAGCCCGAAGCGAACAGCAGCGAATCGCCGGGAAGGAACGGGAAGAACACCACGCCCGTCTCGATAAAGATAATTAGGAACACGCAGCCGTAGGCCATAAGCGGGCCGGCGGCGATCCAACTGGCGATCGCGGTGCGCGGGTCCTTGAGCAGCTCGGCGATAAAGTTAATGAAACCCATGAAGTAAAACCTCTCAGTTGTGGGCGCGGACACGTCCAAGTTGACCAGTATACGGTTGCGGCGCCCCCTCGTGCGCAACCCCACAAAAGCATGACTCCATTACCAGCAAGTTTGCATAACTGACACTTGTCGCCCAAAGCAAAGCAAGATCGCCCTTCTTAATCCCTAGCGAATCGCTATACTTTATTGAATCGCATTGTCACGGCGCTGAGGGAGGGCGGCCAGTGAGCTTTATCAATACCATTCGCGAGGACATCAAGACCGTCCAAGCGCAGGACCCCGCCGCGCAAAACGGTCTGGTCATTTTTCTTTCGTACCCCGGCCTGCACGCCAAGTGGAACCACGTGCCCGAGCACTGGCTGTGGGAGCACGGCCATCGCTCGCTCGCCCGGGTGCTCTCGCAAATCACCCGCCACATCACCGGCGTCGAGATTCATCCCGCTGCACAGATCGGCAAACATTTCTTTATCGACCACGCCATGGGCGTTGTCATCGGCGAGACCACCATTGTGGGCGACAACTGCGTGCTCTACCAAGGCGTCACGCTCGGCGGTACCGGCAACGAGACCGGCAAACGCCATCCCACCCTGGGCAACAATGTCACGGTGGGCACGGGCGCCAAGGTGCTTGGCAACATCCACATTGGCGACAACGTCAAGATCGGCGGCAACTCGGTCGTCGTCAAGGACGTGCCCGACAACTGCACCGTCGTGGGCGTGCCCGGGCGCATCATCAAGCGCAACGGCTGCCGCGTGTTCGAGGAGAGCTTCGACGCCAAGCAGCATCGCGAGTACATGCCCGACGATGCCGCCGAGCAGAGCGCCCTCAACCGCCAGGGCATCAACGAAAACGCCCGTCGCGTCAAGGAACTCGAGCGAGAGGTGGCCGAGCTCAAAGCCCTCGTCGCCAAGCTCGTGGACGAGCGCTAGGGCCGTGGGCAGCCGCCACAGCATGAACGCCAGCACAAAAGGCGCGCCAGGGAATCAGCCCCCGGCGCGCCTTCTTTTCGATGCGACATGCGGGACTGCCCCTTTGTCACCTTATGCGAACTGGCTTAGGTAGAGGTCGGCGTAAGCGCCCTCGGCAGCCAGCAGCTCCTTGTGCGTACCCTGCTCGATGATATTGCCGTGATCCATGACCAGGATGAGGTCGGCATCAACAATCGTCGACAGACGGTGCGCGATCACAAAGCTCGTGCGCCCGCGCATGAGCGCGTCCATGGCGCGGCCGATGGCAAGCTCGGTGCGCGTGTCCACGCTCGACGTCGCCTCGTCCAGGATGAGGATCGCCGGGTTGTTGAGCAGCACGCGCGCGATGGTCAGCAGCTGACGTTGGCCCTGGCTGATGCTCTCGGCATCGTTAGCCACCCGTGTGTCGTAGCCCTGCGGCATAGTGCGCACAAAGAAGTCGACCTGAGCGGCACGTGCGGCCGCGACAATCTCCTCGCGCGTCGCCTCGGGACAGCCATAGGCGATGTTCTCGGCAATGGTGCCATCGAACAGCCAGGCGTCCTGCAACACCATGCCAAACTGCTGGCGCAGCTCGCCGCGGTCCATGCAGCTTGTGTCCACGCCGTCGAGCGTAATGCGGCCGCCGTCGATCTCGTAAAAGCGCATAAGCAGGTTGATGAGCGTGGTCTTACCCGCACCCGTGGTTCCCACCACGGCGATCTTTTGGCCCGGCTCGGCGGCAAACGACACGTCGCGCATAAGCGGCTTGTCGGGCGAATAACCAAAGCGCACGTGCTCAAAAGCGACGCGGCCCTCAATGCGACCCGGCAGCTTGGCGGCCTCGTCCGGCAGCGGATCGGCCTCCATCTCGGGCTCATCAAGCAGGTCGAACACGCGCTCCGCACTCGCCAGCGCGCTCTGCAGCGAGTTAAAAGTGAACGACAGCTGCGTCATGGGTTCGGACGCCTCGTAGATAAACTGGAAGAACGCCTGGAACACGCCGACGGTCATGTGACCGGCGACCAGCATGCTGCAGCCCACGAGCGCAATCACAATCTGCGCCAGGCGACCGATAAAGCGAACCGCGGGTCCGACGGCGTTAATCATAAAGTCGGCCTTGGTGCTCACGCGCGCCAGCTCGCCCGAGGCCTCGTGCACCTCGGCAGAGCTCTGGTGCTCGCGGTTGAATGCGCGAATCACCAAACGGCCCGAATAGCCTTCCTCGACCGCGCTCGTGATTTTGGACACCCACTCCTGACGCTCGCCCGTCACATCATGCGTACGGCGCGAAACCACCTTGGTCACCAGCAGCGACAACGCCGTAAAGAACAAAAAGACTAGCGTAAGCGGCACGCTAAACACGAACATCACGCCCACGGCGCCCACCACGGTGCCGATCGACACAAGCAGCTGCAGCAATCCGCGCTGCATGCTCTCGGACATCTTGTCCAAGTCGTTGGTCGCACGGCTGACGACCTCACCGGGACGATGCGCATCAAAGAAGGCAAGCGGCAGACGGTTGAGCTTTTGTGCGATGCGGTTGCGTAGACGCAGGTTGAGGCGTTCGGCCACGCTCGACATCAAAAAGCTCTGGAGCGCATAGAACGAGGCGGCGGCAGTCCAGATCATAAAGTAGACGAAGATGGTCTTGCCGCAGTTCTCCCAGGTGATGTTGAAGGTGGTTCCGTTGGCAAACGCCACCTGAATGTGGCCCCACAGCTCATCGATCACGCGGGCGCTATATGCCGGCGCGGCGGTGTTAAAGATGACATAGAACACAATGCTCGCAAACACGATATAGAAGCGCCAATGGTCGCCGGCAGCCTCGCTCCACAGGCGGCGCACCGTCGCCCAGGTATCACGGGGCGTCTCGTCTTCGTCTTCGTCATCCACGTCGCGCATGCGCTCTGCCTCGGCGCGGGCACGCTCATCCTCGGCTCGTTCGTTTTCCTCGTAAAGCGCTTGACGACGAGCCTCGCGCCCGGCCGCCGCCTTGGCGGCGTCATCCAGCTCGGTCGACGCGGCAGCCTGGTCGACCGTTTTATCGGCAGCGTCCGCAGCGGCGGCATCGACAAGGTCGCCCTGCTTCTTGAGCTCCTCGGTCATGCTACTCACCTCCCTTCATCTGCGATTCCGCGATGGCGCGGTACACCTCGCAGGTTTCCATAAGCTCGCCATGCGTGCCCAGGCCCACGACCTCGCCATCCTTGAGCACGACAATCTGGTCGGCGTGCAGAATCGTCGAGATGCGCTGCGCGATGATGAGCACCGCGGCGTCGCGCGTCTCGTCCTGCAGCGCATGGCGCAGGGCTGCATCGGTCTTAAAGTCCAGGGCCGAAAAACTATCGTCGAAGATATATAGATCGGCATGCTTCATGAGCGCACGGGCGATGGCCAGACGTTGGCGCTGGCCGCCCGAAAAGTTCGTACCGCCCTGCACCACCGGGGTATCGAGCCCCTGCGGCTGATCGAGCACAAAGGTGCTCTGGGCAACCTGCAGCGCATGAAGCATGTCCGCCTCGGTCGCGTCCTCGTTGCCAAAGCGCAGATTGCTTGCCACGGTACCCGAGAACAGCCACGCCTTCTGCGGCACATAGGCAATGCGCCCGCGAATCTCACCTTGCGAAAGCTCGCGCAGATCGACGCCGTCCAGGCGAATGATGCCCTTGGTGGCATCGTGGAAGCGCAGTAGAAGCTTTGCCACCGTCGACTTGCCCGAGCCCGTCGAGCCCACGATCGCGGTGGTCTGCCCGCGACGACAGGCAAAGCTCAGGTCGCACAGGGTGTCCTCGTCGGCATCGTCAAAGCGAAACGACATGTGATCGAACACGGCGACCGTATCGGCCCCGTCCTTTGAGTCGGACGCGGCCGCATCGAGCGTACGCTGGCCATCGACGATGCTCGGCTTAATCTCCAGCACCTGCTGTGCGCGGTTCAGACATGCGGCGGCACGCGGAAGCGTCAGCACCACCATCTGCGCCATCATCACAAAGAACAGGATCAGAAGCGCGTACTCCAGCACCGCCGAGATGCTCGCGATCTGCATGGCGTGGGCGCCCACGCGGTTGCCGCCCACCCACAGCACCGCCACCTCGGCAATGTTCATCAAAAAGAAGCTGGAGCTGTCGAGCCCCACAAAAAGGTGGTTGACCTTAATGGCGTTGTCCGCGTACTCGCTAAACACCTCGTCCAGGCGCTGCTCCTCGTGGCGCTCTTTATTAAAGGCGCGGATGACGCGAACGCCCACGATGTTCTCGCGCAGCACCACGTTCATGCGGTCGATAAAGCTCTGCAGGCGCATAAAAATCGGCGCGGCGTTAGCGACCGTAAAGACCGCCGCCACCAGCACGATCGCAACCACGACGCCCAGCAGCGTGCCCATGGCGGGATCGATAAACCAGGCGAAGATGATGCCCGCCACGGCCAAAAACGGCACCGGCAGCACCAGTTGAATCGTCTGCAGAATCGCCTGCTGGATCACGTTGATGTCGTTGAGCGAACGCGTGATCATCGAGCCCGTGCCAAAGCGCTCAAAGTCGCTGGCAGACAGCTCAAGCGACTTGTCGTAGACGGCGTTGCGGATATCGCAGGCCACGTTGGCGGCCAGGCGCGCCGAAAGATAGCAGCCCAGCACCGCGCCGCCGCTGGCCATGCCGGTCGCGATAAGCATGTAGAGGCCGTTGCGCAGGATGTAGTCGACATCGCCCGTGGTGATGCCGGTGTTGACCATGTTCGCCAGCATCGTGGGAACCAACAGCGTACCGACGTTGTCGATTAGCAGCACCAACAACGTCACCGCGACAAGCCTGCGATACGGCTTCATAAACCTCATTAAGAGTCGCACGACTCCCCCTCACCTTGATTCTCGGCCTGGCTCTCGGCAGCGATATGCTGCTTAAAGGCATCGCACTCATCGCCGAGCACCCGAGAGAATTTGCCGATCAAGCGCATAATCTCGCGCTGCTCACATGGCTCAAGCGCACCAAAGGCTCGCTGTTCGGCCTTGAGTGCCGGCAACGCATAACGCTCGGCAAACCGCATGCCCGCTTCGGTCAAACGCACAACCTTGTTCTTACGGCTGCCTTCGGCAAACTCCAACGTTGCGAAGCCCCGCGCCGTCAAGGTTTTAATTGCCGAGTTGATAGTCTGCTTGCTGTAGAACCATTCGCTTGTCAGACAGCTTACGGCAACACTGCCGCCCGCCGTGCTGGTATCGACGAGCATCCAGTAAGCGCAGTCCGAAAGACCGCAGGCGCGCGAGAACTCCGAATAGATATGGTCGAGTCCATTGAGCAACCGGTCGAAGTCGACCAGCGTAACCGCACTATTCATCTATCCCACCATTCGATTGTCCGATTTTTGACCAATTTTGTATCTCTAGATTAGTCCGAGTTTTGACTATCGTCAACAGGCTCTCCGCAAATGCTTGCACTTTTATGGCCTATCGGCAGAAAAAGACCGCCGGCGCGGGGGCAGCGCCAGCGGTCACGTGAAAATCGGGTTTTATTGCCCGTTAAGCGGCGACGGCCTCATAGACCGTAGCGCCCGAGAAGCTGTCATGCAGGCTCTTGCCGGCAATCCACGGCAGCTCGACGACCTCGCAGACCGTGTTGACCAGCTCGGAGCAGTCAGTAAAGTGGCCCTTGTCGTTGAGGGCCTCGCAATCCTGAACACGCCAATAGCCATCGGTGTGCGTGATGTAGTACTCGTGATCGTCAATCGTCACAAAAGCGCGCGTCTTGGAACGCAGCAGCTTCAGAAATCCTTCGAAGTCGGTCTCGACGACATCTCCAGCCTGGAACATGATGTTACCTCCTGGCCCGGCGCCACCACGGCGCATTGATAAACGTTGGTACTCCTTTAGTAAAACCTTTATCAGAGGTTATGCGTTCGTCATTTAGGCAAGTGGTAAAAAACCGCAGGGTAGACGGGATAAAACGTTTAACCATCCCATTTGTTTGTCACATTCTGAAGGTACTTTTATGCAAACCTACTTTCCCAATTGGGATCTACCCTTTTGGCCGGGCAATTGACCGTCTATCGTTTGAGCCCGACGGGTATGAACGGGGCATCTGCAACGCCACCGCAAGGAGACACCATGGAGACTATCGAAGCACTCATCCACCGCCGCAGCTGCCGCAAATACAGTGATCGTCCCGTCGAGGCCGAAAAGCTCGCACGCATTATCGAGGCCGGCCAGTATGCACCCAGTGGCATGGGGCGCCAGCCGGTGACGTTTGTCGCCGTCACCGACCCCACGACCGTTGAGCGCCTCTCGCAGCTCAACGCACAGGTCATGGGCAGCAACAGCGACCCCTTCTATGGCGCCAAGACCGTTGTGGTGGTACTGGTCGACCGCAGCGTGCCCACGCACCTGGAAGACGGATCGCTCGCCATGGGCAACCTGCTCAACGCCGCCTATGCACTGGGTGTCGACTCATGCTGGATTCACCGCGCGCATGAGGTCTTTGACTCGCCCGAGGGCCTGGAGCTGCTGGCCAGCTGGGGCCTGCCCGCCGACGGCAGCCTGCGCGGCGTCGGTCACTGCATTCTGGGCTATGCCGAAGACACGCTACCCGAGCCCAAACCCCGCCGCGACAACGTGGTGTACGTTAGGTAATTAGTTCCGCCGTTCTAACGAACGGCGGACCCGCTCGCAACTTATCTTGCCGATGGAGTTGTCGTCGTTTCGTTCGTGTGGGTCGTTTCGGCGCCGTCGCCCTGTTCGCCCTCGTCCTTTTGAGCGTCGGCGATGGTGGAGGCCGCCGCAACGATACCGCGCTGGGGCGCGACGCCCGTCTGGGTCTGAGCGCCCTCGACAATTTCTGTGCCTGCATGCGCGAGCTCGGGCGATTTAAACATCGCGTCCAAGTTGGCACCGTCGCCGGCGTAGCCAAGCGCAGCGAGTGCGATGACGATCACTGCAACGACGACCGCGATCGGAACATAACGATGCCAACCAGCCGGATTGAGTCCGCTGCGACGAGCCGCCCCGCGGCTGATGTAGCCGAGCGTGCCGTCGTGCTTGAGCTTTGAACCCACCACGCGTTTGCGGTCCCACAGCGAGGACTCTGCCTGCATTGCCAAGCGGGCACCTGTCGAAGGATAGCCGTATTTAGTGCGCTTGAACGAGCCGTCAAACCCCGAGGCGTGTTTGCCCCACGTCACCGATGTTGTGCGTCGGTTAACCGGCGCGGCGCTCCGCCTTCTGCGGCTCGGTTTTGTAGTCTCAGCCATACGCCCCCGCACGCCGTAACCAAATCGAAACAATAACGCTTTGGACTGTAGCACACGCGTCGCGCGCGGTCACGGGCGCCTCGCTCAACGGTCATCGTCCTTCAGTAAGCGCCACAGCGTTGTTCGGCTTATGCCCAGCACCTCCGCCGCACGGGTTCGGTTGCCGTGGAGATGATCTACAACCAGATGCGCGATATCTCGCTCGGTATCGGCCAGCGGTCGCAGGATATACAGGTCGCTTTCGAGTGTCGGGGCGCCAAAGGTTGCGGTCTTAATCACGTCCTCTTGGGCTAGCACTTCCTCCGCCACAGCGCGATCCACCGTGCCCGCCCCCACCAATATATACAGTCGTTCCGAGACCTCGCGGAGCTGCAGATAATTGCGCGGCCAGCGGTAAGCATCGAGCGCCTTCGTCGCCGCGGCAGACAGCGTGGGCGCTGCCGTCCCAAATGCACCAGCGAGATATTCCAAATAGCGCGCAATCTTTTGCGACGTGGCTCCCTGCTCGACGATTGCCGGCGCCACGCTCACCGCACAGGCGAAGCGCTCGGTCACAAAGGCGGCTTGATCACTTTCGCTGCCGCCCGGCATGTCATTCGCCGTCAGCACCACATGGCAGCGCGTCGCCAACGCGGTGTCGGCCATCGTGGAAACGAGCTCGCGGAGACGCTGGGGGCCAACCGTGTTCCAGCCCTCAATGCAAAGCGTCAGCCCCGTTTGGAACAACGGCGATTCGGCGCTTTTGAGCAGATGGCGCCAGCCGCGATCCGTTAGCTCATCGAGCGCAACGGCAACAAAGGGCTGATCGACAAAAGGACCGTCCAGATAGAGGCGCATGGCAATCTCGACCTGACCCGTTCCCAGCTCGCCCTCGAGCATAAGGGGCACACCGCGCGCGTAGCTCTCGGCGACCGGCGCAGCCACCGAGGCAGGCCCCTCAACGATGCCGTACGCGCTCGATTCGTAGCGGGCCTCAACTTCGTCGGCGTTGAGCCACTCGATGCCCGCGTGCGCCGCGGCGCCGCGCACCTCGCGGACCACGACGACCCAAAGGCCCCCGCCCTCTTTGTCGGCGGGGCGAACGGTCAGGCTCAGGCGCGTACCCGCACGCCCCATAACCAGACGCGCGCCGTCTCCTATACGGTCGAGGCGTTCGGCAACAAAAGCTGCCACATCCCGCTCAAGCGCCGCGTCATTCATGGTCGAAATCGCGACGTCCCCACGCGCATCGATTGCCAATGCCGAGGCCCCGGCAGCAGCCAGGGCCTCGGTCAAGATGTTCAGCTTGGCATCGCTATCCATGATTTGCCCCTGTCCGCGGCGACGTGCAACCGCCGACGGTCGCACGACCGAGTGTTTCAAAATTGAACGATATTGCTCACCAAACACTATAGGGCAGAAAGCGCCGTCCTGCGAGTATAGGTGTTGCCCCGCATCGCCATCCTGGCGGGGCGATAAGAGCTCTTCGGGACTTATAAACCTGCGGACAAGCCATACCCGCAAGAGCTCCTATCGCTCCACCGCAGGCTTGCGCTCACCAGCAACCAGCAACCAGCACGCGAATAAGCTACTTCTCTACCAGATTCCCAGCACGTGCTGCATTCCCAAGCTCATGCACGCAATGCCAATCCAGCAGCAAAAGCCCAGCGCGATGGGCTTGCCGCCCTTTTTGACCAGCTCGACGATATCGGTATTAAAGCCAATAGCCGCCATGGCCATCACGATAAAGAACTTCGAAAGCTCCTTGATGGGCGCCGTAATGGACGTGGGAAGCTGAAACACCGTGGTGACCACGCTTGCCAGCACAAAGAACAGCACGAACATGGGAAACGCGCGTTTAAGCGAAAACGTGCTTTTGGCGTCGCCGCCGGCCTTACGCGCCAGATGCATCTGCCAGCATGCGAGGACCAACGTGATGGGAATAATGGCCAGCGTCCTGGTGAGCTTGACCACCGTGGCGCTCTCGAGCACATTGGCACCGGGATGCATACTGTCCCAAGCACTCGCCGCAGCCGTTACGGACGAGGTGTCGTTGATGGCGGTGCCGGCAAACAGGCCAAAGCCCTCGTTGGTCAGCCCGAGCATACCACCGAGCGTCGGAAACACGAGCGCCGCGATAACGTTAAACAGGAAGATGACCGAAATAGCCTGGGCAATCTCGCGATCGTCGGCATCGATGACGGGTGCGGTCGCGGCGATGGCAGAACCGCCGCAAATCGACGAACCCACACCCACAAGCGTCGAGATCTTACCCGGCACGTTCATAACGCGGCAGAGCACAAAGGCGATGACAAGCGAGGTCGAGATCGTCGCCACGATAATCGGCAGCGACTGGGCGCCCTTGGACAGAATCTGGGAGAGGTTCATGCCAAAGCCAAGCAGGATGACCGCATACTGCAAGATCTTTTTAGACGTATAGGTAACGCCGGCGGCAAGCGGCTCACGACGATGCTTGGGAAAGACAAGTGCCAGAACCATGCCGATGAGGATGGCGAATACCGGCCCGCCGACCACCTCGATCTGTTTGCCGAGCAGCGTTGCGGGAATGGCGATGATCAGGCAGAACAAAACGCCCTTCCAGCGCTCGCGTACGATATTTGCCAGTTGCATATGGGATTCCTTCTTTCTATTTCACGTTTGCGACGGCTTATGATACGGCAACGTTGAGCACAGCCATGCGTAAACACAGACCAAGATGCCGCAATAGTTCTTGGGCAACAGTCGAATTACCCACCGCGGAGAGCCGATTCGCGGCATAATTAACAGCTGACATATCAGTGTGATAGAACGGTTGCGAGGCACTATGGAAGAATCGATGCACGTCGGCGAGCAGGAAACGAGCCTACAGGACCAGTCCTACCACACCATTCGACGCAAAATCGTCTACCTGGACTACAAACCGGGCGAAAAACTGGGTGTCAAGCAGCTTTGTGACGACCTGGATATGGGGCGCACCCCTGTGCGCGAGGCGCTGGTGCGTCTGGCGCAAGAGGGCCTGGTGCGTACCGTGCCCCAAAGCGGCACCTATGTCTCGCCCATCAACCTCACTCTTGCCGAGAGCGCCTGCTACATTCGCGAACACCTGGAAAAGCAGGTGATTGTAGAGTGCTGCGCCCGTGCCACCTCGGCAGGCATCGAGCAGCTCGACCGAGCCATCGCGCTGCAGGAAAAGACCATGGCCGAGGAGGATCGCATCGGCTTCTTTTTAAGCGACAACCTCATGCACCGCATGATCTTTAACATCGCGTGCCGCAGCACCGTGTGGTCGTGGCTCGAGGCGACCAATGCCGACCTGGAGCGCTTCCGCTGGCTGCGCGCCGCCACGCAGAGGCTCGACAATCAGGAGATTGTTAACGAGCACAAGAAAATCCGCCGCGCTATCGCCGGTCGCGACCCCATCGAGGCGAGCTTTTTGGTCAGCAAGCACCTGCATATGATGTTCCGCAACCAGACCGAGGTCCTGGACCAATATCCCAAGTACTTCGAGACCAGCAAGCTCCGCTAACCTGCCAAAAAGGGACAAGTTTATTTTGGCAGGTTTTATCTGGGCAAACGCAACAAGGCCCGACTCCGCCACAACGGAGCCGGGCCCTTCTTGTTAGCGCGTTTCGACAACGGAGCACCTGATGTCAGTCACCAACAGCGAGCGAGCCGCATTTGCGCCAAGGTGACGTGAAATGAGAGGGCGCTGACCTTCTGGTCGCGCCCTCGAAATTGAACGTCAGATTGGCGTGAATGCGGCTCGCGCAGCGTCGAGCAGTTCCGGCGTTTGGTAAAACGCCGGAACAACAATTACTCGACGGTCACGCTCTTAGCGAGGTTTCGAGGTTGGTCAACGTCGCAACCGCGCAGGATGGCCACCTCGCGGGCGAGCAGCTGCAGCGGGACGCTCGCCGTGATGGGGCTGAACACGTCGCGGACGGCCGGCACGCGGATGATGCAGTCGGCGATCTTGTTGATCTCCTCGTCGCCCTCGGTGGCAACGACGATGACCTTGGCACCGCGCGCCTTGCACTCCATAAGGTTCGACACGGTTTTGTCGTAGGTGGCACTCTTGGTGGCCACGGCGATGACGGGGAAGCCCGGATCGATCAGCGCGATGGGGCCGTGCTTCATCTCGCCGGCGGCGTAGGCCTCGGCGTGCAGGTAGCTGACCTCCTTGAGCTTGAGCGCGCCCTCGTAGGAGATGGCAGCGCCCATACCGCGGCCCACAAACAGTGCCGACTGCGCGTCCTTGCACAGCAGGGCGGCCTCATGAACGGCCTCGGTCTGCGTGTCCAAAATCCACTGGATCTGCTCGGCCGTATCGGAAAGCTCGCGGAACATCATGCGTGCCTGTTTGGTGGTCAGGCGGTACTTGACCTGCGCCAGCAGCAGGGCCAAAAGCGTGAGGCTAACGACCTGACCGATGAAGCTCTTGGTCGAGGCGACCGCGATCTCCTTGTTGGCCTTGGTGTAGATGACGCCGTCGCTCTCGCGCGCCACGGGGCTACCCACCACGTTGGTGATGCCAAAGACCTTGGCGCCCTTGATACGCGCGTCACGAATGGCGGCGAGGGTATCGGCCGTCTCGCCCGACTGGGACACGGCAACGACGAGCGTCGTCGGTGTGATGATGGGGTTGCGGTAGCGGAACTCGCTGGCAGCCTCGACCTCGGTAGGAATACGAGCCCAGCCCTCAATAAGGTTCTTAGCGATGAGTCCGGCATGGTAGCTGGTGCCGCAGGCAATCACATACACGCGGTCGATATCGTTGAGCTCCTCGAGGGACAGGCCCAGCTCGTCGATATCGAGCTCACCGGCGGGGGTCATGCGACCCACCAGCGTATCGCGCACGACGCGCGGCTGCTCGTGAATCTCTTTGAGCATAAAGTCGGGATAACCGCCCTTTTCGGCCATATCCAGATCCCAATCGATGTGGGTGACCTTGGGCTCGATGACATTGCCGGCCTCGTCGGTATACTCGACGCCCGCAGGCGTGAGCTTGGCAAACTGACCGTCCTCGAGCACCACGACATCGCGGGTGGCGTCGATGAGCGCAATCACGTCGGAGGCAACGTAGGAGCCGGTCTCGCCCACGCCGACCACGATCGGGGAGTCCTTGCGGGCAACGGCGATTACGCCAGGCTCGTCGGCGCACACGGCGGCCAAGCCATAGGCGCCCACCACGTGGGTGCAAGCCTCGCGCACGGAGGCCATCAGGTCGTGTGTCTCGGCATAGGCCTCTTCGATCAGATGCGCGAAGACCTCGGTATCGGTCTCGCTCTTAAAGTGATGGCCGCGGCCCTCCAGCTCCTCGCGCAGCTCGGCGAAGATCTCGATGATGCCGTTGTGGACGATGGCGATACGACCGTCGCAGCTGGTGTGGGGGTGAGCGTTAACGACAGAAGGCTTGCCGTGGGTGGCCCAGCGGGTGTGACCGATGCCGCAGGTTGCGTCGCTATCGATATTGGAAAGCTCGCTCTCCAGGCCCGCAACCTTGCCCACGCGGCGGATGACGTCGAGGTGTGCCGCGGCGCCCTCGCCCACCTCGAGCGCAACGCCCGAGGAGTCATAGCCGCGATACTCCATGCGCTTAAGGCCTGTGACCAGGATGTTCTTTGCAATATCAGAGCCGGTGTAGCCGACGATTCCGCACATAGGATAAATCCCTTCGTTCGCGTGACTGCAAGACGTCCACGCACAGGGGGCGCTGAGACGTATAACGTTCGAGTATTGTACTCACGCAAGCGCAAGCTGATATACCAGAAGTGGTATCTCAACTTAGATACCACCCGATGCACACATGCCCAGCCGGTCCAAACCGCCACAATGGGGACAGGCACCTTTGTGGTGGTCGCGCTGGCAACGGCGTTTCCCCAGATAAAACCTGCCAAAATAAACCTGTCACTTTTTGGTTGGTTTAGGATGCTACAATCTGGCTTGTACTTGAAACGCATCAAAGGGGCCGCTATGGCAAAGGTTAAAATCAGCGACGTCGCGCGCGAGGCCGGGGTTTCGCTTGGCACGGTTTCCAACGCGCTCAACCATCCCGAGAAGTTGCGCCCCGAGACCCTCAGGCTCATCAACGAGACCATCAATCGCCTGGGCTACCTGCCCAACCAAAGCGCTCGTCAGCTCGCGGGCGGCGCCACCAAGTCCTTTGGCCTGGTGCTCCCCCGTCTCGACCACGGCTTTTCGCTCCAAATCGCCAGCGGCGCCCACAACGAGGCCCGCAAGCACGGCTACGATCTGCTCATCGCCAATGCCGATAACGACGATATTCTCGAGGATCATTACCTGCGCTATTTTATGGGCACGCAGATGTCCGGCGTCATGGTTCAGCCCATGGCGTCCCCCGACTGGCACCCCGCTATGACCAAGATGCCCGTGCCGATCGTCTATCTGGACATCCATTGCTCCGAGCCCGGTTACTACGTGGCCGCCGACAACGAGGCACAGGGGCGTATTATCGCCGAGCTCGCCATCGCCCGCGGCGCACGCCATATCACCGTTGTGGGCCGAGCGGCATTTATGCAGCTCGGCCTGCGCGTCCTTGGCATCCACAAGGCACTTGCCCTGCATCCTGATATCAAAATTGAGGTCATCGATGCCGGGGAGTGGAATACCGCAGCCGACGGCTACAGCATCGGTACCCAGATTGCCGAACGCCCTGCTGACGAGCGCCCCGATTTTGTCATCGGCCTGACCGACGTATTGGCCTCGGGCGTTATCTCGGCGCTGACCGACAAAGGCATTTCCGTCCCCGGCCAGGTCCGCGTGGCCGGCTGCGACGGCAACCCGCTCGCTTGGAGCGGATCGGTCCCGCTCACCACGGTAGCACCCCCAGGCTACGAGATTGGCCGCAAGGGCGTGCAGCTGCTCATGGAACAAATCGAGGATAAACCTGCCGCCAAGACCAAACGAGTCCGCATCGGCTCCGCCGCGCGCACCGTCACCACGGTCCCGGCCACCGAGGACATCAACCGTCAGGAAATCGTGCGTCCCTTCTTGCTCGAGCGCGTAAGCACCCAAAATGCCAAGCCGCATCCGACGGGCCAACCCATAGTCCCGACAACCGACATCAACCTGGGCGCCTACCTGTAACAAAAAAACGCCGCAACGGAAACAGCCCCGCTGCGGCGTTTTTGCTGACCCCACGGGCCTTCCCCGTTTAGCCGAACCTGCGGCTACGGATTTTTATGGAATGTAATCCATTTTTCATTAGCTTTTTTGCAAAAATGGATTCAATTCCATTTTTTAGAACAGTGCCTCCGCGCGGGCGCCGTTGCCGTCGCCGTCCTGCGGGATCGGGCGCGGGGCATGGCGACTCGCGTGCGAACGCTAACACACGACCTTGACCGCGGCTGTCAGATCGAACAGCGTATCGAGCACAGCCTCGCAGCCGTCCACCACGTCCTGCGGCAGCGGCACGATGTCGGGAACGGCAAACACATGGCAACCGGCCGTGATGCCCGAGACGCAACCGTTGCGTGAGTCCTCGACCACGGCGCACTCCTCGGGGGCAAAGCCCGCGCGCTCGCAGGCGAGCAGGTACATCTCGGGGTCGGGCTTGCCGCGCACGACGTCCTCGCCGCAGGTCACCGTCTCAAACTTGTCAAAGAGGCCAACCGTCTTGAGGTTGCGCTCGGCCGTAACGTGGCGCGATGACGTCGCAAGACCCACGTGATAGCCCGCAGCCAGCAGCTCGTCGAGGCACTCGGCGGCACCGTCCTTAAGCTCCAGATCGGTCTTGACCATCTCGTCGCGAATCTCCCTATGGCGACGATAGATTGCCTCAGCGGTTTCGCAGCTGCCGTAATGCTCATCAAGGATCTCCATGACATCGGGCAGCGTGCGACCGATAAACTGATGGATCAGCGCATCATCAATCGCGAATCCCAGCTCGGCCGCGCCCGCCTTCCACGCCTTGATACCCAAACGCTCGGTATCGACCAGCGTTCCGTCCATGTCAAAAATAACGGCCTTGATCATATCGGTCCCCCATCGCTTCGCGCTGCTGTACTCCCGCAACTTTACCGCACCTGTAAACTTGTATATAACGTATATAGCATATTGCACTTTCGTTACATAGATAGAAGTCTTATGACAAGCGACTCGGCAGGATTATAGTTTTCGACCGAGTACTCAACGGCAAGGATCGACTTATGCTTTCAGACACCACCGCACCCGCAGAGGGGCTTCAGGACAAACTCGCAGCGCTCGAGCAGCTGCTTTTAGCATACGGACGCGTCGCCATCGGCTTTTCCGGTGGCGTCGACAGCAGCTTTTTGGCCGCGGTCTGCGCCCGCATCATGCCCGCCAGCACGCTTCTCGTTCACCTCACCACGCCGCTCATCGGCACGCCCGAGCAGGCTTCGTTTGAGCGGGCGGTTGACGGGCAGGCCGATGAGGGGCCGCATTTTAAGCTTCCCGTACTCAACCTCTCGGTCGATCAGCTGCAGCTCCCCCAGGTAGCCTGCAACGACGCCGACCGCTGCTACCACTGCAAGCGCGCCGGCTTTACCGCCATCGTCAACCACGCCAAGTCGCTGGGCTTTCCCACCGTCATCGACGGCAGCAACGCAAGCGACCGCGGCGACTACCGCCCCGGCATGCGCGCCGCCCAGGAGCTCGGCGTGCGCTCGCCGCTTATGGAGGTCGGCTTTACCAAGGACGAGGAGCGCGAGCTGCTACGCGCCTGGGGATACCCCGTCTGGAACCTGCCGGCAGGAGCCTGCCTGGCCACGCGAGTCCCCACGGGCGAGGAGCTCACGCGCGAGAAGGTCGATGTAATCCGCACCTGTGAGGACTACCTACACGACCTTGGCCTGGACCAGGTCCGCGCACGCCTCGTCGGCGGCTGCATGCATATCGAGGCCGCGCCGGCAGACGTCGCCAAGATCGCCGCCCTCGGCAGCACCGCGGTCAACGACGAGGGCAAGGCCACGCTTCCCGCCGCCATCGAGTCCGCGCTGCGCAACCTAGGCTGCGGACACATCTCCCCCGAGGTCGCCCCCTACATCCACGGCAACATGAATCTTTAAGTTACGCCGTTTTACAAACGGCGTAACCGCTCGGCGCTGCGCAGGCCCCGGGCACGGCAATCTGACGTTCAACTGCACGGGCGCGACCAAAAGGTCAGCGCCCGCTTGTTTCACGTCACCTTGCCGCACCCGGAACCTGCTCGCTCGCGCGTCCTCAACCTGAACTGCGTTAACTGACCTGCCAAAAGGGGACTGGTTTATTTTGGTAAGTTTTATCTTGGGAAACGTCGGATAGCCCCGCACATCCCAACCATCGCAGTCCCTTCTGGGACAAATGGACCGATAGCGCGCCTCCCCAATCTTTAAGAATCTGTTCGGCAAAACTGTCTGCGGCGTCTCCTGCTAGACTGGTAGATTCCCAACCGTCCATCCAGGAGCCTCAATGTCGCGCAAGTCCGCCTACAAGCAAGTACTCTCCATCGGCACCGCCGTGGTGCTGGGGTTTGCGCTGTTTACGGGATCGCTCGACGGAGCGCCCAAGCTGCTCTCGCCGCAAAGCGATGAGCAGGCGGCTGCTCTGGCCGAGAAGCAAAGCGAGAGCCCCAACCGCACCGACGACGAAGCGGACTTGGTCGCCCGGCTCGAATCGGGAACAGCGAGCTCCACGGACTCCGAAGATGATCAGGACTCCGGCGATGGCTCTGAATCCGCCACGACCGACACCGCTGACGATGCCTCTTCAAACGTCACCCCCATCGACGAGGTCGAAAACCCCGATCTCGACCGCGCCCGCGGCGTATATCTCAGCAGCATTCCCGACTACGCCGGCAACCCCTACGTTGCCCTTCGCGCCGACAGCACGCACCCGCTCGGCACACCGTCGTTCACGCTCGATGAATACGAGCGCGCCACCGAAGAGGGCTGCTTTAAGAAGTTCTCCAAACTCGACAGCCTGGGCCGCACCCGCAAAGCGCTCGCCTGTGTGGGCCCCGAATCGCTCGGTCAGGGCAAGCGCGGCGATATCTCGCGTATCCATCCCGCCGGGTGGCACCAGCAGCGCTACGACTTTATTCCGGGTCAGAGCCTCTACAACCGCTGCCACCTTATCGCCTGGTCGCTCTGCGGCGAAAACGCCAACCGCAAGAATCTGCTCACCGGCACGCGCTATCTCAACGAAACGGGCATGCTGCCGTTTGAAGAGCAGATCCTCGGCTACATCCACGACACAGGCAACCATGTGCTCTACCGCGTCACGCCCATGTACAACGAAGAGGAACTTGTCTGCCGCGGCGTGCGCCTTGAGGCGCAATCGGTCGAGGACCACGGCAAGACCCTGCGCTTCCACGTGTACTGCTACAACCTGCAGCCGCATGTGCAGATCGACTACGCCACCGGCCGCAACCAGACATCCGGAGACTAGCGCCGACCAGGCTGCCCCAAAAACCTAAAATGATCCGTTTTCCTCCGTCCCCCAGGGATCAAAAAGGGCCGCCCTGGATTGCCCAGAGCGGCCCTTGCATCGGCATGCATGTTGCGGGCAACGCCACGCGCTACTTGGCGCGGCCCTCCTCATAGCGCTCGACCAGCTTGGCCTGAACGTCATAGGGAACCTGCTCATAGCCTGCAGGCTTCATGGTAAAGTCGCCCGTGCCGCGCGTGATAGAGCGCAGACGCGTCGAGTAATCCGTCAGCTCGGCCAGCGGCGCCTGGGCAATGACCACGGTATCGCCGCGCTCATCGGTTTCCATGCCCGTCACGCGACCGCGCGAGGCCGAGATGTCGCCCATTACAGCACCGGCGTAACTCTCGGGGATAGTCACCGTGATTTCCTCGATGGGCTCCAGCACCACCGGGTCGGCATCGGCACATGCCTTGCGCAGGCCGATGCGAGCCGCCGCGCGGAACGCCATCTCGTTGGAGTCGACGCTGTGATACGAGCCATCGTACACAGCCACGCGAATGCCCGTAAGCGGGTAGCCGGCAATGATGCCGTCCTTCATGGTCTCCTGGACACCCTTGTCCACGGCGGGGATCAGTGAGCGCGGAATGCGGCCGCCCACGACCTCGTCCACAAACTCATAGCCATCGCTCGTGCCGTCGGGCCCAATGAGCGGCTCAACGCGCAGCCAGCAGTCGCCATACTGACCGGCACCGCCGGTCTGCTTCTTGTGGCGGCCCTGGGCGCTTGCCGTGCGGCGGATGGTCTCGCGATACGGAATGCGGATCGGCACGCTCTTGGCCACGACCTTGGTGCGGTCCTCAAGGCGATTGAGCAGGACCGAAACCTGCGCCTCACCCACGGCGGAAATGATGGTCTGACCGGTCTCCTCGTCGCGGTCGATGCTCATGGTCGGATCGGCCTTACAAGCCTTCTCGATAAACGTGTAGAGCTTCTCCTCGTCGCCGCGATTCTCGGCCTCGATGGCGATGCGGTACTGCGAGTTGGGGAACTTAAACGCCGCAGCCTCGACCTTGCCGGTAATCGAGAGCGTATCGCCCGTTTCGGCCGCCAGCTTGGGAGCCACAATGATATCGCCGGCATAAGCGTGACCGACCTCGGTCATGTCACGGCCACACATCACATACAGGTGAGCCAGACGCTCGCCCTTGCGCGTACGCGCATTGATCAGCTCGATGCCCGGCTCAAGCGTGCCCGTCAGCACCTTGATAAAGCTGATGCGGCCCTGCTGCGGATCGGCCAGGGTCTTAAACACAAACGCCACCGGACGGTCATCGTCGCTCGAGATCTTAAGCGAATCACCGTCGATGAGCGGCATCTCGCCATAGTCGGTCGGCGCCGGGAAGTATGTGGCGATGTCATCCATCAGTGAGTTGACGCCCTGCTCCTTAATGCAATCGCCCGCAAAGACCGGCACAAAGATGCGCTCGGCGATCGCCTTCGACAACAGGCCTTCAAGCTCCTCCTGCGTCAGCGTCTCCTCGCCTTCCAAGTACTTCATCATCAGCTCGTCGTCGGCCTCGGCCACCAGCTCGCACAGATGGTCATGGGCCTCCTCGGCCTGGGCACGATACTCCTCGGGAATCTCCGACTCAACGGCTTCGGTGCCGTTGCAATGGCGCGCCTTCATGCGCACCAGGTCGATGATGCCGTCAAAGTCCTCGCCCTCGCCCCAGGGAAGGGTCACGGCGCCCAGGCGCGTGCCAAAGCGCTCCTGCAGCAGGTCCATCGTGGTCGCAAAGCTGGCTTCGGAGCGCGACAGGCGGTTTACGAACACCGCACGCGCCAGGCGCAGGTCCTCGGCGGCATACCAGAGCTTAACCGTCGTAGGCTGCGGGCCGGCCTCGGCGTCGACCACAAACAGAGCCGTCTCGCAGACGCTCATCGCGGCAAAGGCGTCGCCGATAAAATCGGGATAGCACGGGGCATCGAGCACATTGATGCGCGCGCCCTTCCAGTCGATCGGCGCAATGGTCGTCGAGATGGAAAATGCACGCTTGACCTCTTCGGGGTCATAGTCGAGCGTAGGCTTGGTGCCGTCGTGGCCGCCCAGGCGGGCGGTCTTGCCGGAAAGGTGGAGCATGGCCTCGGCGAGTGAAGTCTTGCCCACCCCGCCTTGGCCTACGAGCACCACGTTCCTTACATTGCCGGTCTTGGGAGCACCCATGATGACCTCCTTGCAGGGCCGCGCGCAATGCGCGACGCCAACGGGGAGAGTTCGCGGTCGGTGCCGTCCCGGGAGCAGCATGGTCGGCAGCCGAGCCGACTCACCCTCCAAATGTCCTATGCCACCACCCTACCCTCACGGACGGCTGTCCATGCATACCTTTCGGCACACGTATGAATACAGGCGGCGAGAGGAAGAGACAAGCTTGTGGGGCAATTATTGAACCCCGTCGATGCAAACAAAAAGCCGCCACAGACCGTAAGACCTGCGGCGGCTTCGCCTCAATTGCCTCAATTAATAGTTGAGTAAATACCTGAGTCTATCCCTCGATACGGCTCAAGAACTCACGCGTGCGCTGCTCGCGCGGATGGTCGATAACCTGCTCGGCAGGACCCTCCTCGACAATGCGGCCGCCGTCCATAAAGACCACGCGGTCGGCAACATCGCGCGCAAACTGCATCGCATGGGTCACGATCACCATCGTCATATTCTGCGCGGCGAGGTCTTTAATGACGCGCAGCACCTCGGCCGTCAACTCTGGATCGAGCGCCGAGGTCGGCTCATCAAAGAACAAGATTTCCGGGTCGAGCGCCAGGGCGCGGGCAATACTCACGCGCTGCTGCTGGCCGCCCGAAAGCTCACATGGCACCTTGTTCTCATTGCCCGTAAGCCCCATCTGTGCAATAAGCTCGTGTGCGCGGGCCTCCGCCTGCTCGCGCGGGCGCTTAAGCACGCGGATCGGTGCATCGGTGATGTTTTTCATCACGGTATAGTGCGGGAACAGATTGTAGTTCTGAAACACCAGACCAAACCGCGAGCGCGCCTGTTTAGGTACATCGCCCTTTGCGTACACCGCGCCCGAACCCGCATCCGTCGCGACGGCAAGGTCGCCAAACGAGAGCGAGCCACCATCGAGCGTCTCGAGCAGCGTGGCACAGCGCAGCAGCGTGGACTTACCGCCGCCCGAAGGCCCGATAATCGCCACGACCTCGCCACGCTTTACCTCGAGCGAGATATCCTTGAGCACCTCATTGCCGCCAAACGCCTTGCGTGCGTTCGCTATATTCATTACCGTTCCGGACACGGGAACCTCCATGTGTTTGAAAAGCACGACGGAACAGGCTAGTCGTGGTAGTAGTCAAGTCGCTTTTCGGCAGCGCCAAGCAGCATCTCGACGACGAAGTTAAAGACCCAGTAAATCAGCGCCGCGATTGCAAACGGCACCATGCTCACCTGCGAGGCGACCAGCGCCTTGGCCGTCGAGAACATCTCGCCCACGCCAATGGCAAATGCCAGCGACGTATCCTTGACCAGTGTGATGATCTCGTTGCCCATCGCCGGCAAAATGCGCTTGGCGACCTGCGGCATCACGATATACAGAAACGTCTGCATGCGCGAGTAGCCCAGCACCTCGGCAGCCTCGTATTGACCGCGCGGAATGGACTGCAGGCCCGAGCGATAGATCTCGGCAAAGTAACCGGCGTAGTTGATGATGAACGCCACGACGCACGCCGTCCACTTGGAATCGGGCGTGAGTGAAATGCCAAACACGTAGTACGGGGCAAAGTAGATGGCAAACATCTGCAACATGAGCGGCGTACCGCGCATGACCGAAATGTAGATGCGCGCGATCCAACGAAGCGGCGCAATTTTGCTCATGCGCATAAACGCCACGGGGATTCCCAGCGGAATCGACCCCAGCAGCGTCAGCACAAACAGCTGCAAACTGACCAAGAATCCTTGGCCAAGCATCTGCATCATGACTTGGATAGACAACCTACCCTCTCTTTCACAGCAACAGTACAGCGGTTTTTACTCTCAAATAGGCACAGTGCCCAAGATTGCGAGCGACAAGCCCGACGAAGCGTACTTTGGTACGCGAGGAGGGTTGGAGCCGCAAGATTCATACGGGTTTTCCAGGTGCCCGAGGTTGCCGCGAAAGAGGAGCGACGCGTACTTTTGTACGCGAGCGACGGTTTGAGCGGCAAGATCGGGTGCCTGGGAAAGCCGTTATTTGAGAACCCAGTTGTCGAAGGAAAGACCGTATTCTGCATACTTGTCGCACAGGTCCTTGACCGTGCCGTCCTCGTAGAGCGCCTTGAGCGACTCGGTCACGGCATCGGCGGACTTGGTGTCGCCCTTCTTAAAGCCAACGGCGTAGTGCTCGCTGGACAGCGGCTTGTCGAGCTGCGTATAGGCATCGGGCTTGGCGGCAAGCTGATACTGGGCAATCGAAAGGTCGCAAGCCACGGCATCGACCGCGCCGCTCTCGAGCTGCATAAAGGCCGTGTTGTACTCGCCGATGGTATCGAGCGTGGCAAACGTCGCGGCCAGATCCTTCTGGTCGCCCTCGAGCACATCCTGCGCAGCGGAATCGGTCTGAGTGATCACGGTCTTGCCAGCGAGATCGTCCCAGCTCTTGATACCCGCGTCCTTCTTGACCACGAGCACTTGCTCGTTGAGCATGTACGGCTCGGAGAACGTGTAGCCGTCCTCACGGCCCTCCATGGTAAAGCCGTTCCAGATGCAGTTGATGGCGCCGGAGTTGAGCAGCGTGTCCTTGGCATCCCAATCGATGGCCTCGTAATCGACATCCCAGCCCTGCTTATCGGCAACGGCCTTGGCAAGGTCAAGGTCAAAGCCCGTGTACTCGCCGTCATCGCCCACAAAGCCGTACGGAGGGTAGGACTTGTCAAAGCCCACCACGAGCTTCTTGGACTCCGCGGCGCCCTTCACATCCTTGGCCGCGGCAGAACCAGCAGCGGAGCCCTTGCCAGCACCACCGCCGCAGCCGACAAGACCAAGGCCGAGCACCGTGGCGAGCGAGCCGGCTAGACCAACAAACTGACGACGAGACATATCGGTATTCATGGTATTCCCCCTCGATAGCACTTTAGTTAGGTAAAGTGAGTCATGTAACGTTCAGAATCATACACTTTAGTGGGATAGAGTACAAGGCGAGTTTGCCCACCGCGTGAGGGGTGTGGGGGTTAAGTTTCCTGCTCTACAGTCCTGCTCACGACGGAGGCCACATTAAGTGGCCTCCTGTTCGTGCGGAACTCGCGATAAACTTAACCCCCACACCCCTCACGCGGCGGGCACCCGTCGTTGGGCTTATCACTGGCACGAATAAACCGCTTGCATATCGTCTGCTGGCTTGGCACGGTACAATACTTGCAGCTTAAATTTATGAATTAGTGGAGTTATTGATGGCAGAATCTCGTGCGGAGCGTAGGGCTCGTCGTGCTTTGGTGGAAGCGGCTGAGGGGTCAAAGGAGGAGAAATCTTCTACGAAATCCAAGTCTTCTAAAGCCGCAAAAAGCAAATCGACCAAGGGCAAGGCTAAGGCCAAGCGCCCCAGTTCTCGTCGGAGCGAGGATAAGGCATCTCAGACTCGCTCCAAGCGCTCGCATAAAGATCCGGTTTCGTCTGCGCGTAAGGTTGTGGACCCCAAGTCTCCCTGTTCGATCATGAAAGCTTGCGGTGGGTGCACGGCGCTCAATCGTCCTTATAAAAAGCAGTTGGCAGCTAAGCAGGCTGCTATGGAGGAGCTTTTTGCTGCTCTTTGCGAGCGCGAGGGTATTAGCGTCGACCCCATTCGCGGTATGGGCGTCACCTTGGGCGACCCGGGCAAGTATCCTACGCCGCGTGGTTTTCGTCATAAGGCTGCCACTCCCTTTGCTCCCGGTAAGGAGGGCGCTGTCCGCTGCGGCTTCTTTGAGCGCGGTTCGCACAGAATCGTTGCCGTGCCCGAATGCCCCGTCGAGGTACCGGGCGCCCGACAGATTCTTAACGGCATCGCGCGTGAAGCTGAGCGCCTGCACATTCCCGCCTTTAACGAGGACAAGCATCTGGGCTTGCTCCGCTATGCCGTCGTCCGCTGCGGTTGGCGTACCGACCAGATTATGGTCACCCTCGTGACCGCTCAGCGCGACTTGCCGCATGCGCAGGAGTTCTTTGAGGCTGTCGCCGCACTCGATCCGCATATCGTCACCGTTGCCCAAAACATCAACGGACGCCCCGGTAACGCCATCTTGGGTGAGGAGACTCGCATCGTCTATGGCGCCGAGTGCATGCGCGACCAGCTGCTCGGTTGCGAATTCGATATCTCCCCTACCGCGTTCTACCAGACCAACCCGCAGCAGACCGAGCTGCTCTACCAGCTCGCTATCGATGGCATGGATCTGCGCCAGGACGATGTGCTTATGGATGCCTACTGCGGCAGCGGCACCATCGGTCTTTGCGCAGCTAAAGAAGCCCAGAACAAGGGTATCGGAATCATGCTGCTCGGTGTGGAGCGCAACCCGGCGGGCATTGCCGACGCACGCCGCAATGCCGAGCTCAACGGCCTCACCCGCAGCGCTTGGTTTATGGCCGACGACGCCACCGATTACATCCTGGACGCTGCCGATAACAACGAGCGCGTTGACGTTCTCTCCATCGACCCGCCGCGCGCCGGCTCCACCCCCGAGTTCCTCGAAGCCGCCTGCGCACTTAAGCCGCGCCGCATCACCTATATCAGCTGCAACCCCGTCACCCAAGAGCGCGACCTACACCAGCTCCTCGACGGAGGTTATCGCCTGCTCAAGATCACGCCGGTCGACATGTTCCCTCATACCGACCACACCGAGACCGTCGCGGTCCTCGAGCGCCGCTAATCCACCGGCACAAGAAAGGGGGCGGCCCGTCTGGACTGCCCCCTTCGCTTGGTTTATGAACTCCGCTACATCCCCTTGCGCAGGTCGCACACGCCGGCTGCCGCCATCTCGCGCAGCAGCGTCTCGCGATCGCGCGTCACGATCAAATCCAACGGGAAGTGAATCTCGTCGAGCATCTTGCGCGCCTGGTCGAGCTTGCCAATGGCCATACCAATGTGTGCGTCGGTCGAGACACCGATCCCCACGCCCAGCTCGGCGCAGCGCTCGGCAATCTTGCGACACACGTTCCAATGCTCGGCATCCGTGCCATGCTCAAGACTATGGTTGTTGATCTCGATGATCTTGTGCTTGGCCTTGGCCGCCAACAGCACCTCATCGATATCGAACGGCACGCCCGTACGACCCGTATGCCCAAGCATGAACACCTTGGGGTGCTCCAGGGCATTGATGTACATCTCGGTCGTCTGGGCGAGCGTCGCGCCTTCAGCGAGCTGCGGGTTATGCACGCTTGCCACCAAATAATCCAAATTACGCGTCACCAAATCGAACAGCGAATGCTCACGACTATACGAATCGCCGGCGATATCGAGCGAAACGGGAATGTCCTCGCCAAACAAGCTGCCGTCCAGCGAAACGATATCGGCCTCGGCGCCGCGAAGCACCAGCACGCCGCTCCAAATGCGCGGCCAGATATCCTGGTTAATAAAGAATTGGAAACTGCGCAGGTCATTGGGACAAGGCGTAACCATCGAGCTTAAATGATCGGCTGAACCGAGCACCTGAAGGCCGCGCTCTGCCGCCCAATAGATGTTCTCCTCGATGGTTGAGTACGCATGCGCAGAGAACATCGTATGAGTATGAATATCACAAGAAAGAAGGTAGGGCATCGGGTCTCCTTGTCCAGTATGGCCGTCGCGTATATTCATTGTACGCATAGCTTTCGATAGTCGTAAAACCACTCCATCCCAAAGACACAACGTTCATGACAACGGGGTCCGGCTTAACACCAAACCCCGTTTCACGTAAAACATTGTAGGCAGAGCGCTTTACTTTTAACGATACTCGTCCGCCAACCGTTTCCAAGCGGGTAGCGAATTGATGATCGTTTCGTAACTCACGCAATAGCCCAGGCGGAACCAACCCGGCATACCAAAGCTGTCCGAGGGAACCGCAAGCAACTCATACTTCTTTGCGCGCTCACAAAACGCATTCGCATCGGGCTCGAGCGCCTTCACCCACAGGTAGAAAGCACCATCCGGCTCAACATAGGTGTAGCCGTACTCCGTCAATGCGTCGGTGAGCGCCGTGCGGTTGCGGGCATAAGCCTCGATATCGCTCGGCTCATCGATGCAATCGATAATCACGCGCTGGAAGAGTGCCGGTGCGCATACAAAACCCAGCGTACGGGCAGCACCCGCAACAGCCGGCATCAGACGCGCAGCCTGCGGATTGGTGTTGGGAACCAAGATCCAGCCCACGCGCTCACCCGGCAGCGACAGCGACTTAGAATACGAGTAGCACACCACGGTGTTCTCGTAGATCGAGGGTACCCAAGGCACCTCGGCACCGTACACGATCTCGCGGTACGGCTCATCCGAGATGAGGACAATCGGATTCTCGGGATCGCGCTTGGCGTTGACCTCGCGCAAAACATTGGCCAGTCGCGTCAGCGTGTCGCGCGTATACACGGCACCGGTCGGATTGTTGGGCGAGTCGATGATGACGGCAGTCGTCTTATCGCTGATCGCCTTGAGCACGTTGTCCACGCTCAGCTGGAACGTGTCTTCATCGGCAGGCGCCTCTACACATGTGCAGCTGGCCTTCTCGATCCACACGCGATACTCCGGAAAGTACGGGGCGATAACAATGACCTCGTCGCCCGGGTTCGTAACGGCGTTGAGCGTGCAGGTGAGCGAAGCCGCGGCACCCACCGTCATAAAGACGTCCTTGCCCTCATAACTCGTGCCAAAGCGGCGGTTGAGCGATTCGGCCACGGCGGTACGGCACTGCGGCAGACCCGGTGCAGGCGTGTATCCATGCAGCTGGTCGCTCGGCAGTTCCAAGGCCTTCTTAATGGACTCAGCCACGGCGGCAGGTGCCGGAACGCTCGGGTTACCCAGCGAAAAATCGAATACGTTCTCTGCACCGATCTGCGCCTTGCGTTCAAGGCCATAGCTAAAGATCTCACGGATGATGGAGCTCTCCGCACCGCGAGCATACATACTTTCGTTGATCATCTGCTCCCCTTTCGCATAGGCGCTATTGTACGCTTTAGCTGAGCAAAGTGCCGCAGCAATGTTGATTGGGGACAGACTTAAATGCGTGAAAACGCTCATTTAAGTCTGTCCCCAATCAACATATCGCTTAAAAGAAAAGCCTCCACAGGTTTCCCCGCGGAGGCTTTCGCTACAAGAACTATTTGTCGGCGTCGGTGTTGCCGTCAGCGTTGGCGGCATTGCCATCTCCGGCATCCTCAGACGCGACGTCGGCATCCTCCTGCATGGCCGCCTGCGCAAAAGCCGCGGCGTCTGCCGCAAGCTCCTCCTCGCTCATGCGAGGCGCACGCTTCTTGGTCGGCATACCGGCAGCCTTGGCGTTGCGCTCCTCCTTGGCCGCCAGGATATCGCCCTCGCGCTCAAGGTAAGCGTCCCACTCGTTGTCGAGCAGGGCATTCACGGCGTCGCCTTCGACGGTCTCGCGCTCGAGCAGCACCTTCGCCATCAGATCGAGCTGATCGCGACGGGCATCCAGAATCTCGACCGCACGGCGATGGGCCTCGCGCATGATGCGCTGAACCTCGATATCGATGCGACGCGCCGTCTCCTCGGAGTAATCCTGGTGATCGGCGTAATCGCGACCCAGGAACACCTGATGCTGTGCCTCGCCAAACACTTGCGTGCCCAGCTCCTCGCTCATGCCCAGACGCGTGACCATCTCGCGCGCCATCTTGGTTGCGCGCTCCAGATCGTTGCTCGCGCCCGACGTGATGTCGTCGCACATGAGCTCCTCGGCAACGCGGCCGCCCAAGAACACGGCAAGCTCGTCGAGCATCTCGTTCTTGGTCTTGAGGAAGTGATCCTCCTGCGGAAGCTGCAGCGTGTAACCCAAAGCCTGGCCGCGGCTGACAATCGAAATCTTGTGGACCGGATCGGAGTGCTCCAGGATGTGACCCACCAAAGCGTGGCCGCTCTCGTGGTAGGCAATCGTGGTGCGCTCGGCTTCGGTCATCACGCGACCCTTGCGCTGCGGTCCGGCAATCACGCGCTCCATCGATTCCTCGACCTCGTCCATCGAAATCACAGAACGATGACGGCGGGCAGCCAACAGTGCAGACTCATTGAGCAAGTTCGCCAGGTCGGCGCCGGTAAAGCCAACGGTCATCTGGGCGAGCTTCTCAAACTTAACGTCCTCGTCCATCGGCTTGTTCTCGGCGTGCACGCGCAAGATCTGCTCGCGGCCCTTTACGTCTGGACGGTCGACCGTAACTTGACGGTCAAAACGGCCGGGACGCAGCAGCGCCGGATCCAGAATGTCGGGGCGGTTGGTGGCGGCGATCAGGATGACCGACTCGCTCTCCTCAAAACCGTCCATCTCGACCAGCAGCTGGTTGAGCGTCTGCTCGCGCTCGTCGTGGCCGCCGCCCAAGCCGGCTCCGCGCTGACGTCCCACGGCATCAATCTCATCGATGAAGATGATCGACGGGGCCTGAGACTTGGCCTCCTTAAAGAGGTCGCGCACGCGGCTGGCGCCGACGCCCACGAACATCTCGACAAAGTCGGAGCCCGAGATGCTAAAGAACGGCACACCGGCCTCGCCGGCAACGGCCTTGGCCAGCAGCGTCTTACCGGTACCCGGAGGGCCCACCAGCAAAACACCGCGCGGGATCTTGGCGCCCAGCTTGCGATAGCGGTCCGGATCGCTCAAAAAGTCGCGGATCTCCTCGAGCTCCTCGACTGCCTCGTCTACACCGGCAACATCCTCAAACTTGACCTTGGGGCGCGTTGCCTCGTTGGTCTTGGCGTTGGTCTTGCCAAACTGCATGTTCCTGTTGTTGGCGCCCATCATCTGGCGCATAAAGTAGAACATGATGGCGATCAGGGCAATCGTCGGCAGCGCGCTCATCGCAAAGTCGGCCCAAAAATCGGGGTCATTGGTGTTGACGATGTACTTGGTATCGGGGTGCTCTGCCATAAGCTCGGCAAGCGAATCGGAGCCGACATAGGTCGATGAGAAGCTCTTGAGCTCGCTCGTGTCGCCCTTGTCCTTTTTTGTCTTCCAGTAATGGCCCGCCACGCTTCCGTCTTGAACCGTATAGGTCAAATCTTCGACGCGATCCTGCTTAATGGCGTTGACCATCTCGCTCGTCGCGAGATTTACGGTATTGCTGGAATTGGCAAAGCCGGAGCCCATGTTAAAGAAGGCATAGCCCAGAAGCGCGCAAGCCAAAATAAAATACAGCCAGCCCGTACGCGTGGGCTTCTTGCCTCCGGGCATCCCCGGGATCTTAGGTTCCCGGGGAGTCTGGGAATTGTTATCGTTACGGTCGTCGGGCATCTTACGAATAAACCTCCGGTTTCAAAATGCCCAGATACGGAAGGTTGCGATAGCGCTCGGCATAGTCGAGGCCGTAGCCCACCACAAAGGCATCGGGGCAATGGGTTCCAACATACTTGGGCGTGACGGCCGAGGTACGGTCCTCAACGTCCTTCCACAGGAAGGCGGCAACCTCCAGAGAAGCGGGCTTGCGGCTCTCGAGGTTCTTCATCAGGTACTTGAGCGTCAGGCCCGAGTCCAGAATGTCCTCGACGATCAGCACGTCGCGACCGCGGATGTCGATATCCAGGTCCTTAATGATACGCACGATGCCGGAGGACTTCACGCCGTCGCCGTAGCTCGAAACAGCCATGAAATCGATGTTGGTCGGCAGCTCGATCTTGCGCATCAGGTCGCCCATAAAGACCACGGCGCCGCGCAGGACCGCAATCAGCACCAGATCCTTACCCGCGTAGTCGCGAGTAATCTGCTCGCCTAGGCGAGAGACGATACCGTCGATATCCTCCTGCGTAAACAGAACCTTCTCGATATCCGGATGTTGAGAAGCCATGACAACCCTTTCTTGTGCTTATCGCCCACACACCGCCGTATGGACGCGAACTACACATTCTAGCAGCGCACGGGGTATATTTACCAGCCCGTGCGCCATCAGCGCAGGAATACCGTCAACGTCGCACAGAATGGTAGGCGCAAGGCGCTATTCCGCATCGACTACGCGGAGCAGATATGCCACGCGCGTTGCAGCCGTGCATTTAAAACGCTCGTCGGCCCGAACGCCCGCGACCCACACCACAGCTCCTCCCGGAGCCGTTCTTACCACGGGCACGCCAGAGCGTTCGGAAACGGGAATGCGCGCCTCGTTGAGCAGGTCGGACACTTTCTTGCTTCGACCACTCATTCCCAGCGGGCACATCACATCCCCCGGCACAGGGTTATCCACCCACAAGCGCGCCGATCGAGCCTCAGCGGGAATCTCTCCGCACGAGCCAGCGAGCATCCGATCGCTATCGCGGTCGGCAAAGCCCAAGGCTGCCGCATCCACGATAGCGGCCACCTCTCCGGCAGCCACAAGCTCGCGGGCTCGACGCACGACATCGTATCCCGGCTCAACGGCCATCGGCTCGGCCACCAGCATACGCCCCGCCCCCAACGACAGGCGCCCGGGAACGGAAATCCAGTCGGCAACTAAGCCCTCGCGCGCCACCGGAGCCTTGAGTGCCAGCATTCCAAACTCCACGCGCGCATCAATTCCCGCCGGGAGTGTGACCGAGCCCGCACCCTCGGCAACACAGGCGAGCACGCGCTCCACATGCCGCATCTCCGGCCGAGCATCGGGGTCGATGCGCTTAATTGCCAGTCGCACCATGCGCCGCGCAATCACCACCTCGGCCGCAGCAAGGCGGCGCGCGTCGAGGACCAGCGCACCCGACACTTCCTTGCGCAGACAGCTTCGAAACGCCTGTGCCGAAAGCTGAGACAAAAACGCATCCTCGTCGCCCAGGATCTCGCAAGCGGCACCAATCGTCTTGCAGACGTTCGCGTTGCGCTGTGCCACCACCGGCATCACCCGGTGGCGCACATAGTTGCGCAGGTACGAAACGTCCTCGTTGCTCTCATCCTCCCGCCATGGCTGACCATGCACCTGCAGATAGTTCACGAGCTCGCCATGAGTTAGGTCAAGCAAGGGGCGCACCACGATATTCCTTCGACGGGGAATGCTCGAAAGCCCAGCCGGGCCCGACCCCTTAATGGCGTTCATCAAAAATGTTTCCGCGCGGTCCGACGAAGTATGCGCGGTACAGATACGAGCCGCCGTCCGCGGTGCGCCCGATTCGGCACAAAGTTCGCGAACATATCTCCGTACCGCGGCATAGCGCACCTCGCGAGCCGCAGCCTCGATATTGCCCGATTCGTCATCAAAATAGGCATGCTCAACACACAGCGGCAAGCCGTATTGCGCGCACAGGTCACGTACAAAGGCCTCGTCGCCATCGGATGCCTCCCCGCGCAGATGATGGTTTACATGCAGCACGTGCAATCGCTCGCGCGCAATGGGAGCGACGCCGCGCCCGTCCTGGATATCCAACTTTGATGTGCAAGCCATAAGGAGCAGCGCCGTCGAGTCCGCACCGCCTGATACCATGAGCACTACGGGGGCAGCGGCCTGCCGCGTTGCCAGGGCGCTCTTATCCGTCCTCGGCGCGGCATGATGTCCATAGTGCTGAGATACCGTTGGCATTTGCTTCCTCCTCTATTCGTTCGCACCCATTGTATCCTTTGGAATCTTATGTCTCGTCTGCACCTTCATATCCTCGGCAGCGGCTCAAAAGGCAACTGCGCGCTCATCGAGGGACCGCAAGGTCTCATCATGATCGATGATGGCCTGTCCCGCCGCGAGACACTTAAACGCATGGCGGAGCTTGGCCTCTCGGCAGACGACGTCGCCGCTCTAGTAATCACCCATGAGCATGGTGACCATATCAAGGGGCTCGATGTATGGTGCAAGCACTGGCATGGTCCCCTCTTTGCCAGCAGGGACACCCTTTCATGCAAAGAAAACCTCGCGCACCTGCCTGTAGAGGAATTTGACCCCGGCGACACGCTCCCCATTGCCGGCATCCACGTGCAAACCTACTCAACATCGCACGATGTCATCAATCCTGTCGGCTATCGATTTAATGCTCTTGATGATTCCATTGGGTTTGCCACCGACACCGGAGAGTTATCGAGCAAGGCCATGGGCATCCTCAAAGACTGTCGAGTTCTCGCGCTCGAAAGCAACCACGATGTAACTATGTTGCGCGAAGGACCGTACCCACGCTTTCTTCAGGAGCGCATCCTGTCCACAAAGGGTCACCTCTCCAACAACCAGGCCGCCGAAGCCGCGCGAGAACTTGTTACCGATCGCACCGAACAGCTCATCGCCATGCATATCAGCCAGGACAATAATCGTCCAAGCCTTACCGTCAAAAGCTATGCCAACGCGCTTGATGCAAGTCTCGATGATGAACTCGGCAGTTCTGCCACCCGTCTTCAAGGGCCACGGAAGCTCTCGATACGCCCTGCAAGCCAGTATCAACCGACAACCATTCAATAGCCCCTCAAGACAACAAAGGGGGGGGGCTGGGAATCACTTCCCAGCCCCCCCCTTAACTCATACTCTCGATTGAAGCAGAGCCATCGTTAGTCGATGGAGATCTTCGTAACGTTCTTCTTCTCGACGATCTTAGGAACCGTAACGGTGAGGATGCCGTCAGCATACTTTGCAGAGAGGCCCTCGCTCGAAGCGTCCTTCAGATATACGCCACGCGTCGCGCTGTACGAGCTAAACTCCTTCTGGAGGAAGTTCTTACCCTCGTTTTCGGCGCTCTCCTCGACGTTCACGCTGATGGACAGGCGACCCTCATTGAGCTCAACGTCGATGTCATCCTTGGCGACACCGGTCAGATACGCCTTGACCTCGTAGCCATCGCCCTTATCCTCAACGTCAACGGGAAACGCCTTGGAAGCAATCGAGTTGTTTGCAAGGTCGGTCATATCATCAAACAGATCGAACAGCGAGCTAGCAGAAGGACGAACGCCAAAAACCGAACGATAAGGAACCATGCTTGCCATGTTTACCACTCCTTTTAAGGACTGCCGAGCCATCTTCTAGGTGCTTGGGACTTCTTTTGACGCTCTTATATATGCCCACCCAGTGCTCATATATACATCGACTATAAAGTTTTTTGAGTCCAGTACTATAAGCATATCTAAGTGTGTATGACTCAGGTTTTAGTAAGGTTAAGGTTCTTTGAACCAGAGCTTAAATAACAAGTATGTTCGCAGCTACAAATAACAAGGGGCTTACAATGAGCGCGTACACGTTGTTGGTAACGAGCTAAAGGGCATCATGGACGACCAAAACCAGAACAATATGTTTATGCCGACGCAGGGCGAAGATACTTCTACGCAGCCGCCACGGTTCCATCGCCCCCACATCTCGCAAGAGCCCATCAATGACCCAGAGCCCGATTATGTGACGAGAAACCGATATCAAACGCTCGAGGATGCCCAAACGGGACGTAAACATATGGGCGTCGCCTCGGGAGACCCTGTATATCTGAAAGACGCACCACTATCTAAAAACAGCGCAGCTAGTGATGAGCCGATGAAAGTATCCGCCGCTCATCAACAAAGAGGGCCCCGACCCAAGCAAACCTTGACGCATTCGGCTCGCTATCTCGAAACGCCAAAACAGGGAAAATCAATCTTCGTTTCGTCAAGTAAACGACGCAAGCAGCATCAGCTGACAATTCTGCTTTTGATCATTGCGGCCATAGCAGTTGCCCTTGTTATACGATTTATTTTCTTTAAATAAAGGCTCAATACCGAAAACAACAAGATCGTCTGGTGTAATTGAGTCATTTACGCCCCGTAAACGCAAAAAAGGGGGAGGCCGCGAGGCCTCCCCCTTCTTCAAGTCATCCGACGGCTCG